>JAQUZL010000065.1 GCA_028691385.1 Oscillospiraceae bacterium
GACGGCTCTGTGACTGTTTTCTGTGCAAAGGGCGGCGTTGAGCCGCAGTCTGAAACCGTTTGGCGTCAGGCAGACAAATACCGCGTTCCCCGCATGGCCTATGTCAACAAGATGGACATTATGGGCGCCGATTTCTACCGCGTGGTTCAGATGATGAAAGATCGTCTGAAGTGCAACGCAGTTCCGATCGAGCTCCCCATCGGCGCAGAAGATACGTTCCGCGGCATCATCGACCTGATGGAGATGGATGCGGATATCTATTACGACGAGCTTGGCAAGGATATGCGAGTGGAAGAAATTCCGGAAGAGATGAAGGAGCTCGCAGCAAAGTATCATGCCGAAATGGTGGAAGCCATTGTTGAGCATGATGACGCGCTGATGGAGAAATATCTCAACGGCGAAGAAATTCCGGTCGAAGACCTGCGCCGCGTGCTTCGCAAAGCCACGCTGGACAACGAGCTTGTTCCGGTCGTTTGCGGTACCTCTTACCGCAACAAGGGCGTGCAGAAGCTGCTCGACGCCATCATCGACTATATGCCGGCTCCGACCGATGTCGAGGCTATCCGCGGCACCAATCCGGAAACCGGAGAGGAAGAAGACCGCCATTCTTCGGACACTGAGCCGTTCTCTGCGCTCGCGTTCAAGATTGCAACCGACCCGTTCGTCGGCAGACTCGCATTCTTCCGCGTTTATTCCGGCACCGTGAACGCCGGCGATACCGTTTACAATTCCGTTAAGGACGGCAACGAGCGTTTTGGCCGTATTCTGCAGATGCACGCAAACCATCGTCAGGATCTTGAGAGCGTTTATGCGGGCGATATCGCCGCTGCTGTCGGCCTCAAGAACACGACGACCGGTGACACGCTCTGCGACCCCAAGGCTCCGGTCATTCTGGAGTCCATGGAGTTCCCGGATCCGGTTATCCGCGTTGCCATTGAGCCGAAAACCAAGGCCGGTCAGGAGAAAATGGGCGTTGCCCTTTCGAAGCTGGCTGAAGAAGACCCGACGTTTAAGGCTTATACCGATGAAGAAACCGGCCAGACGATCATCGCCGGCATGGGTGAGCTTCATCTGGAAATCATTGTTGACCGTCTGCTGCGCGAATTCAAGGTCGAAGCAAACGTCGGCAAGCCGCAGGTTGCCTATAAGGAAACCGTTGTCGGCAATGCTGATGTCGATGAGAAGTACGCGCGTCAGTCCGGCGGCCGCGGCCAGTATGGCCATGTCAAAATCAAGATGGATCCGAACCCCGAAAAGGGCTACGAATTTGTCAACGCCGTTGTCGGCGGTTCGATTCCGAAGGAATATATTCCGGCGGTCGATCAGGGTATTCAGGGCGCCATGCTCAGCGGCGTGCTCGCAGGTTACCCGGTTGTTGACGTGAAGGTCACACTGTACGACGGTTCTTATCATGAAGTTGACTCCTCTGAAATGGCGTTTAAGATCGCCGGCTCCATGGCCTTTAAAGAGGCTATGCGCAAGGCGAAGCCGATTCTGCTCGAGCCGATTATGAAGGTTGTCGTCATCGTTCCGGAAGAATATATGGGCGATGTTATCGGCGACGTTAACTCCCGCCGCGGCGTGATGCTCGGCATGACCGGCACACCCTCCGGCCAGGAGATTGAAGCTCTGATTCCGCTCTCCGAAATGTTTGGTTACGCCACCGACCTGCGCTCCAAAACGCAGGGCCGCGGTCAGTACTCCATGGAGCCGCACAATTATTCTGAGGTTCCGAAGTCTGTCGGCGAAAAAATCATTGCCGGAAGAACGAAAAAAGAGGACTAAATGTCTTGAATTTTTTGCTGCTGCTTGATACAATATCAAGTAGCAGTGAATTGCAAAACAAAGATTTATTATTTGAATTAAAAGGAGGATTTTTCCAATGGCAAAGGCTAAATTTGAAAGAAACAAGCCCCATGTAAACATCGGCACCATCGGCCACGTTGACCATGGCAAGACCACCCTCACCGCCGCTATCACCAAGGTGCTGGCAATGAAGGGCGACGCCGAGTTTATGGATTATGCAAACATCGATAAGGCTCCGGAAGAGAGAGAGCGCGGTATTACCATTAATACCTCTCACGTTGAGTATCAGACTGACAATCGTCACTATGCTCACGTTGACTGCCCCGGCCATGCTGACTATGTCAAGAACATGATCACCGGTGCTGCTCAGATGGACGGCGCTATCCTCGTCGTTTCCGCTGCTGATGGCGTTATGCCGCAGACCCGCGAGCACATCCTGCTCTCCCGTCAGGTCGGCGTGCCGTATATCGTTGTTTTCATGAACAAGGCTGACCAGGTTGACGATCCGGAACTGCTCGACCTCGTCGAGATGGAAATCCGCGAGATCCTCAGCGAGTACGAGTTCCCGGGCGACGACACCCCGATCATCCGCGGTTCCGCTCTCCAGGCTCTGGAGTGCGCTTCCAAAGAGATCACCGCTCCGGAATATCAGCCGATCCTCGAGCTGATGGATGCTGTTGACAGCTATATCCCGACTCCGGAACGCAAGTCTGACCTGCCGTTCCTGATGCCTGTTGAAGATGTGTTCACGATCACCGGCCGCGGCACTGTTGCCACCGGCAGAGTTGAGCGTGGCCAGCTGAGAACCGGTGAAGAAATCGAAGTCATCGGCCTCACCGACGAGCGCAAGAAGACGGTTGTTACCGGTATCGAAATGTTCCGCAAGACCCTCGACTATGCCGAGGCTGGCGATAACATCGGCGCTCTGCTCCGTGGCGTGCAGAGAACGGATATCGAGCGCGGCCAGGTTCTTTGCAAACCGGGCACGATTCATCCGCACACCAAATTCCACGGCCAGGTTTACGTTCTGACCAAGGATGAAGGCGGCCGTCATACCCCGTTCTTCAACAACTATCGTCCGCAGTTCTATTTCAGAACCACCGACGTTACCGGTGTTGTTGAGCTGCCGGAAGGCACTGAAATGTGCATGCCTGGCGACCATGTTGAAATGGACGTTGAGCTGATCACCCCGATCGCCATCGAAGAAGGCCTCCGCTTCGCTATCCGTGAAGGCGGCCGTACCGTTGGTTCCGGCGTTGTTACCAAGATCAACACCTAATTTTAACCTTTGATGCTTGAAGAGCCTCTGCAGAAATGCGAAGGCTCTTTTTTTGGCGCTTATTCTTGACATATGCCGGAAAATGAGGGCGGTCAGTGCGGCAGAGGCTGTCACAAGCGCTGCTGCAAGCATCAACCGGGAAAGAGTGAAACGGAGGAGTCAACATGAAAATTGCAGTGACCTATGATAATGGCCAGATTTTTCAACATTTTGGGCATACAGAACAGTTCAAGCTTTACACGGTCGAAAATAACGCAGTTATCGCGAGCGAGGTGGTCAATACCAACGGCAGCGGCCACGGTGCGCTGGCCGGATTCTTGGCGGTGAACGGCGTAGATACGCTGATTTGCGGCGGAATTGGCGGCGGAGCACAGCAAGCGCTGGCGGCGGCAGGAATTCAGTTGTTCGGCGGAGTCAGCGGAAGCGCAGATGGCGCCGTTGCGCAGCTGATTGGCGGCACACTCAAATTTCAGCCGGATGTGCATTGTGCCCACCATGACCACGAGCACGGCGACGAAGCACATCGGTGCGGCGAACATAAATGCGGCGGCAGCTGCGGCCATTAAAGATCAAAACAGCTTTCAAAAAAAGCAGCGGAAACCGCAAATTGTGGTTTCCGCTGTTTGCTGTTTCGTAAAAATTCGATTGTAGACGAAGCTCGTATTTTGTTACTGCAAACGCCAGAGAAAAAATTAATTCTTTGCGACGGATTCCGCGCTGACTGGGAAGTTGAAATAAGTATCTGGGTACGGTTCGTTGGTCAGGTCGAAATGCCACCATTCGGTCGGAATCGGCTGAAAGCTGTGGCGGGACATCACCTCGCGGAGAGTTCTGCGGTTCTGAACCTGTTCATCGGTCAGCCCCTTGCTATAGGTCGGGTGGGAAAGCTCGCCGAAATAATCAAAGGTTCCGCCCATATCAACCTCTTTGCCGGTCTTCATATCAAACAGGGTCAGGTCGATGCTGCTTCCTCTGCTGTGGCCGGATTTCTGATCAATATAACCCATGACAAAAAGTGCGTTCTTGTCAATGTCGGGATAAAAATAGGACTTCATCGCAGTGTCGTTGAGATCCTCTGCCCAGCGCACAAAATGGTCAACCGCCATCTGCGGACGATACGCGTCGTAGATTTTCAGCCGGTAACCCATGTCCTTGAATTCGTCGCTGGCTTCCTTCAGGGCGGCGGCGGCTTCTTTTGTTAGAAGTGCGCACGGCTCTTCGTATCCGTCTACCCGGGCGCCCACAAAGTTATATGTGGAATAATAGCGGATTTCTTGAATCGCATCGGGGATCACATCAGAAAGAAGCACGAAGCCCTCGGAACCGTCGGCAGCTCCTGCGCTGCCGGAAGCGCTTTCTGAAGGTTGGGACGAGGACGCCGCAGGGCTTTCGGCCGCACTTTGCGCAACAGAGCTCACCGCCGAGGGTGTGCCCGAAGAGCTTGCTTTGGGCGTAGCACAGCCGAATAGCGCAATCACAAGAGAAATTGCCAGTACCGCACAGAATAAATTTTCGAACCGTTTTTTCACAATCATTGCCACCTCAAATTTGAATTCCCGTTATCCGGGGTTGAAAACAGGTGATTTCGGCAGAAAATGCCGAACAATCATAAAACATCCTTATTATACGCAGAATTGTAAATGTTTTCAAGGGTTGAAAAGAGAAAACCCGGCAGGCGCTTTGTGCGCATAAACAGATTGACGCGGGAAACAAATGTTCAGCTGTGAGCGGATATGATTGTTTTCTGAGCATTTGCTGGCTATTTATCGAAATATGCGCCAAGAGTGGACAAAAGCAGGGGAATATGATATGATATTAACAGCGCAGATAATAAATCAATTGCTTTTATTTTTTGCGCGATAGTCGCGCGGACTGCAGCCGGTTTCCCGGCGAAACAAGCGCGAAAAGTAATTGTAGTCCGGAATGCCGCACTTTGCGGCAATTTCCGCAACAGGCAGCGACGTGTTGCAAAGATATTGCTTTGCGAGCGTCAGCCGTTCCGTCAGAATCCACTTGCCGGCGGTTGTGCCGGTGTGCTGCTGCACGGCGCGTGAAAGCGTGGAAACGCTGATGGAAAAGGTTGAGGCGATGGTATCGATTTCGAGCTTCTCGGTGAGATGCTGTGCAAGGTAGCTTTGCAGCGATTCCCAGATATCCGTCCGGCGCGGCCGCACCAGCTGTTGCAGCTGAATGTAGCCCACACATGTTTTTAAAATGTTGGAAAGCGCTGTGATGTATTCCGAATCGACCGCCTGCAGCGTGTTGAACGCTTCGCGCAGCGCGGCGAGATCGGTGCAGAAGCTTTCGCAGCCTGCGCGCGTTGCCTCCCACTGCTGTTCGGGATTGCGGCTGTCCAGCAAATGGCCGAACATCAGGTAGCTGATCACTTCGCCGCCGTCGGTAACCGGGGCGCAGACCTCAAGCAGACCGGCGTGACAGCGGTAGGTGCAAAGCTCTCCGGTTTTCTGCGCAGTGCGAAAGCCTTGCCGGTCGCAGTTTTGGCACCGGCGGCGTCCTTCTGCTGTGGACTGAATCATCCGGCAGAAAAGATGAAACTGTGCCGGGCAGCGGAGCACCGCATTTCCCTCAAGATCAAAAATGCCCAGCTGATGGCCTGTAACACGGTAAAAATCCATCAGCAGCCGCCGGATCGGCTCTAAAGCAAAGGTTGTTTCCATCCAATTCGCGCCTCTTTTCTGTTCCAATCACAAGATTGCTCCGTCCTCTGTGTGTGACGAATCTGTGCTAATATCCTACTGAAATAATACTATATTTTGCAGGGAAAGTAAAGTATGATATTAGTATCAACGGCAGATTGCCGCAATGAAAACAACACAAGGAGGACACCATCATGGATTTTATGAGCACAGTAAAGGGCTCGCTTCTGGAGGGTTTCTATCCCCAGGGCTGGGACATGGCCAAAATTGATGCCTGCTGCGAAAAGGGCGTTGCACGCGAGGATTTCTGGAACGAGAAGTTCAATCCCGTGGAATGCGACAGCATCGGCGATTTTGACGCCTACATGGGTCACGAGATCGCTCTGCAGATCAAAAAAGCGCGCGACGAGGGCAAGAAGCTTGCCATCATCCTGCCGGTCGGCCCGATGGGCATGTACAAATGGGCCAGCTTTTTCCTCAAAGAGTGGAATGTCTGCTGCGACCATGTGACCACGTTCAACATGGACGAGTGGGCAGACGGCGAGGGCAACACCCTGCCGAACAGCAACCCGGCTTCCTTTGAATACAGCATGAAGGAAGCATTCTTCAACAAGCTCGGCGCACTGACCGTTCCGCCCGAGCAGCGCAATTTTGCAACGAAGACCAATCTGCCGACCTATCCGGAAAAGATTGCGAAGCTGAAGGCCGAGGGCGCTCGCCTGGTGCTGGTTTACGGCATCGGCCGTATGTGCCACATCGCATTCTGGGAGCCGCATTTTGCCGTTGATTTTGCAAACGAAGCAGAATGGAAAAAAGCTCCGTATCGTCTGGGCGCCAAGCTGCACCCGCTGACGATTGAGCAGAACGCCATCACCAGCTTCAAGAGCCGTTCCACACTGGTTCCGTGCACGGCAAACACCATCGGGCCTGGCATCTTCCTGCAGGCAGATTACGCAATCGGCGGCTGCGACGGCGCACTCAACCGCGGCATGGGCTGGCAGGGAATGAGTTTCCTGACCACGCTGCATCATGGACCTGATATGCATATCACCTCCACGTTCATCCCCACGCTGGAAGGCAAATTGTTCTATCTCAAAGAGCTTGCCGGCCCGCTGAACGCGGAGTGCAATTAAATTAACCGGATCGATCCCCCGTAGATCCGCGTTTGGCAGGAGGCAGAGTTCGCTTTTCCTGTCCTGCGGGCAGAGCGAAGGCGCCGATGCGGTAAATAAAAGAAAGGATCAACGCTTATGCTGGTAACACTGAACGAAGTCCTGAAGGACGCAAAGAAGAAAAAGTACGCTGTCGGCCTGTTCAACACCGTTAACCTCGAAATGGCGAAGGGTGTCATCGCGGCAGCCGAGGAGGCGCAGTCTCCCGTCATCATCGGCACAGCAGAGGTACTGCTCCCGTTTTCCAGCCTGGAGGAACTGGCTCCGATGCTCGTTCCGCTGGCAAAAAAAGCCTCGGTTCCGGTTGTTCTGCACTTTGACCACGGCCTGACCAAGGATCGTGTTCACAAGGCAATCGCGCTCGGGTTTTCTTCCGTCATGTATGACTGCTCCACGCTGAGCTACGACATGAACGTCAAGGAGGTTGCCCAGATGGTGCAGTTTGCCCATGACAACGGCATCTCTGTGGAAGCAGAGCTCGGCCATGTCGGCGCAAACAGCAACAGTGCAGAAGTCAGCGGCGAAGGCGACCACGACATCTACACCGATCCGATGGAAGCGAAAATTTTCGCCGAAGCCACCGAGGTTGATGCGCTGGCTGTCGCAATCGGCACTGCGCACGGCGCTTACAAGAGCAAGCCGAAGCTCGATTTTGACCGCCTGGCCGAAATTGCGAGCATCGTCAAAACTCCGCTCGTGCTGCACGGCGGTTCCGGCCTTTCGGACGAGGACTTCCGCCACGCGATTGCAAATGGTATTTCCAAGGTGAACATCTTTACCGATATCAACAATGCATCCGCAAAGACTGCGCATGATTACTTCGAAAAGGGTATCGGCATGACCGACCTGATGCCGAACATTACCGAAGCGGTCAAGCAGGCGACACTCAAGAAGATGCGCGTGTTTGGCAGCCCCGGACATGCCGATGGCTATCAAGAGTATGTCATTGAAAACGCCGTTGAGCGCATTCTCCACGCGGTGAGCAAATAATTTCTCACATGAAAACCGGCAGTCATGCTTTGCAAAAAGCGCGACTGCCGGTTTTGCTATTGATAAACAATTTTACGGATTGTGTCGGTGGAGAGATGATATTCCTCTGCGAGTGATTCGAGCGGTTCTCCGCTGAAAAAGCGATTGCGTATGGTTTGATTGCGCTGCTCGTAGAAAACCTTTGCGCCGGAGCTTGCGCCCCATTGCCTTCGCTGCTTTTCCGCCGGGATGTAAAGCAGTTCTCCCGGCGCGTATTGCTGCAACTCTTTCAGCAGCCGATCCGGCAAAATTTCTGAAGCGTTGCGATATCTCATAATGTCGTTGCCTCCCATCTGCATGACGCGAAACGACGCAAACGCCGTTTTTCAGTTGTGCGTCAGAAATTCCCGCACAGTGTCGTATCGGGAGATCGAAATGCCGTGCGATTCAATGGCTGACAATATCTTTTTCTCCAGTTCGTCAGCCCGGAAAACCAGCGGCAAGAGATTCTCCGCACAATACGCGCCAAGCAGATCAAACTCCGCGGGTGCGCCAAGAAGATATTCTTCGACCACTATGTTTATCTCATATTGAAGGTTGCAGGCGCAAAGAAAAGCATCGGATGCATTCTGAGCAGCGCAGAAGCAGCGCAGCCGCCGCCAGTGCAGTGCAAGCTCCTGATACCAATCAGCCAACCCGTAAAAGTCGGGTGCGTTTTTGTTTCCCTCGTGTGCAGAAACGACTTTTTCGGATTCCAAGGTCTTGCGGTAAGAATAGATCATTTTGCGACACAGTTCGCGTACCGTTTCTACGCTCTCTGCAGCAGGAAGTGCCTTTGCGGCAAGCAGAAAATCCGGTTCCAACCCCGGCAGCGCTTCCAGTTGCCCGATTCGCCCGAACATTTCTGCACTGCAGCCGTTGAGCAATAGCATTCCTTCGGAGAGATAGTCGAACACGAAACCGGCTGCCATGCGCACCTGAAAGAGCTGTTCTTCAAACAACATATTGCAAAATAGTTCGGTTGCAATCTTCAGCCGTTCCAACGCCCCACGACAAACAAAAGCAGGCGTGCGCAGCTGATTCCAAAATTTTTGCTGCAATGCGGTAAAGCGGTCTGCCTCGGAGGGAGTGCGGCTGTAGAGAATGCGCGCGTTTGCAATGCAGGCCATTGGCCCCTCTTTCAGTGCGACGGTCGCTTCGGTGCGTTCCCAAGAGCGCGGGTAAAGGTCGGTGCCGATGCCGTCGCCCAGAACAAAGGTCTGCGACAGTTCGTTTCCACGCTCGGTGCGGGGAATAAAATAATCAAAACATTTACCGTGGCCGTCTCCGCCAACCTCGGCACCGTCCACCGCAATCAGCAAATCAATATCCTCGGGATATTCCGTTTTAATTTTATGAATTGCCCAAGAAGCGAGAAGCTCTGTATCTGTCATTCCGATCATCCTTTCGTCTTTTCGCAACGGCCGTTGCCTGTATTCAGTATACGGCGTGACATAAAATTTCTCAATACCGAAAACAGTTGAAAAGTATTCTTGCGGATGAGGGGAAAGGCCTTCCCATTCTCGACAATCTCCGCGCGGTGTGCTACAATAAAAACCGCTGCAGTGCGGCAATTCCGGCAAAAGGAAGGGTTTTCATTGGTTCAGAACAGTTTTTCCCGCGGCGTGAGGGATGGCGTTCCCATTGCGCTCGGCTATGTTTCGGTTTCGTTTACGTTTGGCATGATGGCCGTTGCGCAGGGGCTGCCCGTGTGGTTTGCCGTGGCCGTTTCCATGACGAATCTCACTTCGGCAGGGCAGTTCGCAGGGCTTTCGCTGATTGTTTCGGGTGCGTCATTTCTGGAAATGGCGCTGACGCAGCTGACAATCAACCTGCGGTATGCGCTGATGTCGCTTTCGCTCACACAGAAGCTGGATTCCTCTGTGACGCTGGCCGACCGGTTCTGGATCTCGTTTGGCAATACCGATGAAATCTTCGCCGTGGCGAGCGGTCAGCCCGGAGCGGTGGGCAAAAAGTATTTTCTCGGGCTGATGAGCATGCCGTATCTCGGTTGGGCGCTGGGAACGCTGCTCGGTGCGGCGGCGGGAAATGTGCTGCCGGCTTCTGTGCGCAGCGCGCTCGGCATCGCGATTTACGGAATGTTTCTTGCCATTATTATTCCCGTTGCGCGGGAGAAAAAGCCAGTGCTCTTCGTTGTGATTCTTGCGACGGCACTCAGCTGCGCGTTTTACTGGATTCCCGGCCTGAACCGCGTTTCCTCCGGCTTTGTCATCATCATCTGCGCGCTGGTGGCCGCAGGACTGGCTGCATGGCGCTTCCCGGTGCAGGACGAGCTGCACCGGGAAGCGCAGCCCACAGATGCGCCCAGTTCCGAAGAGGAGGCGCGCTCATGAATCTGACCAACGCAATTCTGCAGCTCGTCGTGATGGCGCTTGTCACCTATCTGGTGCGAATGCTGCCGATGACGCTGTTCACAAAGAAAATTACAAGCCGCTTTCTGCGGTCGTTTTTGTATTACGTTCCCTATGCAGTGTTGGGCGCAATGACGTTTCCGGCCATCTTTTTTTCCGCCGGCGGAATCATTTCCGGTCTGGTGGGAACCGTGGTGGCGTTGGTGCTCGCGTTTTGCCGCAAAAGCCTGCTCACAGTTGCGGTTTGTGCCTGTGCGGCGGTGTTTGTAACCAATCTGCTGCTCACGCTGCTGTAATCGTCATAAATTGTTTACCGATTCGTTGTTTGTCCGCAACAGAAATCTGACATACTATATAGCACCTCTAAATGCTCATTGTTCTCCCCCGCAGTACTTTGTAACCGCTTAAGCTTTCTTTTGAGAATCGTTGCTAGCGCGCCACCCGGGAGCCTGCAATCACCCGTCACGCTGCGCCGAGCCTGCCGCACGACCCCTGCCCGAGCTCCTTTTGAAAGGAGCTGTCGCCCGCAGGCGACGGAGAATTGTGCTGGCGAATGCAAGTTTTAAGGGTGACAAGGTAACAGGCGGGAGAATCACCCATAAAATTTCCATCGGGAGATGAAAAACATGAGTTTTAAGAGATTGCCTGTCAAGAAATCATGGTGTGAAGGGGAGCGCTGCGGATGCAGACGATTTATGGTAACGGAACAATTCTGACGATGGAGCCGGGCGAAACAGCCGAGG
>JAQUZL010000066.1:0-2423 GCA_028691385.1 Oscillospiraceae bacterium
TTCGATCTGCGCAAACAGATCGGCACGGTGACAGCCAATACCGCCAGCGGCATTTTCGGCGCGTTGGACGAGCCGGTGTCCGGCGCGGCCTTGCCGGTGGCGTCGGCAAAGCAGATCAGTACCGGCAAGGCGGAGATTTGGTGCAATGTGGACGGCAAAACTGTGCTGCCGTACGCCGTGCAGATTGATCGCATTTATCCCCTGGCGGGCAACGGGCGCAACTTAATGCTGACGGTGACCGATGAGCGCCTGCTCGAAGTGACCGGCGGTATTGTGCAGGGCATGTCCGGCAGCCCCATTGTGCAGGATGGGAAGCTGATCGGCGCGGTGACCCATGTGCTGGTGAACGATCCAACCCGCGGCTATGGGATTTTTATCGAAAAAATGCTGGACGCTGATCGCTGATGGGCATCGCCTGCGCCGCACAGAAAAAAGATCGGGATGCGTCTTGTCATTGACAGGCGCATCCCGATCTTCTATAATAGAATACTACATCGGCGCGTCCCGCGCCACGGCTTAGAATTTGGAACAGCGCACAAAATGCGCAGCAAGCAGCCGCTTTCGCGGTTGCTTCATCAGGTAGAGGCAATCAATATGGAACGTGCTGTGGCTTTGTCATGTGCCGCTTTATGCGGCTGGATACAGCCATTTTCTTATGACCATAGCCCCAAAGGTTGGGCGGAAAGAAGTGGAAAATGAAAAATCGAATGGTGCGGATTGTGTGCCTGCTGCTGGCGGCGGTGATGATGCTGCCTGCGTCGCCGGTGATGGCGGCGGAGCAAGATACCGCGGTGATTTTGCAGCTTGGCAGCGAAATACTGCTGCATGGCAGGGAAGAAAGCGCCATTGCAGCGCCCTATTACGCGCCAAACGGCGCGGTAATGGTGCCGCTTGCGCCGGTCTGCGAAGCGCTTGGCGCAAGCGTTCAGGTGGACGCAGGCAGCGGCCGCGCGACGGTACAGGGGAACTCCTCGCTGATTTTCACCGCCGGACACTGGAGCTATTTTTCCGGCGGCACGGCGCAGACGCTCGCCTCGCCGCCGGTACTGGCAGGAAATACGTTTTTTGTGCCGGTGCAGGCGCTCCGGTCGCTTGCCGGCGTCTATGTACATACCTTCGGCTATTATGACGGCGGATTTCTGGTGCTGTCCGCCGCGCCGCTGACCGAGGGCGATCTGGCGGGCGCGCCCAATGAAAATTTTTCATCATCCGCGCCGGACGCGGCACTGCTGCAGGCGCGCAAGCGGGCGCTGCAAACCTTTGGCCCAAACAGAGGGCTGTTTGACCGGAGCGCCATTTTGCTGCGGCAGGATTCCTGCAGCGCATGGGTGGCTGGCAAAGAAGTTCAAATCAGCCCGCCCGGCAGCAGCTACGCGCCCTATCAGTCGCCCGACGGACTTGTGATGCTGCCGCTGCGGTTTCTAACGCAGGCGCTGGGCGGCAGCTATCAGATGTGGGACGACGGCACGGCTGTGGTGACCTATGGCGGCCATATCGCAGCATTTCCTGCGGAAAGCGGCAGCATCACCGTGGATGGCGTGAAAACGGAGCATGCGGATTTTGGCAGCGCGCGCAAGGATGGCGAGGCGTTTTGCTCCCTTGCGGCGTTCACCGCTGCGCTGGATCTGTACGGCGCAACCGACAGCGCGGCAAACGGCATTGTGATTTCGCCGTACAGTCTGGCGAAATCCCCGGCGCTGCAAGCTGCGGCATGGAGCCGCGTGCAGGCGCTGCCGCGCAACGCGGCGGGCGTGGCCAAGGGCTATCTGGCGCTGACCTTTGACGACGGCCCTTCCGGAAAATATACCACGGCGCTGCTGGACGGCTTGCAGCAGCGCGGCGCGCACGCCACCTTCTTCCTTTGCAACTACCGCATTGCAAGTTATCCGGATCTGATGGGTCGTTACCTCGCCGAGGGGCATGAGGTGGGCAATCACAGCGCCACCCATGCCCAGCTCACCAAGCTGGGCGCGCCCGCGCTGGCGGCGGAGCTGGACAACACCAACAAGGCCATCTGCGCGGGTACGGGCACGTCGCCGGTTTTGATGCGTCCGCCCGGCGGCGCTTATCATTCGGCGGTGCTGCAGGCGCTGCAGGCGCGCGGCATGGACTGCATTTTGTGGAGCGTCGATACGCAGGACTGGAAATATCACAACACCCAAACGGTTACCGACAACATTTTGTCTGTGGTGCGCGACGGCGACATTATTTTGATGCATGATATGTACCCGACCAGCGTGCAGGCGGCGCTGCGCGCCATTGACACGCTGCAGGCACAGGGCTATGTGTTTGTGACGGTTTCCGAGCTTGCCAGAATCAAAGGCGTATCGCTGCAGAGCGGGCAGGTCTATCACAGCTTCCGATAAGTGCCGCGCAGCCGGAGAACTGGAAATGATCGGAAAATGAAAATATCTCTATGCCAA
>JAQUZL010000066.1:2523-10962 GCA_028691385.1 Oscillospiraceae bacterium
GGTTTCCGAGCTTGCCAGAATCAAAGGCGTATCGCTGCAGAGCGGGCAGGTCTATCACAGCTTCCGATAAGTGCCGCGCAGCCGGAGAACTGGAAATGATCGGAAAATGAAAATATCTCTATGCCAATCGGCCAGACTGTGATATAATAACGACTATGTCGTTATTATATGCGCATTTTGGCGCTCCGCGCCAAAGCGCTTTAAACTTCAAGCCGCAGCACTTCGGCGCGCGGATGGTATGGGATGATTGACGTTGTTCACCGTGAAAAGCCGGGAGGGTTGTCCATGTGGCGTGAAAAAAACAGAGCGTTGTTTCTGGATTGTCTTGGAGAATTGGAAAAAGATCCGTTTGTGTGCCAGCTGCAGCAGTATCATCAGCATACTGCCGCGACGACAAGATATGGCCACTGCGTTTGCGTTGCCTATTTGAGCTTTACTATGTGCCGCTGGATGGGACTGGATTATACGGCGGCGGCGCGGGGCGGCCTGCTGCACGATTTGTACCTGTCCCAGTGGGAAGGCAGTGATGACGGCGCCCTGTCAAGATGGCGAACCCATCCGCAGGCGGCGCTGGAAAACGCGCGCCGGTTTCCCCTTTCGGCCAAGGAAGAGGACATTATTGTCAAGCATATGTTCCCGGTGACCCTTGCGCTGCCGCGTTACTGCGAGAGCTACATTGTGAGCATTGCCGACAAGCTGGCGGCGGTGCTGGAAAAGACCCATCTGGCGCGCCCGCTGGGCATTCATCGCAACCTGCGCGCGCTGGTCGGCGCATCTTGACTGCATATAGAAAAGCGCCTCTTTCCAACCGGAAAGAGGCGCTTTTGTTTATTTATTTGTCCGCGCCGTGCTCCGGTAGGAAGAAGATGAAAAGCAGGGAGCTGAGCAGCAGCATGAACGGGTAGATGAGGAACGGAATGATCTCAAAGGCTGTGATGGAATAGCCCAGCGCGATGACGGCGCTCACGGCGTAAAGCATCTGCGCGCCATAGGGAATGATGCCCTGAAACACGCAGCTGAAGGTGTCCAGAATGGAGGCGCTCTTCTTGGGGGAGATCCCATAATCCTGCGCCATTTCCCGCGCGATGGGGCCGGCCATCACGATGGCGACGGTGTTGTTGGCAGTGGCGACGTCCATCGCGCCGACCAGCAGGCCGATGCCCAGCTGACCGCCGCGCTTGCCACGAAAGACCCGCTTGATACCGGCCAGCAGCGCGTCAAAGCCGCCGTAGGCGCGAATCATGCCGCACATGGCCGATACCAGCACGGCGACCATGGCGGTTTCGAACATGCCCGACGCGCCGCTGCCCATGTTGGTGATCAGGGTGATGGCGTCCACCGTGCCGGTGGCGAGCATGATGACAGAGCCGGAAACAATACCCACCAGCAAAATCACAAAGACATTGACGCCCGCGATGCCGCCCACAAGCACCAGCAGATACGGAATCAGCTGCAGCAGCGAGTAGCTTTCGTGAATGGAGCTTTGCACCTGCGTCTGGAACGAAAGAATCAGGATGATAACCAGCGCCGCAATGGCAGCCGGCAGCGCAATGAAGAAGTTGGTGCGGAATTTGTCCTTCATTTCGCAGCCCTGCGTGTTGCAGGCGGCGATGGTGGTGTCGGAGATAAACGACAGGTTATCCCCAAACATCGCGCCGCCCATGACCGAAGCCACGCACAGCGGCAGGCTGAATCCGGCCACCGACGAAACGGCCACGGCGATTGGCACAATCAGCGCGATGGTGCCGCAGGAGGTGCCCATGGCGGTGGAAACAAAGCAGGCCACCACAAACAAAACAGCGACCGCAAACTTGGCCGGGATGATGGACAGCATGAAATAGGCCACGCTTTCCGCGCTGCTGCGGCCGACGACGCCGACAAAAATGCCGGCAGTCATGAAAATCAGGATCATGGTGATGATGTTCTTGTCGGCCAGGCCGTCCGCCATCAGCTGCAGCTTTTCGTTAAAGGAAATGCTGCGGTTTTGCAGGCAGGCAACCAAAATGGCCGCCATAAAGGCGACGACAATCGGGATGTTGTAGAAGCCCATTTCAATGCCGAGTATGTACTCAAAGAGAATGCCAAGTCCGAGATACAATACCAGAAAGACTGCGATTGGGAGCAGGGCAATGGCCCCACCGTTCTTTTTCTCCATGTTGATTCCTCTTTTTCAGAAAATTTCATTTTTATTCTACTGGAAAGTACTATAAAAGACAAGGGTTTTTCCCCGCTTTTGCGAAGAAGCGGGGAAAATCTGTGCCGAAAGTCGGCAAACGTAAGAATCCGTAGAAACTTGCAAAAAAAGTGGAAATTTTTTTCAAATTACTTGCAGCCGGAATTGATTCGTTCTATAATAAAACACATAAAAAACCATCGGTTTGATAGGAGGAAAAAATATGCTGATTATGCTCGGTTCCAAGCTTTGCCCGGATTGTCGTGAGGCGATGGACAAGCTCAACGCCGCGGGTGCGGAATATGTTTTTGCGGACATTTCCGAAAATCTTGCAAATTTGAAAATGCTGCTGCGGTATCGTGATACCAGCGCGGACTACGCGAAGGTGCGCAGTGCCGGCTCCATCGGAATCCCGTGCTTTGTGCGCGACGATGGCACTGTGACAAGACGTCTTTCCGACGTCCTGCCCAAATAAGGGCGGACAGATTTCGTTCTCGGCGGCTGCCCTGCGGCGTTGCAGGGCGGAGTATCTTTTTTATGCCGGCGGCACAAAATTGTTTTTTGCCGGAATCAGTTGCTTTTGTGCAGAATATGGAACAGTTGAACGCGGGGTGTCGAACCGCGTCGACAAGTTCTTCTGGTCGAAGCAACTTCCTAACTTGCAATATTTGGAATTATATGGTAAATTAGGATCATCCGATAAGGATACCGGCTTAATTCAGTGATCGAACAGGAGAGGACAACGATGGAGAAAAGAGTGACAATTTTGCTCGCAGATGGGAACGAGGAGTATTGCGAGCACCTGAAAAATGCAGTTCGGACAGCCGAGGGGTTTGAGGTTGTCGGAACGGCGACGGACGGTACGAGGGCAGTGGAACTGACGGCGGCGCTCGAACCGGACATTCTGGTGATGGACCTGATGCTCTCGAAGATGGACGGGCTGGCGGTGCTCAAAGCCGTTAGCGCGATGGAGCATCGACCGGACATTTTGGTGATTTCGAGCTTCTTGACGGACTATGCAACCAGTCAGGCTGTGAATTTGGGGGTTCGCTACCTGATGCTCAAGCCGTGCGATTACAGCGCGGTGCTGCAGCGCCTGTCAGAGATTCGGGATACGCCAATCGGCGCATCGGCGGGCGTGGTATCGCCCAAAACGCAGGAGATCAATGTGGAATCCATGGTGACCTCCATCATTCATGAAATCGGCGTACCGGCACATATCAAGGGCTATCAGTATTTGCGCGAGGCCATCATGATTGCGGTCAATGACATGGACGTCATCAATGCAATCACCAAGGTACTTTATCCGCAGGTTGCAAAGACGTTTTCCACCACGCCGAGCCGCGTGGAGCGCGCCATCCGCCATGCCATCGAGGTGGCGTGGGACAGGGGCGATCTGGAAACGCTGCAACGGTTTTTTGGCTATACGGTTTCCAACACAAAGGGGAAACCGACAAATTCCGAATTTATCGCCCTGATCGCCGATAAACTGCAGCTGCAGATCAAAAACATGAACACCCAGCTGCTGCGCGCGGAATAACGCGCACGCCGGCACAATCGCGCCCCTGCCACGGCCAAACGGCCGCCAAAGCAGGGGCGCTTTTTGCGCGAAAATCAGGATGCGGGAATATTTTCCACGGTGTATTTTGACAGAATCCGGATTGCGAAACGGGCACAAATCTGCTATACTATATGAAATATTTCAAACAATAAAATCGTCCTTGACTTTTGCACAAGGCAAGGGTAGAATAGCACACAATTATTAAAAAATTGGATACAGACCGAGGAAAAGGAGACGGGGAAGTATGATGGTAAACGACAATGCCGGCGAGAAGTTTTTGAAAGAGGGCCTGACGTTTGACGACGTGCTGCTGATTCCTGCGGCGTCTGACGTTGAGCCGCGTCAGATCAGCCTTGGCACGCAGCTCACCAAGAAGATTCACCTGAACATTCCGCTGCTCAGCTCCGCAATGGACACGGTGACGGAGTACCGCATGGCCATTGCAATGGCGCGCGAGGGCGGCATCGGCATCATTCATAAAAACATGTCCATTGATGCTCAGGTGGAGCAGGTGGATATGGTCAAGCGCTCTGAAAACGGCGTTATCACCAATCCGTTCTTCCTGTCCGCGCAGCACACCCTGCGTGACGCGGACGAGATCATGGGCAAGTTCCGCATTTCCGGCGTGCCCATCTGCGAGCCGGACGGCAAGCTGATCGGTATCATCACCAACCGTGATCTGACCTTCGAGGAGGATTTTACCCGTCTCATCGGCGAGGTGATGACCAAGGAGGGTCTGGTAACCGCTTCGGAGGGCACCACCCTCGAAGAGGCAAAGCAGACGCTGCACAAGCACAAAATTGAAAAGCTCCCGATTGTCGATAAGGATTTCCACCTGAAAGGCCTTATCACCATCAAGGATATTGAAAAAGCGGTTGCCTACCCCAACTCCGCCCGGGACGACAAGGGCAGACTGCTCTGCGGCGCGGCCATCGGCGCCACCAACGATGTTCTGGAGCGCGCGGAAGGACTGCTTTCCGCCGGCGCGGACGTGCTGGTCTTTGACAGCGCCCACGGCCATAGCCGCAATATTCTCGAGAGCATCAAGCGCGTGCGTCAGGCATTCCCGGAAGCCCAGCTGATTGCAGGAAACGTGGCCACAGGCTCGGGCACGCGCGCGCTCATCGAAGCGGGCGCGGACTGCGTCAAGGTCGGCATCGGCCCCGGCTCCATCTGCACCACCCGCGTGGTCGCCGGTATCGGCGTGCCGCAGATCACCGCCATCTATGACGCGGCCTGTGCGGCCAAGGAATACGGCGTGCCGATTATTGCCGACGGCGGCATCCATTACTCCGGCGACATCGTCAAGGCGCTGGCTGCCGGTGCGAGCACCGTCATGATCGGTTCTCTGCTGGCCGGCTGCGAGGAAAGCCCCGGCGAGCTGGAAATTTATCAGGGTCGTCAGTTCAAGGTCTATCGCGGCATGGGCTCGCTTGCCGCCATGGCGCATGGCAGCAAGGATCGCTATTTCCAGGAGGGCAACACCAAGCTGGTGCCCGAGGGCGTCGAGGGGCGGGTTCCGTTTCGCGGCAGCGTGTCGGATAATGTCTATCAGCTGCTGGGCGGCATCCGCTCCGGTATGGGTTACTGCGGCACCGCCACGGTTGCGGATCTGCAGGCGCGCGGCCAGTTTGTCCGCATCACCAGCGCTGGCCTCATTGAGAGCCATCCGCACGACATCAGCATCACCAAGGAAGCACCGAACTATACCGTTAAGGGCTAAAATATTGAAAAGGGTCGATGTTTGCGCATCGACCCTTTTTTTCACAGGAGGAACGCATGATGCAGGAGCAAATAAAAGCATATTTTGAAGCGCACCGGGAAGAAATGATCGCAGATGTGATGACCCTGGTGCGGATTCCCAGTGTGCGCGGCGAAGCCGCGCCGGGCATGCCCTATGGCGCAATGCCGCGCCGCGCGCTGGAAACGGCGATGAACCTGTGCCGCGAAGCAGGCTTTTCCGTGCAGTGCTATGACGAGCGCGTGATGGCCGCCGATTTTCAGCCGGGCGCGCGGGCGGTGGATTTGCTGGCGCATCTGGATGTGGTGCCGGCAGCGGACAACTGGACAAAATGCGACCCCTTTGACCCGAAAATCGTGGACGGCAACCTCTATGGCCGCGGCACGCAGGACGACAAGGGGCCGGCTGTGGCGGCGCTGTATGCCATGAAGTGCATCAAGGCGCTGAAGGTACCCATGAAAAACAGCATCCGTCTGGTGCTTGGCACGGACGAGGAGTGCGGCTGCGGCGACCTTGCGTCTTATTACGCGGCGGAGCAGCCCGCGCCCATGACCATTTCTCCGGACGCCAATTATCCGCTCATCAATGTGGAGCGCGGCCGGTTGTGGCTGCAGGCGCAGGCGGACGCGGCGGAGGATTCGGCGCTGCCGCGGATTGTTTCGGCGCAGTGCGGCGACAAGGCAAATGTCGTGCCCTCACGCGGCGTGGTCGTCCTTGCGGGACTGTCGCAGCAGGCGGCGCAGCCGGTGTGCGACGCCGTCGCGCGCGCAACCGGCGCGGCGTTTTCCCTGTCCGAACAGGAAGCGCTGCTCACCATCACCTGCACCGGCGCAAACGCCCACGCGGCGACGCCGTGGACGGGCAACAACGCGCTGACCGCGCTGCTGCAGCTTCTTTCAGCGCTGCCGCTGGCGGACACCGATTCCGCGCGCCGCGTGCGCGCCCTTTCCAAGCTGTTCCCCCACGGCGACTGGCGCGGCAAGGCCATCGGCGTGGAGATGGAGGACGCGACGTCGGGCAAGCTGACGCTGACGCTCAATGTGCTTTCCATTGCGGACGGCCGCATCACCGCCACCATGGATGGCCGCGTGCCGCTTTGTGCCAACGAGGAAAATTGCAGCGGCGTCATCGCAGCGGCGCTGCGGCAGGCGGGCTTTGCCGCGATGATGCAGAAAAATGAGCCGGTGCACTATGTGCCGCAGGAGCTGCCGCTCATCGGCACACTGCTGCGCGTGTATGAGCAGTGGACCGGGCAAAAGGGCGAATGCCTTGCCATCGGCGGCGGCACTTATGTGCATGACGTGGAAAACGGGGTCGCGTTTGGCTGCGAAATGCCGGGCGTGGACTACCATATCCATGACTGCGACGAGTTTATCCCGGTTTCTGAGCTGCTGCTTGCGGGCGAGATGCTGACCTCGGCGCTGATCGCGCTGGCTAATCTCGACGATGCGGCGCGCTGAGCGCAAAGAAAAACCGAAGGGAAGAACACAATGAAGCCACGCAATATTTTGAAAAACAAATGGTATCTCTACGTGACAGAGTTCTTTTCCGGCGCGGCGGTGATGGCGGTGGAGCTGGGGGCGAACCGCCTGCTTGCGCCGTATTTCAGCTCGTCGCAGATCGTGTGGACCATCATCATCGGTACAATCATGATTGCCATGGCGCTGGGCAATCTTTGGGGCGGCAGAAGTGCGGATAAAAATCCGAACCCGGACAAGCTCTATGCCCGCATTCTGGTAGCGGCGGTGTGGATTGCGGCCATTCCGGCACTGGGCACCAGCATCACTTTTTTGCTCTTTTCGGGCGTGCTGCTGGCGCTGGGGCTGATCTATTTCATCAGCGGCCGGACAAAGCGCGTTTTGTGCATTTTCTGCGCGGCGGCGGTGGCTGCGTGCGCATTGTTCGGCAATGCCGACCGGGTTGCTTTCTGGGAAAAGGAGCTGCTCTATGAGGGCGAGTCCGTCTACAACTATCTGCAGGTGAAACAGACCGGGGACAGCGTGATTTTGTCCACCAACGTGCTCTTTGGCGTGCAGTCCATCATGAAAAAGACGCCCGAAAAGACGGGAATGTACTATGATTACGCGCTGGCCGCGCCGGTCATGACCGGCAAGGCGCACAACGATATTTTGATTCTCGGCATGGGCACGGGCACCTATGCCAAGCAGTGCCAGTACTATTTCGACGATGTGACGGTGGAGGGCGTGGAGATTGACGAGAAGATCACAAGTCTGGCGTCAACCTATTTTGCGCTGTCCCCGGACACCAAGGTGACCACCTATGACGGCCGTGCCTATCTCGGCGCAACCGCGCAAAAATATGACGTCATTATGGTGGACGCCTATCAGGACATCACCATTCCCTTCCAGATGTCCACCACCGAGTTTTTCACCATGGTGCGCGAGCATCTGACGGACAATGGCGTCATGGTGGTCAATATGAACATGCACACGGAAAAAGAGGGCAACATCAACGCATATCTGGCCGACACCATTGCGGGCGTGTTTGACACCGTTTTGACGGTGGATGTGCCCAATTCCACCAACCGCGAGCTGCTTGCCACACAGAACCCCCAGGCGCGCAGCACGTTTGACGCGCGGCGTGTCACGCTGGAGGATGCGGCGCTTGCACCGCTGATGGAGGAGATTTCGCTTACCATGCAGCCCTATTGTTCCACCGGCTATCAGCTGACCGACGACAAAGCGCCGGTGGAGCTGCTGGGCATGCAGGTGATCGACGAGCTGATTCAGACGCAGCTGACCGATTACAAGGACGTTTTGAAAACCGACGGCATAGGCGGCCTGCTTCGGCAATTCACGTAAAAAAAGTGCCTGCTGCACATGTGATATGTACCCCCAATACTGGACATCCAGTATTGGGGGTACTTTCATGAAGTACAGTTATGAATACAAGCAAATGTGTATCGACCTATACCGGCAAGGGAAATGGCCGGAGACACCGGAA
>JAQUZL010000067.1 GCA_028691385.1 Oscillospiraceae bacterium
CATTGCGCTTTACACCCCTTCATAGCTCTCTAACCCGTTGCGGACCCGCGTGTTTCGGGCATGCCGGGGCCGGAAATCGGCCCGCGGCCTCCCGTCAGCGCTGCGGCCGATCCGCCTCCAGCAGCTTTTCCTCCCCGAATACGTCCAGCCGGGAGAACAGCTCCATGCGCATGCCGCCCTCCCGGGCGGAAAACCGCATCTCAAAGGCGTGGGGTGCGTTCAGGCTGCGGCACTCCAGCACCAGCATCTCACCGCGGGTGTGCGCGGCCGCGGCAAAACGCAGCGGCGCGCGCTCTGTCCGCGGCATCTGGCGGAAGAGCGTGGGCCGGAAATTTTTCGTCCAAAGCACATTTTCCTGCCATGCGCCCGAAGGCGCGCACACCGTCTGCACGCCGCGGCCGTCGCACAGCCATACGCGGGCGGCCTTCCCGTCCACGCGCACGCGAAGGCCCGTAAAGGCCGCCGGGTTGGCCCGGCAGTCCAGCCAGCCGGTATCCCATTCTTTGCCGTCCAGCCGACCCTGGGGCGCGTACGCCTCCGGCAGGCCGCCTTCCGCGGGCACGCCGCTGCGGGCATGCAGATTTTCCAGCAGCGGCCACAATGCGTTCAGCTCCGCGCTCATATCCGTGCACTCGGCCGTGACGGCGGCGGCGATGCCGGTTTCAGGCAGCACCACGCACAGCTGCCCAAACGCACCGTCGCCGCGGAAACCGCCGCGCCGATTCAGCCAGAACTGGTAGCCGTAACCCGCACACCAGTCCGGCGTGCCGTTGCCCTCGTTCACGGAATGCAGCCCGGAAGCCAGACGCACCCATTCCCGGGGCAGCACCTGCCGCCCCTTCCATTCTCCCTCGTTCAAATACAGCAGGGCCAGCTTTGCCACATCGTCGCAGGACGCCTGCAGTCCGGTTCCGCCCTGGCACCGCCCGTCCGCGCACACCTGCCACGAAAAATCCTCCACGCCCAGCGCCGGGAACACCGTGCGCGCCAAAAGCTCCGGCACCGTGCACCCCGCGGCGCGCCGCACCAGCTCCGCAACAAGGTAGGTTGCGGCGGTGTTATAGGCAAAAAACGCGCCCGGCTCATAAGACAGAGGCGCTTCAAAAAAAGCGCGCACGCCATCCGCCGCAAACGCCACCTGCGGCATCACGCAGGCCGCATGTCCCGTGTTCATGGAGAGCACATGCCCCACGCACAGTCGGCTCCAGCGGGCGTCGCCCGTACACAGGGAAGCATATTCGGGGAACCAGTCCAGCACACGGTCGTCCGGATGCAGCTTTCCCATCCCGAACGCAACGCCCGCGGCCGTGGACGTAAAGCTCTTGCTTAGCGAATACATCTCCCGCTTATCGTCGCATGCATAGGGCGCGACAGCCCAGCGGACCATACATTCGTTTTTTCAAAGATCTCCAGCGCATGCAGCTGCACGCCCACAGCACGGGCCTCCCGCGCAAAATCTGCAAGGGCCTCACGCGAAACGGACGCGTGCACAAAATTTTCCATCTTTCATCTCTCCTCGCCCGCGCGCTGCGCGGGCCGCTTTTTTGCAGAGCCGCACCTGCCCGGGCGCGGTGCGGCTCAGTTCTCGGAATTCTTGATTGCGCGGTAGGTACGCGGAGAAATACCCACGATTTTTTTGAAGGTGCGTGAAAAATGCGTCGAATCATTGAAGCCCACCTCGTACCCAACCCATGTGATGGAATTGGCGGGGTCCTTCAAAAGCTCGATGGCCTTCTGAATGCGCAGGTTCATGATATACTCCACCAGCGTCTGCTGCGTGAGCACCTTGAACAGATAGCAGAAATATGTTTTGGACACCATGGAGATGCGGCACACGTCCTCCAGCTTGAGCGGCTCGCTGTAATGCGCCTCCACATACCGGATGGCGTCCTCCACCATGGGCTTGTACTTGTCGTAAACGGCCGCCGCGGTGTGGCTTTGGGGCGACTGTGAATATTCCCGCGCCAGAAGAAGCAGCAGCTCCATAATCTGCACGCGCAGAAATTCCTCGTAATAGCTGTCTCCGTTTTCATATTCCACCAGCATCGCGTTCATCAGCGCGTTCACACGCTCACCCGTTTCGGGCCGCAGGGAAAACTGGGAATGGATGTCGTCGGCGTCCTTCAGGAACAGCCATGCAAAGGAAAGATTCAGCGCTGCTTCATGCACCTGCTGATAGGCGCTGTTTTCTCCGGACGGGAAAAAATGGTCAAAGGAAAATTCGCAGCTGATGATCTCGGCATCCTCCAAACGCACCACCTGGTGCTCGATTTTGGGCGGCACGATGAAAATATCGCCGCGGGTCATCAGATGCTTCTGCCCCTCCACCCAATGCTCACAGCAGCCCCGGGTGATGTACCAGATCTGCATATAATCGTGCGAATGCGGCAGATATCCGGAGGGATTTTCCGACGTCACCTTGTAAATTTTACAAAATTTGCTCTTGGTAAACATCGTGCTTTTTTCAAACAGGACCGCCGGTTCATTCCAAACCTCCATCGTGTACCCTCCTTCCCGGCAGACGCCGCATCGCCGCCAACAAAAAAGCAGCCGCGCGCCCGTCTTATGGGGACGCGCGGCTGTACAATATAATCCCGGCCCGCCGCCATACCGATGGCGGGCAAAATTATTATACCATGACGCCGCCAACGGCGGCCACAGCAAAACCTCATTCACGGAGGTTTTGCATGATTCAATGTCCTTAAACCCATGCACGCCAGCGCATCAGCGCACAACGTGCGCGTGGCCGCAACCGCAGCGGGTTTAAAGTTATTATAACATACCGCCGCAAAAATGCGGCGGTATGTTACCAAAGTGTTATTTTTTTAAGCCTGTGTTTCTCTGTGTTTTTTCCATACCAGCAGCGCCAGCACCGCCGTGCATGCCGCCGCGGCAATCAAAACCCATACCAGCGGGAACGCATCGCCGGTTTGCGGCATACCCGGCGATGTTGTGCCGGAGGACGCGCCGCCAGCAGAGGACGCACCGGTGGATGTACCCGTAGAAGTGTCGGAGGAAGAACCGGAGGAAGAACCGCTCTGCGAACCGCTGGTGCTGCCGGACGACGAGCTGCCGCTCCCGCCCGTTTTCGGCTGCACAAGCACATACAGGCTCAGGTGGTCCAGCTTCGCGGCCAATATCCCGTTTGCCACCGACCCTGCCAACAGCGTCTTTTCGCCCGTCGGGCTTACAAAATACAGCTGCGTTTTGCCCGCGTCAAAGCCCTGCGGTATCCGGAAACTGATGTTCAGCACACCGCGCGGCTGTACCAAAGCGCCGTTTAAGCGCAGTGCGATACGGCAAACCACACTTTCACCGCCTCAACCGAAGCAGCGACCATGACCTTCTCTGTGCCTTTCCGTGTGGACGGCGCCGCAACGCTGCAGGTCGTCGCCAGCCAGGCAGGCTTTCTCTTTGACGACATCGCTCTGACCGTTATCCGTCTTGGCGACGCGTCCTGACCCATTGTCATATCTGGATAGATATCCGACAAACAAGAATGAGGAACGGCACCGCCGTTCCTCATTCTTTTATCCTTTCGATCTATTCAGTTTGGCAGGACGGCCACCGCTTCGATCTCGATGACCATGCCGTTATTGAATTTCCCAATCTGCATCGTGCTGCGCGCGGGCGGGTCCACGGGGAAGAATTTTTTATATTCCTCGTTGAACACCGCGAAATCATCAATATTACTGACAAAGACCAGCGTTTTCACCACATGCTTGAGATCGGTGCCCGCGGCAATCAGGATCTGCTCCAGATTTTTGATCGCCTGCCGGGTCTGTAGGACGATATCGCCTGGGCCGACCATCTCCTGCGTCACTGGGTCGTTCGCGGTAACACCCGCTGTAAAGACAAAATCTCCCACGACAAATGCCTGCGAGTACCAGCCGCCCGGATTCGGGGCCTTATCAGTTGTAATTCTTTTCAGTTCCATTTTATTTCGCTCCTTATTCCCAATCGTTTTCGCAAAGGTCAATAAACGTTCCCAAAAGGGTGTTCGCGCCAGCCTCCAGGTCCTCCGGCGTCGTATATTCCTCGGGGCAATGGCTGAGTCCCTCGTTCGAGCTGCGCAGGAAGATCATCCCCATCGGCATAATCCGCTCGATGTTGACCGCGTCATGGCATGGGAAGCTGATCATTTCAGTGTGCGGGATACGGTGTCCCTCCGCTGCTTTATGGATAGCGGACATCAGACGCGGATGGCAGTGAGACGGCCGTTCGTCGATGGTCGTTGTGACCGAATAAGTCAACCCGCGTTCGCTGCATTGCTTTTCCACAAAAGCAATCAGATCGTCATAGAACTTCTGCCATTTTTCGTCGTCGGCCTCCCGGTAATCGACCGGGATGACCGACTGGCGCGCAATGATGTTATGTTCGGCCGGATCGGACTGGATGTAGCCGACCGTGCCGCGGGTGTTCGGGCTCAGGGTCTTTGCCAGCCGTTCCACCTCGCACGCGACTGCGGCCGCCGCCGCAAGCGTATCATGCCGGTCCTCCATCGCCATGCCGCCAGCATGGCATGAGATGCCGTTCAGAGTGATATAGAACTGCTTGATCCCGGCGATATCGGTCACGACCGCGAGCGGCAGATCATGTTCAAGCAGATAGCGGCCCTGTTCGATATGTACTTCGATGAAGCAGCAATAATTTTTCGGGTCAATGATGCTGTCCTCGATATTGTCCGGGTCAAGTCCCATGCCAAATTCACGCATCGCGTCCCGCAGTGGCTCGCCGGTGAACCGGTGCTTGGTGACATCGGGGTAGTCGTGCGGCAATACGCCGCACATCGCCTTGCTGCCGAAGGTACCTCCCAAAAACTGGCTTGCTTCCTCATTCACAAAGGCGACCATCTCAATCGGGCGGCGTGGTTTGTAGCCGTTGTCCCGCATGGTCTGCAGCGCTTCTAGCGCGGTCATAATACCCGTGAGGCCGTCAAATTTCCCACCGTTCGGGACCGTGTCGAAATGCGAACCGGAAAGGATCGCCGGAAGGTCTTCCGTTCCCTCCATACGCCCATAGATATTCCCCACGGTGTCGACGCGTACGCCGAGCCCAGCCTCTTCCATCCATTTTATCAGTAGTTCGCAGGCCTCTTTATATTCCGGAGTCCAGGCAAATCTGCTGATCCCCCCCTGCGGGTCGGCTCCGATGGAACCGACCTGCTGCTGCCGGTCCCACAGGCGGGCTTTGTTAATTTCCATATTCCAGACACCTCTTCCAATCTTTCATTTGCGCCATCCGGATGCTCAAAGCATCACATCGCCAAGGTTCGGTCCAAGCGTCTGGCCCGTATAGAGGTTTCCGTCCGGTTCCGACGCCAGAAAAATCGCGGACGGGACTACCTCTTCCACCTCTCCGAAACGCGGCAGAACCAGTTCCGCCGCCTTGCCTCTGATCCATTCCTCGCTCACTTCGCCCATCAGTTGGGTCACAATCGGGCCGGGAGCCACACAGTTCACAGTGATGCCGTACGCACCCACTTCCCGCGCGAGCGATTTGGTGAAGCCGATCATCCCGGCCTTTGCGGCGGAATAATGACAATGCTCGACGCTGCCTTTCTGTCCGACCTGTGACGCAATGTTGATGATACGGCCAAATTTCCGTTCAATCATATGCGGCACAGCATAGCGGCAGGTGAGAAAAACGCTGTTCAGATTCACGGAAATTGTCCGCTGCCAGTCTGTGAAGCTCATGTCGGTGAGGCGTTTCGGCTTTGAGATGCCCGCGTTGTTTAGGAGAATGTCAATCCTTCCAAATTCCCTGATCGCCGTATCGATGAGCTCCTTTGCGGTCTCCTCCTGTGAAATATCCCCTTCCGCCAGGATCACCCGGACGCCGTTTTGTTCCAGCTCCTGCCGAAAAGCTTCCATTTCGGCGGCCGGATGCCCATAATAGTTGAGCACCAGGTCGGCGCCTTCCCGGGCAAAACCCTCCGGGAAGCCGCGGCTCATGCCTTTCCCGGCGCTCGCCCCTGTGATCACCGCAATTTTACCTTTTAATCTCATTGGAATCCTTCCTTATTCATTTGATTTCGCTGCGTCCGCACCGCATCCGGCGCAGTCATGGCAGGATTTCGCATGGTGGCATTTGACGAAATGGCCCGGCTCGATCTCCACCATCGCTGGATTTTCGGTAAAGCACCGTTTCTCCGCTTCTCCGCAGCGGGAAGCCAGCGCACAGCCCTTCGGCAGGTTGATCGCGCTGGGGATCTCGCCGGTAAGCCGGTAACGGCTGCGTTTCACGTCCGGGTCCGGCACCATGACCGATGCGAGCAGCGCCTTGCTGTAAGGATGCGCAAAATTTTTAAAGAGCTGCTCCACCGTGCCGTATTCCATGATCGAGCCCAGATACATGACCGCCACGCGGTGGCAGAGATACTGGATCGTGCTCAGGTCATGGGAGATGAAGAGGTATGAAACCCCCATTGCGTCCTGCAGGCTGCGCAGAAGATCGTTAATTTCCGCGCGGATTGAAACGTCCAGCGAGGAGGTCGGTTCGTCGAGCACCACAAAGTTCGGATGCGCCGCGATCGCGCGGGCAATACCGACGCGCTGTTGCTGGCCGGCGCTGAGCTGATGGGCGTACTTGCCGTAGTTGTCCTCCCGCAGGTGCACCATATCGAGCGCTTCCTTGGTGAGCTGCTCCTGCTGTTCCAGGGAAAATTCGCGGCTGACCTTCAGTGTGTTCTGTACCGTATCCCATACGGTGACGCGCGGGTTCAGCGAATAGTTCGGGTCTTGAAACACCATCTGCATCTCCTTGCGGATGAGCGCCTTCTGGTTTTTCGTAAACTTGGAATAGTCCACGCCTTTATAGACCAGTTTTCCCTTCGTCGGCTTGATGAGGTTCAGAAGGCAGCGCCCCACCGTGGATTTTCCGGAACCGCTTTCACCGATCAGTCCAAAGGTTTCGCCCGGACGGATATCAAATGAGATATCATTGACGGCCGTGATGTTCTTTTTATAGCCCACCGGGAACAATTTCGTCAGATTTTTCACTTCAAGAAGATTGTCCATCGTGCGTACCTCCCTTAATCGCCGCCGCAGTCTTGCAGGCCGCATCGATATTGCAGCATTTCACAAAATGCCCCGGCTCCACTTCAGCCATGCCGATATCCCCGACCCTGCATCCTTCACAGGCAAATTTGCAGCGCGGATGGAAAAGGCAGCCGTCCGGCAGATTCATGGGGTCCATGTTGTTCTCCCACATCTTCTCCTTGTGGGCCGCGTTCCGGTATTCCGGCAGCGAATAGAGCAGGTGCCGGCTGTAGGGATGCACCGGGTTTTTATAAAACTGTTCAACCGGCGCGAATTCCACAATCTGCCCGCAGTACATGATGGCAATCTCGTTGCAGCACTGAGCCACAACACCCAGGTCGTGGGTGATGAAGATACCGGACATGTCGCGTTCGCGCAGCATTGTAATGATGAGGTCCATGATCTGCGCCTGCACGGTCACGTCGAGTCCGTTGGTCGCGTCGTCCGCGATCAGCACGCGCGGGGAGTTGATAAGCGCCATCGCAATCATGCAGCGCTGCGCCATACCGCCGCTCAGTTCGTGCGGATAGGATTTCGCGCGCTGCCCGATGTCGGTGAGCCCCACCGCCTCGAGCATCTTGAGCGTCGCGTCCCACGCCTCCTTTTTGGTGCATTTGTTGTGCGCGCGGTAGACGTTGGAAATCTGCTCGCCCACCGTCATCAGCGGATTCAGATGCCCGCGGGCGTTCGCTGCAATGAGCCCCACCGCGCTGCCGCGGTACTGCTGGAGTTCCTGTTCCGAAAGCGCGAGCAGATCGACCTTCTCATCGAAGATCACCCTGCCGGATTCGATGAATCCCGGTTTGCGCACAAACCCGAGCGCGGCGGACGCAGAAACGGATTTTCCCGATCCGGATTCGCCCACAAGCCCGATCAGATGCCCCTCCTCCAGAGAGATATTCAGCCCGTTTACAATATGTGAAGTGCCGTGCGTCAGATGAAAGCCTACGCGCAGATCTTCGATTTCCAGAATTTTATGCACGTTCCTATCTCCTCTCCGGGTTCAGATAAATGCGCAGGAAATCCCCAAACAGCGCGAAGCCGAACACCGTTACGCCGATGCAGACGCCCGGGAAGAAAGCCGCCCACCACTGTCCGGTCAGGATCAGCGGCGCGCCGATCGAAATCATCGAGCCCCATTCAGGGGTCGGCACATTGACGCCCGCGCCGATATAGCTGAGCCCCGCTGTCAGGAGGATTGCGCCGCCGATGTTGATAGAAGCCTGCACCAACGCCGGACGCAGCGAGTTCGGCAGAAGTTCCTTGAACATGATGCGAAGCGGCGACATTCCGGCGGCCTGCGCCGCTTCGATAAACGGGCGGCTTTTCATGGCCAATACTTCGCCGCGCACAAAGCGGGTATAGATTGGGACGTTCACAAAGGCTACCACCATCAGGATATTCTGGGTGCTGTTGCCAAGCACCGCCACCAGCGCCATTGCGAGGATGAACGCCGGAAACGCCTGGATAAGATCCGCAAGGCGCAGGATCACTTCCCCGACCAGCCCCTCATAGTAACCGGCCAATAGCCCGATGGGAATGCCGATCAAAAGCGAAACGAAGGTCCCGCAGACGCCGATGACCACGTCGATGCGGATTGCGTAGATACAGCGGGAAAAGACATCCATTCCGGTTTCATCGGTCCCAAAGAGATGCGCAAGGCTCGGACCCAGCCGGGCATGCGCCGCGTTGGTCATCTCCGGGTCATACGGGGCCACAATCGGGGCCAAAACGCCCAGCAGGATGATCACCAGCATCAGGATCAGCCCGATTGTCCCCTGTTTATTCTTTTTGAGCATGACAAAAAAGTCATTGATTGCTTTTTTCATAGCCATCCACCCCTTAATACTTGATCCGCGGGTCGATTATCATCTGGATCAGGTCCAAAATCAGGTACAGCACCATCGAGAACAGAGTTGCAACCAGGATGAACCCCTGAATGGCCACGTAGTCCTTGTTGGAAAGCGCCTGTGTGACATACTGCCCCAGGCCCCCCCAGGCGAATACCTGCTCGATGAGCACCGCGCCGCCCAGAAGGTAGCTGTAGATATTGCCGATCACCATCAGAACGGCAGGCAGTGAATTTTTGAGCGCGTATCCGCGCACCACCTTCGGCGCAAGCCCCATCAGGCGCGCATGGTGGATAAAGTCGGAATCAAGCACCTCGCCCATGGTGGAATGGGTCATCTTCATGATCGCGGCGCCGTTGATCAGTCCCAGTGTGATCACCGGCAGGGCCAGGTGCTGCGCCGCGTTCTTGAAGGCGGCCCAGTTGCCGGTGAGGATACTGTCGAGCAGGTACATGCCTGTGATCCTCTGCGGCGGGATCATAATGACGTCAAGCCGGCCGATCGGGGCCGGGGCAATGCCGAGCACTGTAAAGAAAATATAGATGAGGATCAGCGCGAGCCAGAAGTCCGCGAACGAACCGGCCAGCATGCCGTAAACATTCGAAATCTTTGCGACGACGCCCTTCGGTTTTGTGACCGAGAACACCGCCAGGAACATTCCGAGCACCAGGGAAACCATGATGCTCAGGGTGATGAGCTCAAAGGTTGCCGGGAAACGTTTGATCAGGTCGTCGAGCACATTGCTGCTCGTGAACATCGACCGGCCGAGATCACCGCGGAACACGTCGCCGATGTAGATGAAGAACTGCTGGAGAACCGGTTTGTCCAGACCCATTTTTTCGGTCAGCGCGGCGATGGTGTCCTCATAGGCAAACGCACCGGCCAAAACATGCGCCGGATCGCCCGGAAGCATGCGGATCAGCACGAAGGCGACAAAGATGACGCCGAAAAAAAGCGGAATAAAGACCAGGAGCCGTTTCCCCAGGTATCGCAGCATTTTCAAGGTAATTCCCTCCTTATTCCGGGGAAGGGAGGCGCTTCCTCCCCTCCCCGGATACGGTCAAACAGTGATTGGGCGCTTCAAAATTTTCGGGGTTATTGCCGGGACATCCGATTCCAGTGGATCTGCTGGATGGTATCCCACTGGGGGTTCACGATGTCGCTGGTGACAGCCAGGTCGAAGCCGGGTTCCGCGATGTACAGGCAGTACGGATCCTCCCAGACGAGGATCTCCTGCAGCCGGTCAGCGCATTCGGCACGTACAGCCGCATCGGTGGTGGACATCATCCTGGTGATCAGCTCGTCGACCTCGGCGTTCGAGTATTTACCGCAGTTGTTGATCGAACCGGTCAGCGCGCCAAGCTGGAGCGCAAAGCCCGCGTCCGGGACACCCGCCGAGTCGATAAACGCGTAGAGGCTTTCAAAGCTCTTGTTCGAGAGGTGGTTATAGTAGTCACCGGCCTGCATCTTCTCGATCTCCATATTGATGCCGATCTGTTTGAAGCTCGACTGCATCAGCAGCGCAACCTGTTCGGCCTGGATGTTGGTGTTGTCGACCGAGATCTTGCAGGAAAAGCCGTTCGGATAACCTGCTTCGGAAAGAAGGGATTTGGCTTTTTCAAGGTCGTAGGTATACTGGAAATATTGGTCGGTATACAGCGGATAGGTGGAACAGACGAGCGATTTAAGCTGCTTGGCCTGGCCGAGGTAAACGGTGTCGATGATATCCTGATATGGAATTGCAAAAGACATCGCCTGGATGACCTTCGGGTTCTGGAACTCTTCGACCTCGTGGTTGACGCCGACAATAAAGGTCTTGTTGCCGTCGTAGTGCATGGCCTTAACCTTGTCGTTGCCGGAGATCTGCTGCAGCTCGGTGGTGAGCAGCTTGGTGGCCGCGTCAACACTTCCGCTCATCAGCATCGAGGCGCGGTTGGAGGACTCGGGGATCTCGAGGATG
>JAQUZL010000068.1 GCA_028691385.1 Oscillospiraceae bacterium
TCCAGCAGGGACTCGGCAAATTCCGGCTTTTTAATGGTGTTGACCGCCAAAACCGGGCAATGCACTGCCGCCTTGACTGCGGTGGCAAGGCCACGCTTCCATCCCTGCTGATACGACGGCGGCTCGCGGTTGGTATAGGAGGTTTCCTGCAGGCCGCAGTTGACGTTGATATAATCCACGCCCATCGCGTCCCACATTTTTGCCATCTCCACGCCATCGTCCAGATCGTTGCCGCCTTCAATAAACTCGTTGGCGGACACACGGATGCCCACCACGAAGTTGCCGCCCACCGCAGCGCGGATGGCCGCGTAAATCTCCCGCACAATGCGCGTGCGGTTTTCCAGGCTGCCGCCATATTCGTCGGTACGCTTGTTATACAGCGGGGTCAAAAACTGACCCAGCAGGTATCCGTGGGCGGTATGGATTTCCACGCCGTCAATCCCGGCCTTTTTGGCCAGCAGCGCCGTGTTCACATAGCGGTCAATGAGATACGCAATGTCCGCCTTGGTCATGGCCTTGGCCATAGAGCCGTCCGCGCACTTGGTTTCCGACGGCGCCCAGGCGGGATTGCCGCCCAGCGTGGCTGCGCTTGCGACCTTGCCCGGATGATGCAGCTGAATGAACACCTTGGCGTCATATTGATGAATCATGTGCGCCAGGCGGTCAAAGGTCAGCATCTGCGCCGTATTTTCCAGCACCACTTCCGACGGATTCACGCGCCCCGTCTTGGTATCCACCAGCACGATGCCGGGGATGATGAGGCCGGCGCCGCCCTTGGCACGCTCTTCCAGATAATCGAACATCAGCTGACTCACGCCGCCGGCAGCGTCGCCAAAGTTAAAGCCGGCGGGCGTGACAACAACCCGGTTTTTCAGCTCCAGCCGACCGATTTTACCCGGTGCAAAAAGCTTCGGATATTTCATGGCAACTCCTTACCAGCAGTGGTGGTTGATTTTGACGCCCGGCTCGGACTGGATGCGGTCATCGCGCTCCGGCAGGAAAACGTCCACATTGATGCACAGGCACTGGCCACGGTTCAGGGTGGAGTGGATGGCGTTTGCCGGGATATAGGCCCAGCAGCCCGGGCAGAGGTCATACTTGACGCCGTCGATGATGACGTCCATAAAGCCCGCCTGCACATAGGTCAGCTGCGCGGCCGGATGGCTGTGCGGCTGCGCGCCCGCGCCGGGATTCATCTCCCAATACTGCATGGTGACGGCGCTGTCCGGCTTATAGACCGCACTGCGGGACCCGTTCCCCCAGTCCTTCCACTCGACTTCGTTGATATCAAATGCACTTGCAATTCCCATTTTCATTTCCTCCATATCGCGTTACAACGGCTCGTGTTTGTTTTGCTGCAATCACACAGCTTTTCCTGTATCATATTTTTGCCGATTCGAGTAGAAATGTCAATTGACGACTTTTCACAATAATCCCTATTCATTTGGATTGTTTGCACAAATATATTGCATATTGTAAACGAATTCAGGCACGTTTTAACAATTATGTATCATTTTCGGGGGTTCTTTTCCCCGTTAGTACAGCAAAAAGGCCGCAGGAATCAATTCCTGCGGCCTTCGAAAAGCGGATATTATGCGTTTTCCTGCTCGAACTTCTTCATGAAGTCAATCAGGTAGTCCACGCCTTCTTCGGGCATGGCGTTATAGATCGATGCGCGCATGCCGCCCACCAGGCGATGTCCCTTCAGGTTGGACATGCCGGCCTTGCCAGACGCGGCGGCAAACTTTGCGTTCATTTCGTCATCCGGGCAGCGGAACACCACGTTCATCAGGCTGCGGGACTCTGCGGAAACCTCGTTTTTGAAGAGCTTGCTGGTTTCCAGATAGGAATACAGCTTTTCCGCCTTGCGCACGGCCTTTTCGTGCATGGCCTTGACGCCGCCGGTTGCCTTGATGTGCTCAAGCACCAGCTTGGTGATGTAAATGCTCCAGCAGTTGGGGGTGTTGTACATGGAGTCGTTTTTGGCGGTCAGCGCGTAGCTGCACAGCGACGGGCAGTACTTCGGCACATCGTCACGAATCAGATCCTCGCGGACAATGACCAGCGCCATGCCGGACGGCGCGAGGTTCTTCTGCACACCTGCATAGATCAGGCCAAACTTGGAAATGTCCACTTCTTCGGAGAAGATGCACGAGGACATGTCGGCCACCAGCGGCACGTTACCGGTTTCCGGAATATAGTCCCAATGGGTGCCATAGATGGTATTGTTAAAGCAAATGTGGACATAGTCCGCATTCGGATCCAGCTCCAGCTCATTCTGGCGCGGGATGCGGGTGAAGTTCTCCGACTTGGTGGAACCGGCCACACGCGCATCGCCGAACTTCTGCCCCTCTTCATAGGCCTTCTTGGAGAAATTGCCGGTGAGCACATAGTCGGCCCGGCCGGTTTTCATCAGGTTCAGCGGCACGCAGGCAAACTGCAGCGTTGCGCCGCCCTGCATGAACAGCACCTTGTAGTTCTCCGGCACATTCAGCACTTCGCGAACCAGTGCTTCGGCGTCCTTTGCAATTTTGTCAAACACCTTAGATCGATGGCTCATCTCGTTGACGCTCATGCCAGAACCCTCGCAGTTCAGCATTTCATCTCTTGCCTTTTCCAGCACCGGTACCGGCAGCATGGATGGGCCGGCGGAAAAATTGTAAATACGGTCGTACATGATAAACCCTCCTAATGGTTTTAACAAAGTATTACGTTAAATATTACCTTTTTTTTCGTTAAAAAGCAATAGATATTTTTACAAATTTATGTATTTTTGACGATAAACCCATTTACATTTCCCCTTTGCGCGCGAACAGGCGCAGCCATTCGCCGCGCCTGTTCCGTCCGCCCGTCAGACTCCTTTATATTTCCGGCGGGTGGCAATCCCGCCGCGCAAATGGCGCTCAGCCTTGTTCCGGTTCAGCACTTCCCGGACCTGCAGGTAAAGAGGACGATTGTAATGCTCCAATCGCTCTGTCAGATCCTTATGCACTGTGCTCTTGCTCACGCCGAACTGTTTTGCCGCAGCCCGAACAGTCGCTTGGTTTTCGATGATGTATACCGCCAGATCGCAGGCGCGCTTCTCTATGTTCTCCCTCATACAGGCACCTCCCAAGCTGTGCTGCCAATTCAGCATATGCCTGCCGCTGCGGCGGTATGTTCCGCGGGCCAAAAATCCCGGGATTTTCCCCATTGCCTTTTACTTTGACTTTTGCCGCCGACTGGGCTATAATAAAAGCGTAATCGGCAGTACCGATTACAAATACAAAACGAAACAGCATGTCGCTTGCGGTGACATGCCTTTTGTTTTATCAGAAAGAGGGCGCAAGTCATGGGTGATAAAAATCCGAATAAACCGCCGAAAAAGAAGAAGGCAGCAGGCAAAACCGCGATCTTACCGGTCATGCCGCCGCTGTCAGAATCGAATCCGGCCAAGAAGCCGAAAAAATAATGCTGACCGCCCGACGCATCCCCATTCCGGGCGGCAAAAAACAGCGCAGCTGCGATCCAAAATCGCAGCTGCGCTGTTTTTTATAAATCCGCCGGGCGGCGCTTGTGATGAAGATACTGCCAGAGGAAGGTCACCGCGATCAGCGCAATGCCCACGCTGTCGGTCGACAACTGGGGGTCAATGAGCAGCAGCCCGCCAAGGCCGGACGCGATGCGCTGCGGCCAGGTCATATGGGTGATGATATAGCCCTCCAGCGCCGCAGACACGCCAAAAATACCAATGAGCGAGGTGCAGATGATGAGCACCACCTGCGGCAGCGTCGTATCGATGAACAGCATTGCCGGGTTCAGCGCAAAGACATATGGCACAATAAACGCCGCAATGGCCAGCTTGGTGGCCGTAAACGCGGTTTTCATCGGATTGGAATGGGCAATGGCGGAGCCGGCATAGGCCGCCAGCGCCACCGGCGGGGTAATATCGGCGACAATGCCAAAATAGAACACAAAGAAATGCGCCGCAAGCGGCGGAACGCCCATTCGAATGAGAATCGGCGCGCAGGTAGACGCCATGATGCAATAGTTCGCGGTTGTCGGCACGCCCATGCCCAGCACGATGCAGCACAGCATGGTGAGCACCAGCGCCACCATGAGCTGATTGCCCGCCACGGCCACGATGCCGTTGATGAGCAGATTGGCAAGGCCCGTCATGGTGATGGTGCCGCCGATGATGCCCGCGATGCCGCAGGCCGCCGCCACGGAAATCGTTCCGCGGCCGCCCGCTTCCAGCGCGTCAATAATTTTTCCCACAGTGATGCGGTTGTCCTTATCAAGCAGGCTCACAAGGATCGCCAAAAGGATGGCATAGGCCGCAGCCTTCTGCATGGTCATCATGCTGCCGGTCACAAAGACCACCAGCGCAATCAGCGGCAAGAGCAAAAATGTCCGTTTGATCAGTTTTTTGAACACCGGCAGCTGCTCTTTCGGGATGCCCTTCAGCCCCAGCTTTTTGGCCTCCAGATGCACCACGATGAAAATGCCCGCGAAATAGAGCGCCGCCGGCAAAATGGCGCGCACCAAAATATTGGAATAAGGCACGCCGACAAAGTCCGCCATCAAAAACGCAGCTGCGCCCATAATGGGCGGCATGATTTGGCCGCCGGTGGAGGCAGCCGCTTCCACCGCGCCTGCAAACTCCGGTTTATAGCCGGTTTTTTTCATCATGGGAATGGTGACCGAGCCGGTGGTCACCGTGTTGCCCACCGACGAACCGGAAACCATGCCGCACAGGGCGGACGACAGAACCGCGACCTTGGCCGGACCGCCGGAAAACTTGCCCGCCGCGCAGTTGGCAAGGTCGATAAAGAACGCGGAAATACCGGTACGCTCCAAAAACGCGCCAAAGATGATGAACACCACAATAAACTTGGAGCACACGTTGATGGGCGTACTCAGCACACCCTCTTTGGTATAAAACAAGTTGCGCACCAAATATTTGAGTCGGCCGTCAAAGGTCGGGTTGGACAGTCCCACCGTCAGCGCATAGAGGATAAAGACCGACGCCACAATGAGAATCGGCAAGCCCACGCTGCGGCGGCAAACCTCCGCCAGCGCCAAAATACCGATGATGCCGATGATGATCTGAAACCATTCAAACCGGTTGCCCTGCTGAATGATGGCAGTGGCGTTCCATGTAAAATAGAAATACGCGCCAGCGCCCAGCACCATCAGCACAATATCATACCAGGGCATAAAATTGGCCTGCTGATGCCCCTTATGCGCCGGAAAGACGATGAAGCCCATCAGCACAATCAGACCGACAAACGAGGTCAGTCGGATTTCCTCCAAAAAGGTCGCGTACAACGTGACCCAAATGCAGAACAGGGAAAACGCCACCAGAATCGCGGTGACCACAATTTTGGGTTTCCCCTCCCAAACGCGGGTATTGGACTCCCGGTCATACTTGCGCATCACCGCGTCCAAATCGTGCGGATTGTGGGGCAACTGCTCCCCCGTCTGTTTTTTACCCGAAAACAAAGCCATGGGATCCCTCCTATCTTTGATAACTGAATGAAAAGAGCCGCAGCGGTGACCCGCCGCAGCCCTTTTCGAACTTCCTTGGGATTACTGCACGTCGACCGTCACACCCTGCTCGGCAAAGTACTTCGCCGCGCCCTTGTGGAACGGCACCGCCATGCCTGTGGTAGCGTTCTCAACGCTAAGCTCCGCGCCCTTGCCGTGCTCCACGGCGATGGCGTCGGCATTGTCATAAATAGCCTTGGTGAGGTTGTAAACCGCATCCTCGTCGGCGTCGGCGCTGACAATCAGGGTCGCCTTGACCGTGACGGTGCTGACGGGCGCATCCTGACCGGGATAGGTGCCGGCCGGGATGGAATAGGTGGTGTAATACGGGCAGGCGCTCAGGATGCTCTCGGCATAGGCGCCGTCGATGGGCACCAGATGCACATCGTTGGTAGTGGCAAGCTCTGTGACTGCCGTGGTCGGCGCACCGGCCACAATGAACGCCGCGTCGATTTTGCCGTCCTTCAGTGCCTCGGTGCTGTCGCCAAAGCTTTGGTACTGGGGCTTGATGTCGTTTTCGGTCAGGCCTGCCGCTTTCAGCACGTCGATGGCGTTAAAGTAAACGCCGGAGCCGGGCGCGCCGATGGAAACGCTTTTGCCTGCCAGATCTGCAATCGTTTTGATGTTTTCGTCCATGGTGATCAGCTGCACCGCCTCAGCGTACAGGCCGCCAACCACGCGGAAGCCGTCCAGCTTGCCCTGATCGGCAAAGGAGTTGGTGCCCTCCCAGGCATAGGCCATGACGTCGGACTGGACAGTGCCCAGCTGATAGTCGCCGGAATCAATGCCCTCAATGTTGGCCTTGGAGCCGTCGGTGGAAACAACGGTCACTTCAATGTCCGCTTTGTCCTTGATATACTGGCCAAGTACGCCGCCAAACCCATAATAGGTGCCGGTGGTGCCACCGGTTCCCATCGTCATTTTGTTCGCAGCTTTGGCACCGCAGGCGGCCAGACCCACTGTAAGGAACAGGGTCAATGCGATAATGGATAAAATCTTCTTTTTCATTGATTTACCTCCTGATGTGTCATGTTTTCCGTATGAATGGTATGATTCCTTAAATATACATGATATTTTGAATGAATGCAACAACTTTAGTCCAAAGTATTGAAAAATATTTTTTCCAGTGATGCAGAATCAGCTTTTTTTCGACGTAGAACGTCGAAATTGCATCTGATATTGCAAAAATATGCAGGATTCAATTATTTGTGTTTCAGATTCTGGTTAAATATACTGTATATCTTGTGCACAAGTATGCATATTGTAACTAGTTATCCATTTTTTCTCGTATTTTTTCCTATCTTTGACAATTTGAATTATTTGATTCAAAAAGCGCCGCGCGCAATCCGGTTTTCTGCGGATTGCGCGCGGCACTTTCAAATTTGGAGCTGCTGCGATCCGGGACGGATTCCGCAGGCATTTTTCAGTCGCGCATGCCGAAACACGCCCGCTTTTACCCGCAGTGCGCGCAGTCATGCGTGCAGGTGTGCCCGCCGCAGGTCGGCGCGTCACCATAGGCCAAATGATCCTCCACCAGCTCGCGCAGCGTTTCGTCGGCGTCGCCGGAAGCGCCGGCATACACCGCAATTCCCGCGTCCGCCAGCGCCTGCTGCGCGCCCGCGCCAATGACGCCGCACAGCAGCACCGCTACGCCCTGTTCGCGCAGGAAGCCGGCCAACGCGCCGTGTCCCGCGCAGCCGGTCTCGGTCAGCTGCGCGCCGGTCACCGTCAAATCCGCGATCTCATAAATTTTGAACCATTCGGTATGACCAAACGATTGAAAGATCCTGCCGTTTTCATAGGGCACTGCAATTTTCATGTTGTTTCTCCCATTACAGCACAATCACCGAGCCGGCGGACGCATAGTCCAGCTGATCGCCCAGAACGGTTTTCAGCACCGCATACGGCTGCAGCCCGGTGCAGTGGCAGGTATAAAACTTGCAGGGATAGGTCTTGAGCTTTTCGCCCAGCGCGCGGGTGAAATCGTCCGGCACCGACTCGCCCACTGCCAGATGCATCCCGGAGAACACATAGTCCGGCGCGCGGCCGGCCACCTGCGTGGCGCGCTCAAGAATATTCACAAGGCCGCAATGGGCGCAGCCGCCGAACAAAAACAGCTTCCCATTTTCCTCCAGCAGCAGATCCTGCTCATGGGCAAACCGATCCGGCGCGCCATATTCCAGCAGTGATTTGCAGATTTCCGGCACAAACGCGTCGCCCTGCACAGCGGAAAACAGCTGCGCATGATCGTCAATCTGGCAGCTCTCGCCGGTAAAGCAGATGCGCTTGCTGGTTTTGAGCGCCATATCCAGGCTGATGCTCTTGCCTGCCTTGTCGGTGTGCGTGGCAAACGCGCCCTCGCGCACAAAGACCGGCGCGCGCTGGTTGCGGCGGAAAAACACATCCATGCCGCCGCCGTGATCGTAATGGCCATGGGAAAGCACCGCATAATCCACCGCCGCGAGGTCAACGCCCAGCGTCTGGGCGTTTTCGGCAAACTGCGCGCCGGGGCCCATATCAAACAGGATGGTTTTTCCGCCGGACTCAATATAAAAGCTGAGGCCGTGGGTACACACCATGTCCGTGCGGCAGGCGGTGTTCTCCATCAAAACCGTTAATTTCATTGTTGTTCCTCCTACGTCCCATATTCAAGCTGATTATAACAGATTCCACAAAAAATGGAAGCTGCCGTTTCCCGCCAAAAGGAAGCGGCAGCTCGGAAAGGCAGCTTAGGCGTTCGCCTTTGCCTCTGCAACGGACGCCTGGAATTCATCCCAGGTAATGGTTGCCTTGACGTGTGTCTTGAACCAGTCCTCAAAGCCCGCAACGCAGTCCTTGAATGCCTGACGCTCCTCGTCGGTCAGGAAGTACATCTGCACGCCGTTATCCTGGATGGTCTGGATATTGATTTGCTCCTGCGCCGCCGCGCATTCGTGCTGATACTGCTCGGTTTCCAGGCCGACCGCGAGAATCAGGTTGCGCGTATCCTCATTGAGGGACTGCAAAAATTCGTCGGAGATGCCAAAGGCGGTAAAGTCGAAGGTATGGGACAGATTGGTTTCGTATTTCTGCACCTCGTAAAACTTCGTGGAAACAAAGATGGAATAGGGGTTGTCGTCGCCGTCGCAGACGCCCTGCTGCAGCGCGGTATAGATTTCGGAATAGGTCATCGGCACCGGCAGCGTGCCCATCTCGGTGAACATTTCAATGTAGGCAGGCGAGTCCATCACGCGCATCTTCATGCCGGCAAGGTCGGCAGGCGTGCGCACCTCGCGCTTGCTGTTGGAAAGCTCGCGAATGCCATTTTCAAACCAGGACAGCAGATGGATGCCGGTGGATTCGAGCACCTTCTCCTTCAGCCGCGCCGCCACATCGGTCTGGGTCCAGGCGTAGGCCTCCTCCCGGTTGTTAAAGGTGAACGGCACTGCGGTATACTGCACGTCCGGGCAGAATCCCGCGTAAGAGGACAGCGTGCACTCGCCCGCCTGCACCGCGCCGGACTGCATGGACTCAATGGAGGCCGTGCCGGTGCCGAAGGTCGCGTTCAAAAACACCTCCACCTGCACCGCGCCGCCGGAGCGCTCTTCGAGCATCGGTTCAAACACGTCCAAAAATGCCATCGCGATGGGGTTGGAGCCGCTGGTGGTGCCGTTGACATTGATGGTCACCTGATCATACGTAGGCTGCGCGGTTTCCGGCGCCGCAGTTTCCGGCTGCGTGGTATCGGTCGGCTGCGCGGTTTCCGGCGCGTCAGACGGGGCGGGCCTCTGGCCGCACGCTGTGATTGTCGCAAACAAGGTCAGTGCCAGCAGCAGTGCAATCAGCTTCATTGGTTTTTTCATGATTTTTCTCCTCTTTCTCTTCTTTTGTGTGCGCAACTTATTTAGTAAATTGAATTATTTGGAATCATTGACTATTATAGGGAATTAAAAATGCAATTGCAACCAGGATGTTAACAGATTGTTAAGAAAGTGTTGTGAGAATAATGAATAAGAATCGTACAACGCCCCCTTTTTTATTGAAATATTTGACAATTAATCCAGAAAATTTAGCCCATTTCTGGATATATTTAGTAAACTTTCCACAATTATGTGTAAAAAATGCCTCAAAAAATTGATTTCATAAGTGTTTTTTATGTATAATTTTCACTTTTCTTTGACAAATCCATAAAAACGCAGTAAAATCGCTATACTACGAAATTGTTTTGCAAGCAATTCATTAATCAATGATTATGATTTAGAGGTGTTTCTATGAGCAGATTACAGCTTCCATCTCTGACAGACGCCGAAAAAGCTGCCGCCTCGCTGAACGCGGGGCTGGCCAAACGCGTGGTGGCTGCGCCGACCGGCAATTGCCCGGTGGAAATGACGCTGGATTTTGTCCGCACGTGCCACTCGCAGTCCTGCGGCAAATGCGTGCCCTGCCGGATTGGCCTGAAGCAGCTGGAAAATATGCTGGAGGATGTGCTGAACGGCCACGCAGAGGATGGGCAGATTCTTCCGCGCATCAAATCTCTGGCAACCACAATCTATGAATCAGCCGACTGCGCCATTGGCTTTGAGGCCGCGCAAACCGTGCTGCGGATTATTGACGGCTTTCACGCCGATTTCCAGTCCCATCTGGAAAGCCATCGCTGCGACACCAAGTTTTCACCGGCAATCCCCTGCGTCAGCACCTGCCCCGCCCATGTGGATGTGCCGGGCTATATTGCGCTTGTGGGCGCGGGGCGCTTTCAGGACGCGGTGCGCCTGATTCGCCGGGACAATCCGTTCGCCACCACCTGCGCGTACATCTGCGAGCATCCCTGCGAAACAATGTGCCGCCGGAACTATCTGGAATCCCCGGTCAACATCCGCGGGCTGAAAAAATATGCCGTCGACCACGCGGGCGTCGTACCTGTGCCGACCTGCGCCGCATCCACCGGCAAGCGCATCGCCATTGTGGGCGGCGGCCCCTGCGGGCTTACCGCAGCCTACTTCCTGCAGCTGATGGGGCATCAGACCGTGGTATATGAAAAGCACGAGCAGCTCGGCGGCATGCTGCGCTACGGCATCCCCAACTATCGCCTGTCCCGCGAGCGCCTGCACGATGACATTGACGCCATCGTTTCCTCGGGCGTGGAGGTGCGGCTGAACCGAAAAATCGGC
>JAQUZL010000069.1 GCA_028691385.1 Oscillospiraceae bacterium
ACTCCTCGGGACTAGCTGACCTAAATTCGTTCGTTGCAATGTTTCGCTTATAGCAGTAACAGTATAGGTGTCCTTTGACGTGTATTTGCCCAGCGGCTTGCCGCCCAAAAGATGCTTTTTTGCAATCTCGGTGGCCTTTTTCGCATTCATCAGCACATAGGTGATTTTCGGTTTGCCCGGCGCCATGACCTCCACCACCGGCTCAAATTGGCACAGGCCGACGCAGCCGGTGGAAACCAGCTCCACCCGGTCGGCGACGCCAAGCTGCGTCACCGCAGCGCGCAGCGCCTCCATCACCGCCCCCGCGCCCGCGGCCATGCCGCAGGTGGCCATGCCCACAATCACGCGGGTTTTGTCTGCTTCCGGCGGGCGAAGCCCCACGGTGCGCCGGAGCTTACTCTGCATGGTGAGAAGATCGGACAATGTCAGCGTTTTCATGGCGATCCTCCCTTACAGATTGCGGTATTTTTGCAAAATACCCTCGATTTGATCGACTTCCACATGCCCATAGACGTCATCGTCCACCAAAAGCACCGGCGCAAGGCCGCATGCGCCCACGCAGCGGCACACGTCCAGCGAAAACAGCCCATCGCTTGTGCACTCGCCGCCGCTGATGCCAAGCACCTCGGATACCCGATTTAAGATGTTGCGCGCGCCTTTCACATAGCAGGTGGTTCCCATACAGACGGAGATGTGGTGCCGTCCCTGGGGGAACAGATTAAACATGGAGTAAAATGTGGCGATGGAGTAAATTTCCTCCACGGGATGTCCGGTTGCATCGGAAATCATGGTTTGCACCTGTATGGGCAGATAGCCATAGATCTCCTGCGCGTGCTGCATGATTGTCATCAGAGAGCCGGGGATATCCTTGCACGCGGCAATGGCGGCCATCAGCTGCGCTTTTTGCTCCGGCGTTCCGCCGAACGGTGCAATCTGGGGATGAGTCATTGACATGGTGATCCTCCTTGTAGCTGGGATATGGAGCGACATACTACTCTGTTTATAAACGCTGGGGCAAGGATTGTCTATACTATTTGCCAGATGCTGTAAAAATAAAGGATAAAAGTTTTTGGGGACAAGCAAAAGCAATCCTTATTGATTCCCCGGGCGGGGAATGGATTGCGGGAAATCCGACAAAACCGACAGGCGTTGCCTGCCGGTTTTGTGCTTCATTCTTCGGAGCTTGCCACGCCAAAATATTTCATTCTGCGCAAAAAGGTCGGCTGGGAGATGCCCAACGCGGCAGCGGCTTTGCGCGTGCTGTGATATTTGCGGATTGCATTGGAAATGATGACCTTCTCATAGGAGTCCATCATGGAGCGCAGATCGGTGCCGGACAGCGGAGCCGAGGCTACGCGGTTGCCGGTAATGGCGGCGTCTGCATCGGCGCTGGTGATTTCGGAAAATTCGCCGATGACCACCAGCCGCTCCACCGTGTGTTCCAGATCGCGGACGTTGCCCGGCCAGTCGTGGGACTCCAGGCGAAGCAGCGCGCCGGCCTCAAAGAACTTGTCCCGGTCATATTTCTGGTTGAACTTGGCGAGAAATGCCGCAGCCAGCGCCGGAATATCGCCGTCGCGCTCCCGCAGCGGCGGCAGATTGATGGGCACCACGTTTAGCCGGTAGTACAAATCCTCGCGGAACGTGCCCTCCTGCACCATGGTCTGCAGGTCGCGGTTGGAAGCGGCAATGAAGCGGATGTCGATTTTCACCGCGCCGCTGCCGCCGATGCGCATGATTTCGCGCTCCTGAATGACGCGCAGGAGCTTGGTCTGCATGATCATCGGCAGCGACTCCACCTCATCAAGCAGCACTGTGCCGCCGTTGGCGGTTTCCAGCAGGCCGATTTTCCGCTTGTTCAGCGCGCCGGTAAACGCGCCCTTTTCGTAGCCGAACAGCTCCGATTCAAACAGCGTTTCCGGAATGGCGGAGCAGTTGATGCAGATATAGGGCTTGTCCGCGCGGTTGGACTTGGCCACAATCTCCCGGGAAACCACTTCCTTGCCGGTGCCGGTTTCACCGGTGATGAGCACTGTGACGTCGCTGCGGGCAACCTGCCCAATGAGATATTTCACGTTGCCCATCTGCTTGCAGTTGCCGATCAGGCTGCTTTCGCCGGAATTTTGCATGTGCTCATATTTGAGCTGGTGCTCCAGACGGTGAATTTGGCTGCGCAGACGCATGGTCCAGGTGAGATCGCGCACCACCGCGTCCACAAACGCCACCTCGCCGTTGCGCTGATAGACCGGCACGCAGACATAGAGCACGTAAAGGTCGTTGTTTTGTAGCTGGGTGATGCCGGACACGATGCATTTGGTGCTGGCGGCAATCAGGGACAGCCGCGGCCAGCGGCCGTCTGCGGGCTGCACAATTTCGTGGTCGTCCAGCTCGTCAATCAGCTCGTTGACGGTGTTGTGGGTGTAGCCGAATTTATAGCTGATGGCCGGGGCAAAGACGCCCGTGGTCCACATTTCTTCTATGTTCTTTCCGATCATTTCCTCCGGCGGAATGCCGAAAATGTGCTCGCAGGTCTTATTGGCGTTGGTAATCATCCCATCCGGGCGGACAATATAGAACGCATCGCCGCAGAAATCGCTCATTTCAAATGAGGTGATGAGCGGCGGGTCAAAATGGGACTGATTGATGATCAGGACGTTTTCCTGTTCGGGCTCGGCAAACTGTGCGGGTGTCAGAGATGGCATCTTGCGGTCCTTTCTCGGTGGGTTTACTGCCGGCGCGCGCGGGCATTGGCGATACCAAGCAGCTCCCGATACTTTACAACGGTTCTTCGTGCGACCTGCGTGCCGCCCTGCGCAAGCGCGTCGGCGATGGCCTGATCGCTCAGCGGGTGATGCGCGTCCTCGGATGCGAGCAAGCTGCGAATCTGGTCGAGCACGCTGCTCTGGGTCTGCGCGGAAACGCCGACGGCGCTGACGATCATGCGCCGCAGGGCGATGCAGCCGCCCGGCCAGCTGAGATATTTGCCGCGAATGGCGCGGCTGACGGTGGATTTATGGCAGCCGACATGATCGGCGATTTGGTCAAGGGACAGCGGCCGCAGCGCGCCGCCCGCCGTAAAGAAGTCTGATTGAATCTCCAAAATCATCCGGGCGATTTCCAGCATGGTTTCCCGGCGGTGCTCCACGGCGGCCATGATCAGCTTGGCGTGCCCGATGCGGTTGGCAAGATAGGCGCTGGCTTCTGCGTCGCCCGCAGCGCGCAGCAGCGCGGTGTAGTAGCGGCTGATGCCGATGGTGCCGACCCAATTGTCGTTCAGCTCCAGCTTCCAAGTGCCATCGGCTAAGGGCGTTGCCTGCAGGTCGGGAATCACGCAGGGCGCGCTTTCCTGCGTATAGGCGGCGCCGGGGCGCGGGTCAAGGGTGCGGATGAGCGCGAGGGCCTGCTCTGTTTCCGGCAGGCTCAGCCCGCATTTGGCGGCAATTCCGGCGGCGGACGAGGTGGCGACTGCGCCAAGGCAGCCGCCTGCAATCATCTCCGCCGCGACGCAGCGGGGCGAAAGCGCCTTCAGCTGCAGCATCAGACATTCGGAAAGGTCGCGCGCGCCAATGCCGAACGGCTCAAGGCTTTGCAGCATGGTGAGCGCCTGCTGGGCGCACGCCGCGTCACACCGGCAGGCAGCTGCAATCTCCGGCAGCGTGAGCCGAAGCCGGCCATCCTCATCGAGATTACCGATCAAATAGGAGACGGCAGCGCGCAGCGCCGGGCGCAGCCGGTCAAAGTCAATTTGCATCCGCAGGTGCTGTTCGAGGGTTTCTTCGTCGCCGCAGGGGATCTCCGGCACGGTAAAATCATCGTCGGCAGCGCTGTATTCCGGCCGCTCATAGGTGCCCTCACTGCCGCGCAGCCACCGACCGACGGATAAATCCTGCTCGTACTGCTTGCGGTCGCGAATCAGATCGATCAGGGGATTTTCCTCCTGCGCGCTGTCAAGGTAAGCGCTCAGCTCGTCGCCGGTCATGGACAGGACATTTAATTGTAGGATCTGGTACTGCTGCAGCTCCTGCCGCTGTACCTGTTGCTGCGAAATGCCAGCCACGACGAAACACTCCCTTTATAGTTATTTTCTATTATTATAGTGCAAATTCGACAAAAGTACCAGATGGTGACAAGAGAAAATCAAGCCGCCATTTTATGAAAAATAGCGGCTTGACAAATCAGCCAAGGCTGGCGGGTGAAACGGTCACGGCCAGCACCGTGACCACAATCATGGCAAGGACAATGGTGATGGAGCAGGCAAGACTGGGCAGCGTTCCGTCGCCGGTGGCAAGCTCGGTGAGCGCCACCGGTGTGGCCGGGATGGGCGCAAAGGCGATCATGGCCAGCACATATCGGATTTCTGCGGAAAACGGCAGGACAAACACGGCGATGAGAAAGAGCCCCGCAGCGCCCGCCATGCGGGTTACCACCACGGTTGCCACCTGCTTTGCGTGCTGCGCGTCCAGCGTCAGCTCAAACATGACGCCGATCATTAAAAAGCTGAGAAAGCTGTTGGCACTGCCGATAATGCCGGTGAGCTGCAGCACGCCTGCCGGAATGGCAAGGTTCAGCAGGCTGATGAGCAGCAGCGCGCAGTAGGTGAGAAAGGGCGCGGAATGCGCCAGCTTCTGCACGGTGCCCCGCAGCGCGTCCTTCAGCGCTCCGCTCTCCAGACGCCCGGCCAGCAGCGCATAGGAAAAGCCGGTGCAGGTGAGGGAATTGCCGATGTCGAACATGCAGGCTACCACCACGCCCGTCGGGCCCACAAAGCTTTGGGCAAAGGGAATGATGAATGTGCCGATGCTGTAGCCGGAGATGGTCAGCGGATAAAAGTATTTGCAGTTCTTGTCCTTACGCCGCGCAAGAAAAACGCCCACCGCCAGCATTACCAGGGTAGCGGCAAGCCCCACCAGCACAATGAGGTATAGCGCGCCGCTGCGCTGAAAGCCGGCGGCAAATGAGGTGATAACGGCGCACGGCAGCGTCAGATTCAGCACAATCTTGGAAAGTAACCGGTAGTCTGTTTCGCTAAAAAAATGGACTTTCTTTAATGCATAGCCACCGAAAATAATCAACAGAAATGAGAACGCTTTGGTCAGAATTGCGGCCATAGGACATGCACCTCCATAATTAATACGCAGGGAAGAGCCGGAACATCACAGTGGGCACAGAAAAAGGCTGCTTCTCAACCAGTGAGAAACAGCCTTTTTCTCCATAAAGAGGGAGCTGGGAGATTTGGAAACAAAAATGAAAGAAGAAAGGATGTGAGTCCGCCTGTGCGTATGCTCACAGGCAGTGCCATTTGCTCACAGTTATATATAGTAGCAACGGATATGCCACAAAGTGAAAATTACGACACAAATCAAGCATTTTCGGCTTTTCCCAATAAAATCACAGAAAACGAACCATTTTTGACGGGCACTTGGCAAGGAATGACCGGATTACAGTCAGGATTTGCAGCAAAAAACAACAAAAATGACGGATGTTTCGCAAAATGCCGATACAGAAATGAATCACTGCGTTCAGAAGTGATTCGGTTTCACCAAAGGAATGGGCGGAAATGATGCCGAATTTGTGCAATAATTTTTCGATCCCGCGAGAGGACAAAAGATTGTGCGATTTTCACAACGAAAAACGAGAAATTTGAAGAAAACAGAAAAGTGATTCAAACATGAATCACAAAAAACACAGTAATTGCAAGGATTACGAATGGAAAGCATGCCCGGAAATCCCGAAAAATGGATTTGTGCAAGATGCCGGACATTTTTTGCGAAATCCTTGTAAACGCGTTGCGGAAATTTTGCTGTGCGGGTTTGCCACGGTTTGGCACGGCGATTGCTATTTAGAAAGGCATGAACAATGTCTGCGAAAAAAGTGCTGTGTGCAGTTCGGCAATGCCTGTATGGAAGCATGCGACGCACACAATATGAAATAGTATGACACGCGCAGCCCCGCAACTGCCTCAGATGTTTTTTCCCAACCTGCGCCGCAGCAAAACACGCATTGGCGCGTGGACGGGATGAACATAATAATTTTTGATTCTCACAAGCTGAGAAGGGAAGGAACGCAAATGAAAAACAGTATGAAAAGATTGACGGCCATGGTCATGGTAGCAGCCATGCTTCTGGCCCTGTGCGCTTGCGGCAGCTCCAGTTCTTCCAACACCAACACTGCCACATCCACTGACACGAGCACCAGCACGCCGGCAACCACGACCCCCGCTGCCGACACCACCCCCGCTGCCGATACCAACGCAGAGCCCTCCTATCCGGAGTACAAATGGACTGCGGCAAACGTCTTGGCAGAGGATTCCGTTTACGGCATCGCACTGCACAAGTTCGCTGAGCTGATTGGCGAGCAGTCCGGCGGCGCCATCACCGTTGACGTGTATGACGCAGGCACCCTCGGCTCCGAGAAGGAATGCATGGAAGGCCTGCAGATGGGCACAGTCGACTTCGAGGTCGCTTCCACCGCTACCTGCTCCAACTTCACCGCTTCCCAGACGATTTACGATCTGCCGTACCTGTTCCAGAGCTCCAAGATTGCTCGTCAGGTTCTGCAGGGCGACACCTGCCAGGGCATCCTTGGCCAGCTGTCCGACGTTTCCATCAAGGGTCTGACCTACTTTGAGAACGGCATCTACGCCATCATCTCCAAGGATCCGATTCAGTCCCTCGACGATATGAAGGGCAAGAAGATTCGCGCAATCGAGTCCAACCTGCAGACCGATACCTATGCTGCGCTCGGCGCCACCGGCGTTGCAATTGCATGGGGCGACTGCTACACCTCCCTGCAGACCGGCGTTTGCGACGGCATCTCCTCCACCACCGTCCCCAACATGTACTCCGCCAAGTTCTATGAGGTCGGCAAGTACATCACCAAGACCAACCACGGCTATAGCCCCTGCCTGTTCGCAATGAGCCAGGGTCTGTGGGATAAGCTCGACGCTGCCACCCAGGAACTGATCCTGAAGTGCGCCAACGAGGCACGTGACTATCAGTATGACCGGATCGACGAAATGCTGACCTCTCTGCAGACCGAGATGGAAGCTGCCGGCGTGACCTTCTATGAGGTTGACACCGCCGCTTGGGCTGACGCCTGCGCGCCGATCTACGAGAAGTACGTTGGCACCGGCGACAAGCAGGTCAACCCGGATCTGGTTTCCAGCATCCAGGCAGAGGCTGCAAAGGCCGCTTAATTCCAAGGGGTCACCGATCCAGTAGAAACTGTGTCTGTGCGGCCGGCTTTGGCCGGCTGCACAGACCGCAAAGAAGAATTTCGCGAATGGGAAACAAAGAGAAAGCTGTAGAAAGGGGTGCTTCCCGTTCGGGATAGAACCGACCGGGCTTTGAATGCTAGATAAAATCGACCGTGTACTCAATGTTATCGAAACGATCGTGTGCGCAATCATCTGCGCTGGTATGCTGATTGTCACCTGTATGATCGTGGTTTGGCGCTATGTGCTCGTTGCGCCGCTGCCCTGGGGCGAAGAAGCCGCCCGTTATTTGATGATTTGGTTCGTCTTTTGGGGCTGTGCCATGGCTGCCAAAGGCGAAAACCACCTTGGTGTGGAAGCATTTGTCAACACGATTCCGAAAGCTGCAAAATGTATTGCACTTAAAATTATGTATGCACTGACCGTTATTATTTTCGCCATTCTGTTTGTGCTTTCCTGCAGAATGTTCACCCAGTATCTCTCCACCGGACAGGAATCCACGATGCTGCGCATTCCAATGAATATTGTCTATAGCTGCGTACCGTGCGGCCTGTTCATCAGTACTTGGCATTATCTTGTGCACTTTGTTCAGCACATTCACGATAAACCGGAACAGGAGGCCGAAAAAGTATGATTACTGCCGCACTGTTTGGCGGATTTTTAGTCTGCCTGTTCTTTAGCACGCCCATCGCCCTGTGCCTTGCGGGCGGCGGCCTGCTCGCCACGTTCCTTAGCGGCAACGTTCAGCTGTTTGTCTGCGCGCAGAAGCTCTTTGCCTCCATCGACAGCTTCACGCTGATGGCCATTCCGTTCTTTATGATCGCCGGCAACCTGATGTCCTCCGGCGGTATCTCCAAGCGTCTTTGCGACTTCGCAAACGCGCTCATCGGCTGGATTCCCGGCGGCCTTGCCTGCGCGTCCATTCTCGCATGCATGATCTTCGGCGCACTGTCCGGCTCGCCCACGGCCACTGTCGCGGCTATCGGCGGCATTCTGGTTCCGGCACTGATTGAAAATGGCTATTCCAGAAAGTTCTCTCTGGCAACCATCGCCGTTGCAGGTCTGCTGGGCACGATCATTCCGCCAAGCACCATTATGATTACATACTCCTCGTGCACCGATGCGTCCATCGGCTCCATGTTCATGGGCGGCATCCTGCCGGGCATCGCCCTTGGCATCTGCATGATGGTCATCGCTGTGATCTACGGTGTGCAGCACCAAGATGAAATCACCAGCATTCCGTTCAGCCTGGCGCGCGTCGGCAAGACCTTTGTCCGCGGCATCGGCGCGTTCCTCATGCCGGTCATCATTCTGGGCGGCATCTATACCGGCATCTTCACCCCGACCGAATCTGCGGCAATTGCCTGCATCTACGGCCTGATTGTGGGCATCTTCTTCTACCGCGAGCTGCGCGTGAGCGACCTCAAGCAGGTATTGACCGGCTCGGCCACCGCTTCGGCCATGGTTATGATTATCATCGCCTGCGCCGGTATCTTCGGCATGGTCATGACCCGCGAGCAGATTCCGGCCAAGGTTGCAACCTTCCTCATCGCGGTTTCCGGCAACAAGTACATATTCCTGCTGCTGGTCAACATCATGCTGCTGATTGTCGGCTGTTTCCTGGAAACCACCGCAGCCATCCTCATCATTGCGCCGGTTTTGCTGCCGGCCGCCACCGCATTTGGCATCAACCCCATCCACTTCGGCATCATCATGTGCGTGAACCTCGCCATCGGTTGCGCGACCCCGCCTCTGGGCGTCAACCTGTATGTGGCGGCGGGTCTTACCCATGACAAGGTGGATATGGTCGTCAACAAACACTTGCTTTGGTACATTTTGGCGTCGATTGTCGCCCTGCTCATCATCACCTACTGTGAACCACTGGTTATGCTGCTGCCCAATATGATGGCTTCTTAAGCCTGCACAGCAAAAAATAACCCGTTCAATATACACATTTGAAAGGACCTGTAAAAAATGGACAGATTGAAAGGTAAAGTTTGCGTAATTACTGGCGGCGCTCAGGGCGTCGGCTATGAAACGGTCGAAAGATTCGTGAAAGAGAATCCGGAGCGGATCTACTCGATTGATATGAACGATGGCGGTATGGAGCATCCGCTGGTTACCAACGTCAAGCTGAACATCTGCGACCGCGCGGGCTGTGCTGCTTTTGCCGCACGCGTCAAAGAAGAATGCGGCCACTGCGACGTGCTCATCAACAACGCGTCCATCACCCGCGACGCCATGCTGTGGAAAATGACCGAGGAGCAGTGGGACGCGGTCATCAACGTCAACCTCAAGGGCACTTTCACCATCACCCAGGCGCTCATCCCCATGTTCCGTGAGCAGCAGCGCGGCTCGATCATGTGCATCTCTTCCGGCTCCGGCGTCTATGGCAACATCGGTCAGACCAACTATGCCGCCACCAAGGCCGGCATGATCGGCATGATTTATTCCTGGGCAAAGGAACTGAACATGAAGGAAGGCTTCGAGATTCGCTGCAACGTGGTTGCCCCGGACAACATCGAAACCCCGATGGCCAAGACCATCCCGGAAAAGATCATGAAGCCGATGCTGGCACGTACCCCGTTCCATCGGATGTGCAAGCCCATCGAAGTCGCCAATACCTGCCTGTTTTTGGCTTCCGACGAATCGTCCTTCATCAACCATCAGGTCATCGGCGTCAACGGCGGTCTTGAGCTGTAACGCATCGAAAGGAGTTTCCCATGAATCGTAAAGTATATATTGTCGGCGGCAAGCGCTCGCCGATTGGTAAGTTCCTCGGCGGTCTGTCCACCGTCAAGCCGGGCGATCTTGGCGCGCAGGTTGTGCGTCAGGTGCTGGCCGATACCAAGGTGGATCCGGCCGTCATTGATGAGGTTCTGTTTGCAAACCAGCACATGGAGGGCCAGGGCCCGTCTTTGGCACGCCGCGTGCAGCGCGAGGCCGGTATTCCGGACGAAGTACCTGCAACCACCATCAACATGCAGTGCGGCTCCGGCATGAAGGCAATCATCCTTGGCTGCAACGCCATTCAGGCAGGCGAGGACGTGGTTCTGGCCGGCGGCGTCGAGTGCATGTCCGAGGTTCCGTACATTGTGCAGAACACCGTGCGCAAGGGCGTCAAGATGGGCCCGACCTCCCTTAAGGTGGAGGACGCGCTGTACTGCGACGGCCTGATTGACCAGTTCTATGGCTTCCTGATGGGCGAAACCGCCGAGCGCGTCGCCGATAAGGAGCATGTCACCCGCGAGGAGCAGGACGAATTTGCGCTGCGCTCCCAGACCTTGGCCGCGCAG
>JAQUZL010000070.1 GCA_028691385.1 Oscillospiraceae bacterium
CTCTTTTCCGCGATTCTCACCGGCCTGCGCGACGCGGGCTATCACGTGAGCGACGTGGAGCATCTGGAAAACAACGTGCCGGAGGTCGTTCCGCTGAAGCTGGAGGTGGAGCTTGGCGACCTGCGCGACCCGCCCGAGCAGGTGCTGCGTGTGCTGCGGGCAATTCCGGGCGTGTTCTACGCGGAGGATCTGTAAAAAAAGAAGGGCGCGTTCGCCCTTCTTTTTTCGCTTCGGCCCGATGGGCGCTACAGCAGCTGTTCGAGCATGGCCAGGATGGCCTTGGCATGACCGGCTTCATCGCCTGCCAAGCATGTAAACAGCGCCGCAGATTCCGGATCCTGCTCGGCCGCGGCGCGATAGGCCGCAGCGCCGGCCCGTTCGGCAAGATACCGCTCCCGCAGCAGCGCGGTCATGCACCCGCTCAGCAGCGGGCACGACGGCGCAAGCTCCGGGCACGCGCCGGTCTTGACAAAATAGAGCGCCGTCAGGCGCTTGGCATGGCACGCTTCGTCGCGCGCAATCGCGCGCAGCGAAGCCGCGCACGTGCCGCCGGTCATGGCGGCCAGTTTTTGATAGGTTGCGCAGTCCGATCGTTCATCGGCGATCATCGCCTGCACATCCGGCTGCGGCTTTGTGCCGCCGGGCGCGGTGACCCGCGCCCAAATGGCGGCTTCGGATTCCTCTAACATCGCAATTCCCCCTTTCTGCCAGACTATGCCCGCGCCTTCCCCTTTGCGCCAAAAAGGCTCTGCCGCAAGCTTGCGGCAGAGCCTTTTTTATGGGGACGCTAAAAATTCGCCGCGTCGCCCAGCGTGACCGTAAAATTATACAGCTTCCCGCCGCGATAAACCGTCAGCGTCACCGCGTCGCCCACCTGAAAGCCGTTCACAATGGCATTGACCGCCGGCACCGTGGACACGCCGGAGGCGTTGACGGAAATGATAATATCGCCCACCACCAGCCCCTGCGCGCCGGCGTCGGAGCCTTCGCTGATGGCCGAAACATACAGCCCATCCGGCAGGTGATAATACACCCGCGCGGCCATGGACAGCGCGGAAAGCGTCAAGCCCAGCGCGGGTCGGCCGGACACATAGCCCTTATCCATGATTTCCACCACCACCGGCTGAATCACGCTGACCGGCACGGCAAAGCCGATGCCCTCCACACCGTCGGAATTATAGGTGCTGATCTTCATGGTATTCATGCCCACCACCTGCCCATAGAGGTTGATGAGCGGCCCGCCGGAGTTGCCCTCGTTCAGCGCCGCGTCGGTCTGAATGACCGGCACCGAGCGCCCCTCGATTTCAATGTCCCGGTTGATGGCCGAAACAATGCCCTGGGTCATGGTGCCGCGCAGCTCCGCGCCCAGCGGATTGCCGATGGCCACCACCTGATCGCCCACCTGCAGGGAATCGGTCTGGCAGAAGTCGGCAGGCGTGAGATTTTGCGCGTCCACCCACAAAACGGCGACGTCCGTCATGGCGTCCGTACCGACCACATCCGCCGTCATGGTGGTGTCGTCGGAAAACAGCACCGTGATGGCGTCCGCGCCCTCAATGACATGATTGTTGGTCAGCAGGTAGCCGTCGTCGGAAAGCACAATGCCGGTGCCAACCGCAGTGGCATAGCTGCCGGCGGCGGTAATGGTGACGACGCTGGGGATGGACTGCTGATAAATCTGCTTCAGGGAAAGCGCAGCGCTGCCATAGGTCGGCGCATCGCTTTCCGGCGCGGTGGTGATCTCCGGCTGCAGCGCGTCCGGCGGCGCAGCGTCTGACGGTGCTGCCTCGTCTGCCGACTGGGTTTCCGGCGTGTTCTGCTGCAGCACCCCGCCAGGATGCTGCTGGCTATCGCCGGGCTGCACCCGGATGATGACCGTGTTTTCCGACTGGTTAAAATAGCGCATGGCAATGCCATCAGCCAAAATTGCACCGATCACCAACACCGCCAGCACCGCCAGCGTTGTGAGCCGCCGCGCGATGCGGTCACCCTTACCGCCGGACAGCGCCGCGCACTCACACGGCTGTGTCTTTTTCTTGTCCAACCCGTTCACCTCCCGCTCGGGACTTCTTGTTTGCCAGCGTCACGGTGAACCGGAACGCGGTCACGCCATCGCGGCTGGTGACCGTCACGGTTTCTCCGTGGCTCTGCAGCAGTGCTTTGACAATGTACAGACCCAGCCCCACGCCGTCCTTGTCCACGGAGCGGCTCTTGTCCGTCTTGTGGAACCGATCAAAAATCAGCCGCAGCTCCTCCGGCGGAATCGTCGCGCCGGTGTTTTCCACAGTGACCAGCGCCTTCCCCTCCGCCTCGGTCAGGCCAAGGCGCAGATGCCCGCCCTCATTGCAGAACTTGACGGCGTTATCAAGCAGGTTAGAGGTGACCTGCGTGATGGTGTCGGGGTCGGCATAGCCAAAGACGTCGCCGTCGGGCAGCTCGGCCTCCACCTCCAAATGCTTGTCATTGATTTTCTTTTCATAGGTCAGCAGGGTGCTGCCCAGCAGCGCGCAGAGATTGAACTCTGTCTTTTGCACCGTAGCGCCCTGCCCGGACTGCAGGCGCGAAACCTCCAGCATGCTGCGCACCAGCCGGGAAAGGCGCTTGATTTCGCTGGAAACCGTCTGCAGGTATTCTTTTTCCCGCTCCGGCGGGATCGTGCCGTCCAAAATGCCGTCGATGAAGCCGCCGATGGTGGTCATGGGCGTTTTCAGCTCATGGCTCACATTGGCCACAAACTCGCTGCGGCGCATCTCCGCCTTTTCCATCGAATCCGCCATGGCGTTAAAGGCGCTTGCCAGCTCGTCCACCTCGCGTGCGCCGCGGCCGGTGGGCACGCGCACATCCAGCTCGCCCCCGCCAAAGCGGCACGCCGCCGCCGCCATGTTGGTCAGCGGCTCAACCTGCCGCTTGGCGAACACCGAGGTAAGCGCCAATGCCAGAATCAACGCCAAAAACGCCGTGGTCAAAAACACGTTGATGGTGCGCTGCAAAAGATCCGTGATCTGCGTGCAAGGCTCGGAAACCATGACAATCCCGATGGCAAGACCCGTGAGGTCAGAAGCAATCGGCACGGAAAGGGCATAGCGCGCATCGCTGTACAGGCCGTCGATGATGCCGGTGTCAAACTGGCTGCCGGTGGAAATCACGCGGTCTATGTAGCTCTGGTCTACGATTTTCCCCTTGTGCTCGCAGCTGATGCGGTCGCAGGAGCAGACGATGATCTTGCCATCCGGCGCGCAGACCACGATGTCTGTGTCGGACACGCTGGCGGCGTAGGTCATGCTCATCTGGAAATTCCAGTTGTCCTTGACCTCGCCGGCGGAGTCATAGGCCGCGGCGAGATCCGCCACGGCGGTGGCGTTGGTTTGCAGGGAGGTCTGCTCCTCCTGGGTCAGGTGGTTGAACAGCATGGTGCGGAACGCTGCGCCCAGCATCACAAAGCTCGCCAAAATCAGCGCGGCGGTCACCAAAAACTGCCGCATAAAACTCGATTTCAAGGCCGCACGGCCTCCTTTCCGGATCAGGCGATTTCGAACTTATAGCCGACGCCCCAAACCGTTTTCAGATTCCACTGCTCGGACACGCCCTCCAGCTTTTCCCGCAGGCGCTTGATGTGCACGTCCACCGTGCGCGAATCGCCGAAATAGTCAAAGCCCCACACCTCGTCGAGCAGCTGATTGCGGGTATAGACGCGGTTCGGCGTGGATGCAAGGTGGTATAATAGCTCCATCTCCTTGGGCGGCGTGTCCACCCGTTTGCCGTCCACAATCAGCTCGAAGGAGTCCAAATCAATGACCAGCTTGTCAAAGGTCAGCCGCTTGGACGGCGCAGCCTCCTTTTCGCCGGTACGGCGCAGCACCGCCTCGATGCGCGCGAGCACCTCCTTCATCTCAAAGGGCTTGGTGATGTAGTCGTCCGCGCCCTGCTGCAGGCCGGACACCTTGTCGTCGGTTTCGCCCTTGGCCGTGAGCATGATGATGGGCGTGTCGCTCTCCTGCCGAATCGCGCGGCAAACCGCCCAGCCGTCCATGACCGGCATCATGACGTCCAGCAGCACAATATCCGGATGGAGCTTGTGATAGGCCTCAAGCCCCTTGCCGCCATCCGACGCCAATGCGGGCGAATAGCCCGCCTTTTCCAGATAGAGCCGCAAAAGCTCTGCAATGTTGTTGTCATCCTCGACAATCAGTACGCTTTTTCCCATGGCGGTTTCCTCCAAAATCATTTCTAAATCCGCGCCATCCCGACTCGCGAATTTTGTTTTTCGAAGTTATTATACCGCATCTGATGCGCAAGCGGTGAATAATTTGTAAAATACTGTGTGAAACTAAGAAAGAAAAATCGTCAAAGCCCTTGATATTCCAACATTTTTCTTGCATCGGGGGCGCTTGTATGTTAGAATATCCAATTGTGAATACATACGTTTTCCATGAAGGGAGCGCCAAATATGGCTGCAAGAGAGAATATCCGCAATATCGCAATTATCGCCCACGTTGACCACGGCAAAACGACTCTGGTCGATGAAATGCTGAAACAAGGCGGCATCTACCGCGAAAACCAGGCCGTCGTCGACCGCGTGATGGACTCCGGGGATCTGGAGCGGGAGCGCGGCATTACCATCCTGGCAAAAAACACCGCCATCCACTATAAAGACACCAAAATCAACATCGTTGACACCCCGGGACACGCCGATTTTGGCGGCGAGGTGGAACGCATTCTGAAGATGGTCAACGGCGTCATCCTGCTGGTGGACGCGGCCGAGGGTCCCATGCCCCAGACCCGGTTCGTGCTGAGCAAGGCGCTCGACCTTGGCCACAAGGTGATCGTTGTCATCAACAAGATCGACCGTCCCGACGCCCGCATCAGCGAGGTTTGCGACGAGGTGCTCGAGCTGCTGCTGGATCTCAACGCCACCGAGGAGCAGTTTGATTCCCCGACGCTGTTCGCCTCCGCCCGCGAGGGCATCTGCTCGTTCTCCGCCGACGTCGCAGGCGCCAACTTTGAGCCGCTGTTCGATACGATCGTGGACTATATTCCGGCGCCCGAGGGGGACAAAGACGGCCCTCTGCAGATGCTGGTCTCCTCCATCGACTACAACGAATATGTCGGCCGCATCGGCATCGGCCGCATCGAGCGCGGCACGATTCGCCAGAATCAGGACGTCATCATCTGCGACTATCACAACGCCGAGCAGCGCGACAAGGGAAAAATCGTGGCGCTGTACGAGTTTGACGGACTTGCGCGCAGACCCATTGAATCCGCGTCTGCGGGCGAAATCGTCGCCTTTTCCGGCATGAGCGACGTCACCATCGGCCACAGCCTCTGCGCGCCCGACGCCGTAGAGCCGCTGCCGTTCGTGAAAATTTCCCCGCCCACTATCGAAATGACCTTCTCGGTCAACGATAGCCCGTTTGCCGGTCGCGAGGGCAAATTTGTCACCTCGCGCAACCTGCGCGACCGTCTGGACAAGGAGCTTTTGAAGGACGTGTCCCTGCGCGTGTCCGAGCAGGGCACCGACGCCTTCAACGTGGCTGGCCGCGGCGAAATGCACCTGTCCATTTTGATTGAAACCATGCGCCGCGAGGGCTATGAGTTCCAGGTTTCCACCCCGCGCGTGCTGACCCAGGAGATTGACGGCAAGCTCTGCGAGCCGATTGAGAAGCTGATCTGCGACATCCCCGAGGGCAGCGTCGGTGCGGTCATCGAAAAAATCGGCTACCGCAAGGGTGACCTGCTGTCCATGACCCCCATCGGAAGCCGCATGCGTCTGGAGTTCTCCATTCCGGCGCGCGGCCTGTTCGGCTATCGCAACGAGTTCCTCACCGATACCAAGGGCGAGGGCATCATGAGCTCCGTGTTTGATTCCTACGCCCCCATGAAGGGCGAAATCGACCGCCGCGCGGTCGGCTCGCTGGTCGCCTTTGAAACCGGCGTCGCCGTGGCCTATGGCCTGTTCAACGCACAGGATCGCGGCGTTCTGTTCATCGGCTCCGGCACGGACGTCTATGCCGGCATGGTGGTCGGCCAGTGCGCCCGCAATGAGGATATGGCGGTCAATATCTGCAAGAAGAAGCAGCTGACCAACATGCGCTCGGCCGGTGCAGACGAATCGCTGCGTCTGGTAACGCCGCGCAACATGAGCTTGGAGCAGTGCCTGGAGTTCCTCGCGGACGACGAGCTTCTGGAGGTCACGCCGAAGAACCTGCGCATCCGTAAGCGCATCCTTGACCACGCTACCCGCATGAGAAATGTGATGAAAACGCGCCAGTAATGGCGAAAATGCAGCGGCACGGGCGAACTTCGCCCGTGCCGCTGTTGATTTTTTTACTGCTTGCCCTTTTTTTCCACTGCGGCAACGATGACCTCCGCGCAGAATGGCTCGCCAAGCTGGCCGGCGTTCAGGCTGAGATCGTAATTGTGATAATCGCCCCAGTTGCGGTCGGTGTAATACTTGAAATAGACCTTGCGGCTGCGATCCTTGCGGGCAAGGCGCTTGTCGATGGACACGTCGGTCTGGCCATAGCGCGCAAGCACATGCTCCTTGCGATGGGCAAGATCCGCGTGGATGAACACATTGAGCGTGGGCACGCCCGCTTTTTCCAGAATGTAGTCCGCGCAGCGACCCACAATGACGCAGGGGCCTGCCTTGGCGCACTCCAGGATGATCTCCTGCTGAATGCGGAAAATTTTGTCCTGCGGGTCCTCGCACACCCCGGCGCTGGCCAGGGACAGGTTGTTGAACATCATATGGAACTCACTGGTATATTCGCCCTGCTCAGAGATGACGTCCTGCGCAAAGCCGCTTTTTTCCGCCGCTTTCTCCAGAATCAGGCTGTCATAGAACGGAATCTTCAGCTTTTCGGCCACCATTTGGCCAATGGTATGGCCGCCGCTGCCGAACTCACGGCTGATGGTAATGACGGGTATCATAAAACGACCTCCTGTCTTGTTTGGGTATGGAAAAAGCGCAAACCCATCTGGATTTACGCTACCGCTACTCGATACCTGAATTATATCACCGCAGGGAAAAAAAGTCAAACGGTGCATTTGCGCGGCGCGGGAAAAATCCCGCGCCGTTTTACTGTTCCGGCACCACGGTAAACAAAATGAAATCTGATTTTTCCGTGTTCCAAATCTGGTGCGACGCGCCCTTGGGGCAATAGTGGCAGTCGCCCGGCGCGAGCGTTTCCTCCTGCCCATCACAGACGGCCTTGCCGTGACCCGCCAATACGAAATTAATTTCGCTGCTGCTTGTGTGGCAGTGCATGCCGATGGACGCGCCCGCCGGGATGCGGGTCGTCATGATTTTGTTGTGCCCGTCGCGATACATTTTTGCCGCCACAGTGCCTTCCCCGCCATTGAGGCGGCAAATTGCAGCCGCTTCCAATTCATCCAACCGAATCAACATGATTTCTTATCTCCTTGCTGCCGCCGCGCGGTGCGGTCTTTGCCTGTTTTCCGCTATCATAGCAAACGATGCCGCATTTTTCAACGCCGAGATTTCCCTCTTGCGCCTGCGCGCGCGCCGGCGTACAATAGCCTTACCGAAAGGAGCGACTCACATGAACATTACCTGGCATGGCCATTCCTGTTTTTCCATCACTTCCGGCGGCTACACCGTCGTTCTCGACCCCTATGCCGACGGCGCAGTGCCGGGCTACGCCCCGCTGCGCCTGCATGCAAACGAGGTGCTGTGCTCCCATGCCCACGCCGATCACAGCGGCCGCGACTGCGTCACCGTGACCCACAGCGTCAGCCCGTTTCGGGTGACGCAGCTGCCCTGCTTTCACGACGAGGTCAACGGCGCGGTGCGCGGCGCGAATCTCATCCACATTCTGGAAGCTGAAAATTTGCGCATCGCCCACTTTGGCGACCTCGGCCACGACCTGACAGCCGAGCAAATGCGCGCGCTTGGGCGTCTAGACTGCGCGATGCTGCCGGTGGGCGGCCACTATACCATCGCGCCGGAGCAGGCTGCGGCGCTTGCCATGGCGCTGGGCGCGGCGCTGACCATCCCCATGCACTACCGCATGGAGGGGCTTGATTATGACGTGCTGCAGCCGGTTGACCGCTTCGCGTCCCTGTTCCCCGGCATGGCCATCGAGCCTGCCAACGCGTTTACGCTGCCCACATCCGCCTGCGGCGTCCACGTGCTGACGCTTCCCAGCCGCTACCGCGCCTGACGCGCCGCGACCCGCTGCCAAAACCCACGGGGCTGCTGCAAAATAATGCAGCAGCCCCGTTTCTTATCTTTTTTTGGATTTTGTCCGGCAAACCCGCGACACGGCCGTGACGCCGACAAACGCCAAAATACCGGCCGCCACCAGAATCATCGCTGCCAAAACCGGCAGCAGCAGCGCAGCCGGGATGGCCGCAAGCCCGGCCACCATCAGCGCAGCGCTGCCGATGGCCTGCGACTTTGGCAGGATGCTGCCAACCACCAGCGCAGCGCCTGCCAGCATGACCGTCAGGCGCAATGCGCTTAGCGTGCCGGGGCGCAGCGCCGCAACGAGTACGCACAGCACCATGCAGCAAATCACGGCCTCGGCGCTCACGGTGCAGACGGCCATGACGCTGCGGTTGCCCTTGTTGGTCATCACCACCGCCAGCACAATTGCAATGCCGGTCATAATCCACAGCGCCCACTTCGGGCCAGACTGCGCAGCGCCGACCTGCCGCCAGGCGATGGCGATCTGCGGCGGCAGCTGCCGATAAAACGCGGCGACCAAAATCAGCGGCAGCACCGCTAAAATCCAAACAGCCACAACAGAAAGCTTGTTTTGCATGGTTTCTCCTTTTCGTGTCAGCCCAGCTGGTTTTCAAAAATCTCCACGGCGCTGCTGTTTTTCTGCGCAAAGTACGCATCGAGCACCGCGCGCGCCGCCTGCCCCAGATTGCCGCCCTGCGCGCCCTTTTCCACATAGACCACAATGGCGATTTCCGGCTGTTCCGCCGGGGCATAGACCACCAAAGACGCGTTATCCGAGCCTTCGCCGCCATGCTGCGCGGTGCCGGTCTTGGCGGAAACCGCCACGGGGTAATCCTTGAGGTAGGTTGCGGCCGTGCCCTCGGTCACGGCCATGCGCATCCCCTCGCGATAGCACGCGATGGCCTCGTCGGACATGACCGCCTTGCCCAGCACCTTGGCGGTATTTTCCTCGATGGTGCGTTTGAAGTCGGCGGAAGCGATTTTACTCAAAAACGTGGCCTGATAGCGCGTGCCGCCGTTGGCCAGCGTGCTGGTATAGACCGCCATCTGCATGGGCGTGAATTTGTTCTCCGACTGGCCGATGGACGCCTGCAGGGTATCCGCGCCGTACCAGTCGCTCTGGGTCGGGTCGTCGGGGTACAGCGCAGCCTTGGTTTCGGGATTTGCCCGCTGGCCTGCGGTTTCAGGCAGCTCCACGCCGGTTTCCTCGCCAAGACCGAATTGCCTGGCCACCGCGTCGATGGCGTTGATGCCGACCATGCGCCCAACCTCGAAGAAATAGTAGTTGCACGACTCGGCCAGCGCCTGCATCATGTCGATCAGGCCGTGGGTCCGGCCGGTCTTGGTATAGTAAAAGCAGTTGGGCTGATAGCCCTCGTAATAGGCATATTTGCCCTTGTCGTAAACCTGAAAATATCGGCCGATGCCGCCGGCGTCGATGGCGGCGATGGAAGTGACCATTTTATAAATCGAGCCGGGGTAATAGGCCGCCTGCAGCACCCGGTTGAAGAGGGGCGAATCGCTGGTTTGCAGCAGCTGATTGAAGTTCTGGTTGAAGGTTGCCGGGTCATAGGTAGGGTAGCTGGCGGAGGCAAGCACCGCGCCGGAATTCACATCCATGACCACCATCGCGCCGCCCTCGGCGTCCTTGCCCTCTTTGCTGGAGCCTGCGCCGTTTTGCCGCAGATCTAAAATCGTGCGCTCCAGCGCATCCTCGCTCACGCTCTGCAAATCCAGATCCACGGTGAGATAGACGTTATTGCCGGCCACCGGCAGCTTGGAATAGTGCTCGTCCACAATCTCTCCGGTTGAGGCGACCGTGGTCACGCGCTGACCGTCCGTGCCGTGCAGCGCGGTTTCGAAGGCCTGCTCCAGCCCCTCCTTGCCCACAACCGCGTCCATGGAATAGCCCGCCGCGCGATAGGTTTCATACTCCTTGGCGTCCATAAGACCCACGCGTCCGAGAATATGGGCGGCATACTTGGTTGCATACTCGCGCACGGTGGAGGTTTCCACCGTCAGTCCCGGCACGTCCAGCGCCACCACCGCCGCCATCTGCTCGGCGGTAAGGTCGGTGGCCGCCTTATAGGCGTCAATCTGCACCAGATACCGCAGATACAGCTCATAGCGCATCCCGATGACCATGCGCGCCTGTTCCTCGGTCCATGTATCGGGAATGCTGTAGCGCCGGCGCATCTGCTGCATGAGGTTCTCCGCGCTCATATCCCCGT
>JAQUZL010000071.1 GCA_028691385.1 Oscillospiraceae bacterium
CAGTGTAATGGTTTCATAAAGCTCCGGGAACGTGTAATATTCCACGCCCTCGAACCAACTTTCCGTCATACGGCAGCAAATTGCCTCAAAGCTGTCAAGATCTGTCAGCCGGCGTCCGATCATTGCTTTTTTCAGGCGCTCGAAGCGGCGCTCGTCAAGGCCTGTGCGGGCAAGCCGCTGCGCCTCGTCAAGAATGGCGTCCCGCACCGCAGCAGGATCGCTGCTGTCGCCGCCGGCGCAGAATAGGCATGCGCCCTTGAGTCCCTCGTAGCCGGAAGAAAACCCGGTGTCGATCAAGCCCTTCTCATACAAACGCACATATAGCGGCGACGCCTCGCCCATCAAAAGCTCCGACGCCAAATCGCCCATCAGCTCCAGACGCAGTACCTCCGGCCCTTTGGGCGGCACGCCGCACTTGAAGCCGAGGGAGAACATGGGCATGGAAACGGCCATCTGCCCGCGCACCAGATGTGTGGGCACGTCCAGACGCTCCTGCGCGCCATAGTCCCGGCGGATTGGCTCTGCCTGCGTGCGCGGCAAAGCCTGCTCCGCAATTTCCAGCACCGCGTCCGGCTCCACATCGCCCACCACGCAGAGCATCATGTTGGACGGATGGTAAAACGTGTCATGACACAGCTGCAGCGTTTCGGCCGTAATCTCCGCAATACTCTGCACCGTGCCCGCAATCGGCACGCGCACCGGGTGATTTGCAAACATGGTGGAAAAGAGATTTTCATAGACGCGCGATGTCGGGCTGTCCTCGTACATTCGAATCTCCTGACCGATAATGCCACGCTCTTTTTCCACGCTCTGCGCGGTAAAATACCCGGTGCTCACCATTTTCAGCAGCAGCCGCAGATTATCGTCAAACTGCTCCGTACAGTCAAAATAATAGGCGGTCATGCTGTACCCGGTAAAGGCGTTGGGGCTTGCGCCGGTTTTGGAGAACATCTGCATGGCGTTGCCCTCCGGCAGGTCAAACATCTTGTGCTCCAGATAGTGCGCAACGCCATCGGGCGTGCGGTAGTGCTGGTCGCCCACGGAAAATGAGGTGTCGATTGCGCCGTAGTTTGTCGCATAAAACGCATATTTTCTGGCAAAGCCCGGCTTGGGGACAACGCGCACCGTGAGGCCGTTTGGCAGCTTCTGCTCAAAAAATGTTTCCTGCAGCCGCGGATAATGGATCTTGTTCAAGCGTCCGCCCCCTTCAAAAAATAGATTGTGTCCAGCTGCAGCGTATTGGCCGCCGCAACAATTTCCTCCATGGTTAAGCTTTCCACGCTGACCATCAAATCCTCCAGCGTGCCGGGCAGCCCCTCGATGATCTGCCCGATGGAATAGTCGTCGAGCCTGCTGGGGTTGTCCATCCCCGCGCGCAGCGACGACACGGCGTACCGCCGCGCGGTTTCCAGCTCCTGTGTGGTGATCTGCCCCGCCTTGCACGCGGCAAGCTCCGCCAAAATGGCCGTCTTGGCCGTTTCATAATCCGCACTGTCAATGCCGGACGAAATGGTCATGGTGCCCTTGTGCTTGCCAAGCGACGAGCTGGCATAGTAGCACAGCGAGCGCTCCTCGCGCACATGGGTAAAGAGCTTGCTGGTCACGCCGCCGCCAAAGATCTGATTCATCAGCATGAGCGCCGGATACCGCGCATCACGCGCCGTGATCGGCGTGCGCAGGCCGATGGAGAGCTTACCCTGCGTCACGTCCATCGTCTCCGTGACGATCTTTTCCCGCGTCACCTCCGGCCGGACAATGGTGTGCGGGCAAAGCAGCGCCCCGCGCGGCAGGTCGGCAAAGGCCTGCTGTAGCAGCGGCGCAAGGGTGTCCGCGTCCTCCTCGCCCACATAGAACAGCTCAAGCTGCGACGTTTCCAGTACGCTGCGCCAGTGCTTTGTGAGCGCTTCGGGCGTAATGTTCGCCACCGCTTCCTCGCTGCCAAGCCGACCCGTGGCGAAGGTTTCCCCTTCAAACATAATCTCGCGCAGCCGTTTGTCGGCATAGGTGCGCTTGTCGTTGATCTGCGAGGCGATGGTGTTGATCAGATTCTGCTTTTCGCCTTCCACGAAGGACGGCGTGAGTATGCCCTCCTCCAGCACCGGGCGCAGCAGCAGCTGCCCGATAAAATCCACAATATCCGCAAGGATTGGCGCGCCGTCCGGCGCCAGTCGGTCATTGATAAAATCCGCATAGAAGCCCAGCGTCTGCACCTCTCCCCGTTTCCGGATCAGGCCGCCGACGCCCGCGCCGTAGCACGCGTCCAAAAATTCCGAAATGGACGCCATGTCGCAATAGCGCGCAGTGCCGCGCAGCATGACGCTGGGCAGCAGCGCGTTCATCGCCGCCTCCTCCGGCCGCAGCGGCCGCAGCAGCGACACGCTGAGACCCGCGGTCTTGAACTTGTCGGTCTTTATGGCAGTCAGCCTCACACCGGGCAAAATCTGTTTGGTTTTCATTGTGTACCTCTTTTCAGCCCATATGGTGGTATTATACATCAATCCTGTTAAAAACGATAGTATTCCTTGGAAAGAGAAAATAAATTCTTGTCATTTTCGCCGCAGTATTGTAAACTGAAGCTGATACGGAGGTATGATACCATGCAATGGCTGGAACTGACCGTCAAAACGTCTTCCGCCGGAATGGAGCAGACTGCTGCGCTGCTCACCGCGCTTGGATATGACAGCTTTATTATGGACGATGAGGCAGAATTTCATGAATTTTTGGAGGGCAATCGTCAGTATTGGGGCTATGTGGATGAATCGCTTTCGCAGCAGATGCGCGGTCTTTCGCAGATTCGCCTGTATTTGGAGGATGGCCCCGGCGCGCGCGAAGAGGTCACTGGGCTTCAGGAGCGGCTGCTGCAGGCAAAGCAAAGCCTGCCGGACGCCGATCTTGGCCCGCTCACCGTGGCAATTGCGCCCATGCAGGACGAGGACTGGGAAAACAACTGGAAGCAGTACTATCAGCCCATTCCCATCGGCAAGCGCCTGCTGATCGTGCCGGAATGGCTGCACCCGGAAAATAAGGAACGCCGCATTCCCATCTTACTGGACCCCGGCATGATTTTTGGAACCGGCGCACACGCGTCCACCCAGATGTGTCTGGCCGCGCTGGAAACCATGATTTCCGGCGGCGAGGAAGTGTTGGATCTGGGCAGCGGCAGCGGCATTTTGTCCATTGCCGCGCTGCGCCTTGGCGCGGCGCACGCCATCGGCGTGGACATCGACGCCAAGGCCGAGGATATTGCCCGGGAGAACGCCGCGCTGAATGATCTGGGCGCAGACCGCTTCACCGCGTGCACCGGCGACGTGTTGGGGGACGCGGCCATGCGCCACAAGCTCGGGCAGGCATGTTATGACGTGGTGCTTGCCAACATTGTGGCGGACGTCATCCTCCCGCTGACGCCAAGCGTGCCCAATTTTCTGCGCCCGGGCGGCGTCTTTGTTTGCTCCGGCGTGCTGGACAAGCGCCTGCCGGAGGTGGCGCGCGCCATTGAAAAAGCCGGCATGACCATCACTGCGCGCTACCAAAAGCAGGACTGGTGCTGCCTGTCCGCCCAACGCAATGAACAGTAACGGAGGCCAAAATCTTGCGCATCTTTACCTATCATAATCGCTCGCGGCTCAAGCGGATAGCCATGATTGCCGGGGGCGCCGTCCTGATTCTGGCGCTTTTGCTGCTGGGCTGGCTGCAATATTTGCAGCGCTATGTGGTCTATACCGGCAGCGGCATCAAATTGGACGTTCCGGGGCTTGACGCGCCGCCCACGCAATCGCAGCAAGCACTTTCCGGCGAGTTTGTTGTGGGCGATCCGGTGCAGCCGCCCATTGTGGCCGCATCCGGCGAAGAGACCATCATCAAGCCGCTCAATTCCTTTACCGGTGTTTCTATTGATTATTCCATGCTGCAGTCGCTGCCCGCAGTGCGCGCTGCGCTGGACGATCTGGAAGCCGGCAGCGCAGTCATGCTGGACATGAAAAGCATCTATGGTCGATTTTATTACAACAGTGCCCTTGGCGCTGCGGCCGACACGCTGGATATTGACGCGATTGCCGCGCTGATTGACGATCTGCGCGGGCGGGGCTGCCGCCTGATTGCCCGCATTCCCGCCTACCGCGACAGCGCCTTTGCGCTGGCGAACCAGCCAGAAGGGCTTGCCCTGTCAAACGGCGCGCTGTGGATGGACAAGGACGGCTGCTACTGGCTTAATCCGGCAAGCGAGCTGGTGCAGGCGCACCTGCTGCAAATTTGTCAGGAGCTGTCCGCCATTGGCTTTGACGAGGTCGTGCTGTCCGACTGTTATTTCCCGGAAAGCGCCAACATTGCCTATGCGGCGGCAGACGGCCGCAGCGCCGTAGCCACACAGGCCGCACAGGCGCTGCTGGACAGTCTGTCGGCAAGCGCGGTCATCGTTTCCTTTGAAATTACCGACTGCACCGCAAATTATCCTGCGGCAACCGGCGCGACGCGCCGATACCTCGCGCTGGATGCAGGCAGCGAAGTCGCGGCTGCGGCTGCGGCCTATACTGCCGATCTGGACGTGCCCGCCGCGCAGCTGGTGTTTCTCACCGACTCCCGCGACACACGCTTTGACGCATATTGTTATCTGCGTCCGCTCTTGGAAACCGAATAACCGCTCCCCCTTTGCGCATAGGATGAACCATCAACGCAAAGGGGGAATTTCTATGCCTTCACAGGGCACGCTCGATGCCCATGTCTATACTTCCGATGCCGTCTTACCCATCGAGGACGCCGCCATTGCCGTATACCAGACGCATGCCGATGGCGGTCAAACGCTGCTTTCCGTCCGCCGCACCGATGAAAACGGCATGATCTCGGCCATTCCGATTGATACGCCGCCCATTGCCGAAAGTCAAACGCCCGGCACGCCGCAGCCGTTCACTGCAGTGACGCTGATCGCGGATCATCCCGATTATGAAATTGTCAAAGTGGAAACTATTCCGATATTTCAAAATGTCGCGACGCTGCAAAACATCATGTTGATTCCACTGCCGCTGGACCCCGCGCCCATCAGTGAAACCACCGAGGTGTTTCAGATTCCGCCGCAAAATCTTTGAGGGCGCTGCCTATGGCGAATGTCATTCCATACGTGCCGGACACCATCACGGTGCACCTGGGCATGCCGACGCAGAGCGCGGAAAATGTCACAGTTTCCTTCCCCGATTATGTCAAAAATGTCGCCTCCAGCGAAATCTATCCCACCTGGGATGAGAGCGCACTCCGCGCCAACGTTCTTGCAATCATCTCCTACGCGCTCAACCGGGTCTATACCGAGTATTATCGCAGCCGCGGCTATGATTTTGACATCACCGCATCCACCGCTTACGATCAAAATTTCATCAAGGGCCGCAATTTTTTTGATAATATCTCCGTGCTGGTCGATGAGATTTTTAACAGCTATCTCCGCCGTGAGGGCTTTGTTGAGCCGCTTGCCGCCAAATTCTGCAACGGAACCACCGTCACCTGCGACGGATTGAGCCAGTGGGGCTCGCAGTCGCTTGCCGAATCGGGCTATAACTCCGTGGAAATCCTGCAGTATTATTACGGATCGGATATTGAAATTGTCACCGATGCGCCGGTGCGCGGCATTGAAGAATCCTTTCCCGGCGCCGCGCTGCGCCGCGGCAGCACCGGCTCTGACGTCACCTTTATCCAGACCATTCTGAATCGCATCTCTCAAAACTATCCGGCCATTCCCAAAATCAATCCTGTCGATGGAATTTACGGCGTTCAGACAGAGGAAGCCGTGAAGGCGTTTCAAACAATTTTCGAGCTGGTTGTCGACGGCGTGGTGGGACGCGCCACCTGGTATCAGCTGGTGCGTATCTATGTCGCCGTGACAAAACTCGCGGAGCTGAACTCGGAGGGACAGACCTATCGCGGCATTTCCTGGGCATATCCGGACGCCATTGTGCGCGGCGATACGGGCGTCAAGGTGGCGCACCTGCAATATATGCTATCGGTCATCGGGCAGTTCATCCCGGCAATACCGCCCGTGGCGGTCACCGGCACCTTTGGCCGCGAGACCGTACAGGCCGTCCGCGCGTTCCAGCAGTACGCAGCGCTGCCGCTCTCCGGGCAGGTGGACGCCGACACCTGGGATGAAATCTACAACCGCTTTGCCGGAATGGAACGATCCCCGCTTCAGGACCAGACGCAGTTCCCGTTTATTTCCGGCGACACGCCCGCAGTGGACGCAGCCGCGCTGCAAGAGCAGCTCACGCAGCTCTCCCGCGCAGGCCTTGCCATTGCCGCGCCGCCGCGCACCGGACAGTATGACGGCGCAACCGCGCTCGCGCTGCGGCAGTTCCAGACGCGCAGCGGTCTGCGCGTCACCGGCCGCGCGGATGCGCAGACGCGCAGCGCGCTCGCGTCCGCTGTTTCGAATTTGCAATTTGCCGCGTCCACGCGGTTTTTGCAGTATCCCGGATTCCCGCTGCATCCGGGCTTGCAGGATCGGAGGTAAGCTATGAACTTTGAAGAACCCATTGGCCAACCCGTGCGCAGCCTGCAAACGATGCTGCGCCGCATCGCGCAGGCAGAGCCGGACGTTTCGCCTGTCGTGCCGGACGGCATCTATAGCAAAGACACCCAGCGCGCTGTTTCCGATGTGCAGCGGCTGCATGGATTGCCCATCACCGGCATTGCCGACGCCGAAACCTGGCGCGCGGTCGTCCGCTCCTACCACGAGGCGGTTTCCGTCACCGCGCCGGCAAATCCCCTGCAAATTCGACTTGATCCCATGCAGGTCATCCGCACCGGGGAGGCAAACAATCATCTTTATCTTGTTCAGGCCATGCTTTTGGTGCTTGGGAAATCTTATCAAAATTTCCCGGTCGTTGTCGTAACCGGCGTGCTGGACGCGCCGACCGGGCAGGCGCTGCAAATTTTGCAGGCGGCTGCCGGGATTCCCGTCACGGGGCAGCTGGATCTTGTCACCTATGCGTATCTCACAGACCTCTACCGGCTCACCACCGGCAACGGCAGCCACGCCGCACAGTCGGCATGACAAAACGCGCGTGTATCGCCTGATACACGCGCGTTCTTTTTTATAGAATGACGCCGTCGCGAAACAGCGCAATTTCGTAAAATCCCATCCGCTCATTGCTGCCCTGATAGGTTCCAGACGCCGTTTGGATCACCAGCTGAATAAATTCCTCCAGCAGCTCGTGCCGGTCTTTTCCGTCAATGCGCGCGCCTGCATTGAAGTCCATCCATGCGGTCTTTTTCTCGTACAGCGCCGTGTTGGACGCAATTTTCAGCGTTGGCGCGGCAAAGGAAACCGGCGTACCCCGCCCGGTGGAAAACAGCACCAGCACCGCGCCTGCCGCGATCTGCCCGGTGACGCCGATGAGGTCGCTGCCCGGCCCCTGCACCAACTGAAAGCCGTTGGTTTTCACCCGATCCCCATAGTATACCACGTCGGAAACCGCGCATTTCCCGCCCTTTTGCACGCAGCCGAGGGATTTATCCTCAATTGTCGTCAAGCCGCCAAGCTTGTTGCCGTAGGACGGATTGCCGTTGGCCGTGCTTCCATAGCGGGCAATGTATGCCCGCTGCGCGGCAATCAAATCCCGAACCTTCTCAAACACCGCCGCATCCGCCGCGTGATTCATCAGAATCTGCTCTGCGCCGAACATCTCCGTCACCTCCGTGATGGAGTAGGTGCCGCCGTTTTTGACCAGGTATTCGCCGAAGTCGCCCAGCAGCTTGTTGCTGGTCAGTCCGGAGAACGCATCCGAGCCGCCACAGTTGGCCGCAACGTGCAGTGCGGAGAGGGGGCAATCCTCTCTGACGTCCTGCCGCACTACGTCATACAGCTGCGCAAGGCAGCGCTCCATTTCCGCGTATTCCTCGTCCACCTTCTGCATGGTGACGCGCCGGATGCGTGATGGGTCGAGTGGCCCCATGTACTGCGTGATGGTTTCCAAATAGTTGATCTCGCAGCCCACCTCCACAAACAAAACGCCGCCCACGTTGCCGTTTGCCATAATGCCTGCCAGCGCCTTTCGGACGTTTTCCAAATCTTGTCCGTCCTGCCCGCAGCCGCACTCGTGGGTCAGCGGCAGCACGCCATCAAAGCTGCTGCATTTCGGAAATTTTTCCTCCACGCTGCGGACAAACTGCTTGATGTGCGGGTTGGCGCAGAACACGCCGGAAATCACCAATATGTAGTTGCGCACGCCCACCGCGCCGTTTTTGCGGCGATAGCCGCGGAAGGTTCGCTCCGACGTGCCGGTCGGCTGCACGCAGGCCGGGTCGAATCGGTACGTATAATCATGGCTTTCATCCGCGCAGGAGACGGTGTTGTGAACATGCACCCACTGCCCTTTTTGAATATTCTGGGACGCCGCGCCGATGGCGCTGCCGTATTTGAGGATGGGCGCGCCCTTCGCGATGTCCCGCAGCGCAATTTTGTGTCCCTTCGGAATCTGCTCCAGCGCGGTAACCTGCACCGCGCCGCAAAGATGTTCTTCGCCGGCCTGGATTTCCTCGAGCGCCACAGCAACCGAATCCGCCGGATCAATCTGGTAGAGTTTCATGCCGTTTCCTCCCATATTCTTTATTGCAGCTGCGAAAACTGCAAATGTTCCCGGTTTAGCTCGGCAAAGAGCCGAATACCGCTCCATTTGCTGTTGGTGTCCGTGAGCACCGCCTTGCGCTCCACCGTTCCCATCTGGCGCAACGCCGCAAGCAGCCGCTCCTGCGCGCCCTCTGACAGGTTGCACAGTACGATCATCTCCGCCGGCAGCTCGGGGCCCTGGTAGGTTTCCCTCGGTTCCGGCAAATCCAATCCCGCTTCGCGGCCGACCGGATGCAGATAGCGTACCGTCGGCACTTTTTTCACCCGAATTTGAATTACTTTCGCCGCCGCTTTCAATTTTTTCAGGCGCTGTAGCTCCATTTGGTAGACAAGCACCGTTGGTTCCATGCGCGTTCACTCCCATTTTCAGGCGTTTGGCACAATGCTGCCAGTCCGCCCATTCTGCCGTCAGTTTACCATATTCTAATGAAAAAGAAAAGCGGATTGCCATTTCCTTTTTTCCGGCAATCTGCTACAATAAATTAGATTTCTGAAGGGAGGATTTCGCGTATGCAGGTCATCATTATCGGCGCGGGAGCAAGCGGTATGCTTGCCGCCATCACCGCCGCGCAGTCGCCGGAAAATCAGGTGCTGCTGCTCGAGCGGCAGTCGCGGGTCGGGCGCAAGCTGGCCGCCACCGGTAACGGCCGGTGCAACCTCGGCAATCTGTATCCCGCATGCGGGGACTACCAGACTGACAGCCCGGAAATTCTTTCCCTGCTGGACACGTACAGCCCGACGTGGCTGCGAAACTATTTTCACGCCCTTGGCCTTGTCACGGTGGACGAGCCGGACGGCAAGCTCTATCCCTATTCCGATCAAGCCGGCAGCGTGGTGGATGTGCTGCGTTTCGCGCTGGAGCGCCCGAATCTGGAGGTGCGTACCGGCTGCGAGGTCAGCGTGCTTCTGCGCCGCCGCGACGGGTCCTTTTTGGTGCGCACCGCAGATGGGAAGCTGCCCTGCGACAAGCTGATTCTCGCCACCGGCGGCCCTGCGGGCGGTAAGCTTGGCGGCGTCGCCGATGGGCAGGCTTGGGCAAAGTCTCTCGGGCACACCGTTGCGCCCATGCTGCCGGGGCTTGTGCAGCTCAAAAGCCGCTATGCGCCGCTGCACGCCCTCAAGGGCGTCCGCGCGGAGGCCGCCCTCACCCTGTGCCGCCACGGCAAGGAGATTGCGCAGGCATCCGGTGAGGTGCAGTTCACAGACTACGGACTTAGCGGCCCCGCTGTTTTTGCGCTTTCCCGCGCGGCCGCGCGGAGCGGCGACGGAATCTCCGTGCAGCTGGATCTGCTGCCGCAGCTGGATTTTGCAGCGCTTGACGCCATGCTTTCGCAGCGGCAGTCCACGCGTGGGGCGCTCGCAGGGGAATCGCTGCTAGCCGGCATGCTGCATAACCGGTTGGGAAAAACGCTGGTGCAGGTCGCAGGGCTTTCCCTTGCCGCGCCGCTTGCGTCCCTATCCGGCGCGGCGCTTGCCGCCGTGGCGCGCATCGTCAAGTGCTGGGAAATTCCCATCGACGGCACGCTCGGCTTTGATCAGGCGCAAATCACCATCGGCGGCGTCCTGACCGCCGATGTGGATGCGGAAACGCTGGAAAGCCGCCTTTGCCCCAATCTCTATCTGTGCGGGGAAGTGCTCAACGTGGACGCCACCTGCGGCGGGTTCAATCTGCAATGGGCGTGGGCTTCCGGCCGCCGCGCAGGCCTGCTCGGCCAGAAGGAGAACATGATATGATTCGGATTCGAAACCTGAAATTGTCCCCGGGTGAACCGGAATCGCAGCTTGCCGCCCTTGCCGCGCGGGC
>JAQUZL010000072.1 GCA_028691385.1 Oscillospiraceae bacterium
CCAGAGCACGTCCGGCAAGGACATGACCTATTTTGACCCGGACACCAACGAGCACTACGTGCCCTACGTGGTCGAGCCGTCGCTGGGCGCGGATCGCGTCACGCTGGCCTTCCTCATCGACGCCTATGATGAACAGGTTGTCGGGCAGGACAAAAAGGGCAACGACGACGTGCGCGTGGTGCTGCGCCTGCATCCGGCGCTCGCGCCGTTTAAGGTGGCCGTGCTGCCGCTGTCGAAGAAGCTCTCCGACAAGGCCATGGAGATCTACACCGATCTCAGCCGGGACTTCATGTGCGACTTTGACGACGCCGGTTCCATCGGCAAGCGCTATCGCCGCGAGGACGAGATCGGCACGCCGTTCTGCGTCACCGTGGACTTCGCCACCATCGGCGATGAAAATGCCCCGGCAGACAACTGCGTCACCGTCCGCGACCGCGACACCATGGAGCAGGTGCGCATGCCCATTTCCCAGCTTCGGGCTTACCTGACCGAAAAAATGGCATTCTAAAAAGGCTGATCCGCTGTGCCGCGAGATGCGGCACAGCGCGTTCTTTGACCGTCCAGGAAAGGACCCTGCATTTTGCTCAATTCGCTAAAAGTTAAATACCCCCTCGACCCCGCCGGAAAAAGCCGCGCGCGGCAGCGCTTGCTCCTCGGACTCACCGCCGCGGGGCTTGTCTGCGCGGGCATCTGTCTGGGGCTTACCAGCCTGTTCTTCGCGTGCCTGTATCTGGTTCGGGTGCGCTTTGACACCTATTTCCAGTTTCCGGCGCTCGTCGCGCTCAATGTCTTTCCCGCCGTGGCGCTGGTGCTGCTGCTCTGGTTTGTGACCAATCGCGCCTGGCTCAGCTTCGCCATTTCGTCCACAGTCGTCCTTTTGATGAGCTTTGGCAACTATTTTAAGGTTTCCTTCCGCGACGACCCGTTTGTGGCGGAGGATTTGAAGGTGCTCGTTTCTGCGTTTGGCATCGCGGGGCAGTACAATGTGCAGCTGACGCACTATTTTCTTCTGGCCATCCGGCTTTGTGTACTGGGCGTCATCGTGCTGTTTTTTCTCGCCCGGGGGCGCATGTCCGGCTTTCGCAGCAGGCTCATCGGGGCGGCGCTGACCCTTGGATGCGCCTTTGGCGCGTACACAAGCTGGTATGCCAGCACTGCGCTGTATGACAGCTTTGAGAACTACGCCGTCTTTAACGCGTGGATTCCCGCCGAGCAGTACGCGTCCCACGGCTTTTTGTATCCGTTTATCCACTCCGTCGGCGATCTGATCGTTCCGCAGCCGGACGGCTATTCCGCCGCCAAGGCCAAAGCGCTGCTTGCGCCCGACGCCGCCATCGACGAAGCCCGGCAGGTGGACATTCTTGCCATCCAGCTGGAAAGCTTCGCCGATCTTTCGGCGCTGCGCGCCATTGATTTCACCGCCGACCCCTATGAAAGCTGGCACGCGCTGTGCAATCAGGCGGTGTCCGGCACGATGATTTCCGACACCATGGGCGGCGGCACCAGCAACGCCGAGCGCAGCTTTTTGACCGGCTTTTTGTATCCCCATGCCAGCTATCGCCACGCGACCGCCTCCTACTGCTGGTATTTTGCCGAAAACGGCTATACGTGCTTTGGCTCGCACCCGGGGCACGACTGGTTCTACAACCGGCTGAATGTCATGGCAAACCTGGGCTTTTCCAGCTACGATTTCGTGGAAAATCACTACGCGCCCCTCTCTGCCGGCGCTTATGCCACGGACGCGGAGCTGTTCCCGGAGATCTTGCGTCTGTATGAAGCGGCGGACGCGCCGGTGTTCAACTTCAACATCTCCTATCAGGGGCACAGCCCCTATGGCGACAGTTCGCTTGTCTGGGACAAGGAATATGTTTCCCACGACGGTCTGTCCGACGCAGCCTATTTTGAAATCAACAACTACCTTGGCGGCGTGGCGGACACCGGCGCGCATGCGCAGGCGCTGCTGGACGCGCTGCAAAACAGCCCCCGCCCCGTGGTGGTGGTGCTCTATGGCGATCACAAGCCCACCCTCGGCTCCGGCAACAGCGCCTATCTCGATTTGGGCGTGAATTTGGACGTCACCACGGCCGAAGGCTTTGAAAACTACTATTCCACCGCCTATTGCATCTGGGCCAACGACGCGGCCAAGGCCGTGACCGGAAACGATTTTACCGGCGTTGGGCCAACCGTCGGGCCGTATTTCCTGATGAGCGAGGTATTTCGCCGCTGCGGCTATGCCGGCTCCGGCTATGCCCAGCTCGCCGCATCCGTCATGGACGCGGTGCCGGTCATCCATTCCACCGGGGTCTATCTCACGGCGGACGGCACGCTGACCGATACCCTTTCGGCGGAGGACGCCGCGCTGGTGCGCAAGCTGGAAATTGCCCAGTATTATCTGCGCAGCGCCGTTCTCGCCCAATAACGTATCCACTGCCGCGCGGCGGCTGACGATAAAGATTTTATACTTTTATACAAAGGAAGGTATCTCATGGAACAGAACAAGATCCGTGAGCTGTCCATCATCGCGGCAAAGAGCCGCATTCTTGGTCTGGATATGGTGCATCGCGCCGCATCCGGGCACATTGGCGGCTCTCTATCGTGTATGGACATCATCACCATGCTTTACAACGGCGTCATGCGCATCGATCCCAGCAACCCGCAAGATCCCGACCGCGACCGTTTCGTTCTTTCCAAAGGGCACTGCACCCCGGCTTTGTACCCTGTGCTTGCGCAGCGCGGCTTTTTCCCCGTGGAGGCGCTGGAGATGTTCCGCCGGGTGGACGGGCATCTGTCCGGCCACGCGGAGATGAAGCACGTGCCGGGCGTCGATATGTCCACCGGTTCTCTGGGACAGGGCATCTCGGCGGCGGTCGGCATGGCCATGGCCGGAAAACTGAATAAGAAAAATTACCGCGTCTATACCGTTCTGGGCGACGGCGAGATTGCCGAAGGCCAAGTCTGGGAGGCCTTCATGGCTGCCGCCAAATATGAGCTGGACAACCTTTGCGCCGTCATCGACGTGAACGGCCTGCAAATCGACGGTAAAACCGCCGACGTCATGCCCACCGAGCCGCTGGACGAAAAGCTGGAAGCCTTTGGCTGGAAGGTGCTCAAGGCGGACGGTCACGATTTTGGCTCTCTGCAGGAGGCCTTTGCCGAGGCAAAGACCGTCAAGGCGCAGCCCACCGTGATTCTCGCAAAAACCGTCAAGGGCAAGGGCGTTTCCTACATGGAAAATGTCGCCGGCTGGCACGGCAAAGCCCCCAACGATGCGCAGTACGAGCAGGGCAAGCAGGAGCTTGAAGCGCAGCTGAAAGAACTGGAGGCGCACTGATATGAGTGAAAAAATCGCAACACGGGAAGCCTACGGCAACGCGCTGGTCGCGCTGGCCGAGCAATATCCCGACCTTGTGGTGCTCGACGCGGATCTGTCAAGCGCCACCAAGACGCAGGGCTTTTCCAAGGCCTATCCCACCCGCTTTTTCAACATGGGCATCGCCGAAGCCAACATGATGGGCGTCGCCGCCGGCATGGCGACCTGCGGCAAAATGCCGTTTGCCAACACCTTTGCCATGTTCGCCGCAGGCCGCGCCTGGGAGCAGGTGCGCAACTCCATCGCCTATCCGGGGCTTAACGTCAAGGTGGTCGGCTCGCACGGCGGTCTGTCCGTCGGCGAGGACGGCGCGACCCATCAGTGCATTGAGGACTTTGCCATCATGCGCGCCATTCCCGGCATGACGGTGCTGTGTCCGTGCGACGGCAGCGAGATGGCCGCCGCCACCGAGGCGCTGCTGAACTATGACGGCCCTGCCTATATGCGCCTTGGCCGTCTGGCGGTGGAAACCGTCACCGATTCCATCGAGGGCTATCATTTTGAACTGGGCAAGGGCGTGACCTTGCGCGACGGCAGCGACGTGACCATCATTGCCAACGGCATGATGGTGCAGGCCGCGCTGAAAGCGGCAGCGCTGCTCCAGGCCGAGGGCGTGCAGGCGCGCGTCATCGACATGCACACCATCAAGCCGCTGGACGCCGCGCTTGTTTTGAAAGCCGCCGCCGAAACCGGCGCGATCGTCACAAGCGAGGAAGCCAATATAATTGGCGGTCTTGGCGCAGCCGTTTGTGAATGCGTCAGCGAAAACTGCCCTGTGCCGGTCGTTCGCCACGGCGTTGCGGACATCTTTGGCCGCTCCGGCAAGGCCGAGCAGGTGCTTGCCGCTTACGGTCTGACCCCGGAGGGCATCGCAGACGCCGCCCGGAAAGCCATTTCCAAGAAGAAATAATCATGCTTGCCGCCCCGTTTCCCCACGGAAACGGGGCGGCGCTGACACAGGAGGAATCCGCTATGATGCAAGAAGCGCTCCTTGCCGGACTGCCGGAAATCGGCGTCACGCTGACCCCCGCGCAGACAGATACCCTTTGCCGCTTTGGTGCGGCGCTGCTGGAGCAGAACAAAGTGATGAACCTGACCGCCATCACAGACCCTGACGCAGTGGCGCGGCTGCATTTTCTCGACTGCATCGCCCTGCTGGGCGCGGCGGAGCTGCGCGGCAAATCGCTCATCGACGTGGGCTGCGGCGCGGGATTTCCCGGCGTACCGCTGAAAATTGCCGCGCCGGACATTCGCCTGACCCTGCTGGACAGCCTTGGAAAGCGCACCGATTGGCTGCGCGGCCTGCTGCCGGCGCTCGGTGTGGACGCGGAAATCATCACCGCCCGCGCAGAGCAGGCGGTTGTGACCCGCCGCGAGCAGTATGACGTGGCCACCTCCCGCGCCGTGGCGCGGCTTCCCATGCTGTGCGAGCTGTGCCTGCCCTATCTCAAGGTCGGCGGCGTGTTTCTCGCCATGAAGGGCGAGGCCGCCGCAGCCGAAGCCGCCGAGGCTTCCCGCGCCGTGCAGCTTTTGGGCGGCGAATTGGACGGCCTCTACGAATATCCGGTGGATGGCACGGTGCACCGGGTTGTACGCATCCGCAAGGTGCGCCCGACCCCCGCGCCGTACCCCAGACAGTTTGCAAAAATCAAAAAATCCCCGCTGTGAGAAACAGGGCGCGGGCGGCAAAAGCCGCCCGCGCCCTCGTCATTCTGCGCGAAGCGAAGAATCTTTCCCCGTCCCGCGTCCAAAAAAGTTCTTTGTTGCGCCCCCCAATGGCAGGAAAGAACCGCCTCCCTCTTACCGCCTGTCCATTTTTCGGCTTTGGCCGGAATTTTTTTGTCCAAGCGCTCATAAATATAAATGGGGGGATGGGAGCATGCTGCAAATCAATCGCAAACCGCACCGGGCAAGCGCTTGCCTTGCGCTGATGGCGCTGGCGCTGCTGATCCGGGTCGTGTCTGCCTCCGGCATCAATGTGGCCACGGCGGGACTGTTCGGCGCGCCGGCACGCGCGGCCGAAGCCGTACCCGTCGGCGTTGCTGACACAGCGCCCGCAGCGCCATCCGCGCCGCCGGAAGCCGAAATATTGCCGCCGGAACCACCGCAAACGCCGATAGCCAGCAGCCCGGTGACCTTTTCTACGGAGGAGGCCGCCGGGCTTTCCATCACCGGCGCGTGCACCTATTCGGTGGACAAGCAGGCGCTTTTGACCGCGCCGCTGCCGCTTGCTGCGGCGTCTGGCGGTGCGCAGGTGCTCATTATTCACACCCACACTACCGAAGCCTACACGGCACAGCCGGGCTGGGAATATGACGCAACCGACCCCCAGCGCACCAAAGACGCGCACTACAACATGGTGCGCGTGGGCGAAGAAATCGCAGCGCGGCTGCGCGCGGCCGGCATCGGCGTGGTGCACGATACCGCCCTGCACGACTATCCCAGCTATAACGGTGCTTACGCGCGGACGCTGACGGACATGGAAGCAGACCTTGCCGCAAATCCCACCATCCGCATGGTGCTTGACGTGCACCGCGACGCCATGGATGACGGCGCAGGCGGAAACGCCGCCACCGCCGAAACCTATGACGGCGTTTCCACTGCCCGCGCCATGCTGGTGGTGGGCACCGACGAGGGCGGGCTGTCGCACCCCAACTGGCAGGACAACCTGAACTGCGCGCTGAAGCTGGGCGCGCTGCTGCAGCGGCAGACGCCGGGCATTTTGCGGGGCATTGACCTGCGCACCGAGCGATTCAATCAGCACACCAGTCCCGGCGCGCTGCTGCTGGAAATCGGCGCAAGCGGCGACACGCTGGCGCAGGCGCTGGCCTGCGCGGACGCGGTGGCGGACAGTCTTGTCACGCTGCTGACCATGGCGCAGCCGCAGGAATAAAAACGCAGGCGCATTTTCCCTCTGACATCAGAAAAAAGCTGTCATTCTTCGTTCAGAATGACAGCTTTTTTCGGCAGCGGCAAACTGCGTTTTTATTCTGCGACTTCTACATTCAGCAGGCTCAAAATTGCCTGATCCGCGCTCCAGAAATAGGCATTCTCGCCCACAAGCGCGGTGATGCCCGCGCGGTCAAAGTAGCTGCGCACGGAGCTTGTCATGCCGCAGAACGCAACGGTTCTGCCCTCTTGCAAAAATCGCTGGCACAGCTCCATCATGGTCTGCGCGCCCGACACGTCCATGCTCGGCATGCCGCGCATGGAGATGATGACATGGTGATAGTCCGGAATGCGCTCCATGCAGTGATTGAACTCATCCACCGCACCGAAAAACAGCATGCCGGTGACATAGGCCACGCCCGCCGTTTCCAGAATCGGCTGTTTGCCCTCGATCTGGCGCAGGCGGTTGGCGTCGATGGCGGAAAAGCTGATCTTGATGCGGCTGGACTTTGCCATGTGCAAAATGGCCGAATAGACCACGCCGAGCAGGATCGCCACTGTGAGGTCAAAGACCACCGTGGCAATCATGGTCAGCAGGAACTGGCTGATGCCGGACTTGAACTTGTGAGAAAAGATATAGCGGATGCCTGCCCAGTCGTTCATGCGCCATGCGGTCACCATCAGCACGCCCGCCAGTGCGGACAGCGGCAGCCGCGCCATCACGCCGCCCAGCAAAAACATGGACAGCAGCAAAAACACCGAGTGAAACACGCTGGTCAGGCGTGTCTGCTGGCCGGATTTGACCGCCACGCTGGTACGCGCGATGGCAGCCGTGGCCGGTACGCCGCCAAACAGCGGCAACAGCAGGTTACCCACGCCCTGGGCGATCAGCTCCTGATCGGCGTTGAACTGCTCGCCCTTCATCCGCGCAGCGGACGCGCCGCACAGCAGGCTTTCGATCATGCCCAGCGCCGCAATGGTGATGATCGGCGAGGCAAGGCTTGTCAGCATGGAAAAGTCGACGCCGCCAAGCGCCAGCCGATCCGCCAGCAGCAAGGTGCGCGGAATGTCGCCCACCACCGCAAGGCCGTCCATCCCCGCCATCACCGACACCGCAGTGGCCAGCACGATGCCAACCAGAGAGCCGGGCACCTTTGCGCCCCACTTTTTCGGCCACACCAGCATGACCGCCACCACCAGCACGCCAATGAGCACGGTCTGCAGGTTCGCGTGGAAGCCCAGCGTTCCATAGGACGCAAGCTTGGCCAGATTGGAGCTGCCCGAAGAAACCGTGCCGAAGAAATTATCGATCTGCCCCAGCGCAATGATGATGGCAATGCCGGACGTGAAGCCCATGACCACCGGCATGGGGATGAAGCTGATCAGCCGCCCCAGCTTCAGCACGCCCGCGATGAGCAGCAGCGCGCCTGCGGCAAAGCAGGCAAACAGCACACCCTGCATCCCGTAGCTGCCCACAATGCCGATGAGCACGGCGCTCATTGCGCCGGTGGGGCCGGAAATCTGATACGATGCGCCGCCAAGAATCGCAATGACAACGCCCGCGATGATGGCTGTGACCAGTCCCGCCGCAGCCGTCGCGCCGGATGACACGCCAAAGGCCAGTGCCAGCGGCAGCGCCACCGCGCACACCGTAAGCCCGGCCATCACGTCCTTTAGGAGTTTTGCCGCGTTGTAGCCGGCAAACTCCGCCCTGAGATCGCTTAAAAACCTTACAATCATTCTCTCTCCTCCAAAAAATGCATAACGAAGGAATTATAACACACCGGCAGGGGCGGCGCAATGCAAAATGCAGCAATTCCAAGGGTTTTCCGGGGTTTTATCCATTTTTTGCGATACAATCCTTCTTGTATCTGTTTTTGAAATCTGATATAATAACGACAGAGTCGTTATTATATCAGATTTCAAAGCTGCGGCGCGGGACACGCCGATGGCATATTCTATCGTAATTTCAAGCTGCAGTGTGTCCGCCCGGCGCTTTGGCGCGCCGCCGGCGGCAAATTTCAACGGAATGTGAGGCAACATCTTATGGGATACAAAGAGGAATTTATTGAATTTATGGTCGGCGCAGGCGTTTTGACCTTTGGCGACTTCACCACCAAATCCGGCCGGAAAACGCCCTATTTTATCAACACCGGCAACTATAAGACCGGCGCGCAGGCAGACGCGCTGGGCAAATACTATGCCGCCGCCATCCACGAGCACCTCGGCGCGGCAGGCGGCGCGGATGCGCTCTTTGGCCCGGCCTACAAGGGCATTCCGCTGGCCGTTTCCGCAGCAGGCGCGCTATACCGCGACTATGGCGAGGATTATCCCTACTGCTTCAACCGCAAGGAAGCCAAGGATCACGGCGAGGGCGGCACCATGGTGGGCTACAAGCCCAAAGACGGCGACCGCATCGCCATTATTGAGGACGTTGTGACCGCCGGCACTGCCGTGCGCGAAACCATTGCCCTGTTCCAAAGCGTGGCGCAGGTGCAATTCACAGCGCTGTTCGTGTCGGTTGACCGCATGGAGCGCGGCGCGGGTGAAAAATCCGCCCTGCAGGAGCTGCGCGACGAGCGTGGCATCCACGTGTTTCCCATCGTCACCGTGCGCGATATTATCGCGCATCTGCATAACCGCCCGGTGGGTGGGAAAGTGTATATTGACGACAAAATGAAAGACGCCATGGAGGCCTATCTCGCCCAGTACGGCGCGAAGCAGTAACCATCTCCAAGCGCCGCAGTCGGGCAGTCCGCACTGCGGCGCAATTTTTTCACAGAAGAGGATTCGTATGCGTGATTCCATTGTAATTAAAGGCGCGCGCCAGAACAATCTCAAGAACGTGGATCTCACGATTCCGCGCGACAAGCTGGTTGTGTTCACGGGGCTTTCCGGCTCGGGCAAGTCCAGTCTGGCGTTTGACACCATCTACGCCGAGGGGCAGCGGCGCTATGTTGAGTCGCTCTCGTCCTACGCCCGGATGTTCCTCGGACAGATGGATAAACCGGATCTTGACTCCATCGACGGATTGAGTCCCGCCATCTCCATCGACCAAAAGACCACCTCCAAAAACCCCCGCTCCACCGTGGGCACGGTCACCGAAATCTATGACTATCTGCGCCTTTTGTGGGCGCGCACCGGCGTGCCCCACTGCCCCAGGTGCGGCCGTGAAATTCAGAAGCAGACCATCGATCAGATTGTCGATCAGGTGATGACGCTGCCCGAGGGCGTCAAGTTCCAGATTCTTGCGCCGGTCATCCGCGGCAAGAAGGGCGAGCACACCAAGGTGTTCGAGGACGCCAAGCGCGCGGGCTTTGTCCGCGTTCGGATCGATGGCAATCTTTATGACTTGAGCGAAGAAATTTCTCTCAGCAAAAATCTGAAGCACAACATTGAAATCATCGTTGACCGTCTGGTGATGAAACCGGGCATGGAGCGGCGTCTGGCAGACTCGCTGGAGGTCGCCTCCGCCAAGGGCGACGGCCTTTGCATCGTCTGGCGGATGGATGACAACACCGAAACCGCCTACTCCCAGAACTACGCCTGCCCGGACTGCGGCATCTCCATGCCGGAGCTTAGTCCGCGCATGTTCTCGTTCAACAATCCCTATGGCGCGTGTCCCACCTGCTCGGGTCTTGGCTTTCAGCTGAAAGCCGACCCGGAAATCATCCTGCCGGACACCGGCCGCTCGATTCTGGACGGCGGCATTCAGGCGTCCAGCTGGTCCAATGTCCGCGAGGACTCCATCGCGCGGATGTATTTTGACGCGCTGGGCAAGCGTTTCAATTTCAAGCTGACCACCCCCATCGCCGAATTGTCCAAAGAGGCGCTGGACGCGGTGCTCTATGGCACCAAGGGCGAAAAGCTGATGCTTTACTATGACCGGGGCAATGGCCGCGGCACGCTCGAGCAGCCCTTTGAGGGCGTTCTGAACAACATTGAGCGGCGCTACAAGGAAACCCAGTCCGACGCCATGCGCAAGGATCTGGAGGAATATATGACCACCTCGCCCTGCCCGAGCTGCCACGGCAGCAGGCTCAACGACATGGCGCGCAATGTCACCGTGGGCGGCCTTTCCATTCAGGATTTCTGCCATAGATCG
>JAQUZL010000073.1 GCA_028691385.1 Oscillospiraceae bacterium
AAAACAGCCGCAGGGAAGCCGTTTTCCGACAGAAAACGAGCTGAGCGAAAAATATCAGGTAAGTCGGGTCACGGTGCGCAAGGCGCTGGAGGAGCTTTCCAAGCAGGGTTATCTGACACGCAAGCCGGGCAAGGGCACCTTTGTGACGGAAAAGAAAATCCAACGTGAGCTTTCAGGTGTTTTATGCTACTCGGATATGTGCAGGGTGATGGGGTACACGCCGGGCGCCAAAACCATTAAGGTCGCTTTGGAGGACCCCAGCGAGGAGGAGGCCGCTTTGCTGGGCCTTGAAAAGGACGAACCCGTTTTGGTGGTGGAGCGGCTGCGGCTGGCAGACGACAAGCCCGTTTTGCTGGAGAGTAACCACTTTTCAGAGGAGTTTTTCTTCTTATTCGACAAAAACCTCAACGATACCTCCTTATATAAAGTGATTAAAGAGGAAACCGGCCTTGTCTTTACCCAATCTGCCAAAACGGTCGAAATTGTATTCGCCAATTATCAGCAGGCGAAGTATCTCGGCGTAACAAAGGGCTATCCGCTGCTGTCCATCAAAAGCATTGTGCAGGGCGCGAACGGCGAGGGAAAGCATCTCTGCCAGCAGTTCTGTATTGCCGACAAATTCAAGCTGATGGTCTAAAATGTTCCGTGAACCATACGGCGCCTTCTATATAACAGCCGGGGCTGGCGATCCAGCCCCGGCTGTTTTGGGTTTTGTTTGTATTGTAGCTTTGTGCATAGGTGGTTATTGCCAAAATATACTCGAAAAAAATGGGATTTTGATGAAAAAAGCAATTTCTTATTGACAAACGCTCCAGTTTTTGTATTATATAAATCACAATACAAAGCAATACAAATGGTTGTTTTAAACAATTAACCATACAAACCGTTCCATTTGTATTGCTTGTAACTAAAGTATGTGCGCACAATACTTTAAAGGGACCCCGAAAAGCTTTGTTGTTCGTTGTATCAAAAATACGAGGAGGCTATCTTATGTTTTGGATCGAACTGATCATTGTCATGGCAATGATCTTTCTGGGAACTCGGAAGGGCGGCCCGTTCCTGGCGTTGGCCGGCGGCTTGGGCATGCTGATTTTAACCTTTGTACTGCGTGTGCCGCCCTCTGACCCTCCCATCACCGTAATCCGTATCATGATCGCCGTGATCGTGGCGGCGTCCTGCATGCAGGCTGCCGGCGGCTTGGATTACATGGTCAAGCTGGCGGAAAAGATCCTGCGCAAGCACCCGGAGCACATCACGCTTCTGGGACCCATTGTAGCTTACATATTTACCTTTATGTGCGGCACCGGCCACATCGTTTACAGCCTGCTTCCGGTCATCAATGAGATCGCCATGGAAACCGGCGTGCGGCCCGAACGGCCGATCTCCGCGTCTGTGGTGGCCTCGCAAAACGCCATCACCGCCTGCCCCATTTCCGCCGCGACGGCCGGCATTCTGGGCCTGATGGTCGCGTACGAGCAGATCAACCTATTTACCCTGCTGATTGTCTGTGTACCCGCCACGCTGCTGGGCGCTGTCGCTGCGGGCCTGTCCGTGATGAAGCGCGGCAAGGAACTGAGCGAAGACCCCGAGTATCTGGAGCGTGTTAAAGCCGGCCTCGTCAAGGATTACAAGCTGGACCACACCCAGGAAAAGCCTGTCACCAAGCAGGCGAAAACGGCTGTTATCATTTTCATGGTGGCCATGCTTGCCATCGTATTGCTGGGCGCCGTCACCGGCCTGCGTCCCTCCTTTGCCGACGGCAGCTCTCTGGGCATGACCACGATCATCGAGATCTTCATGCTGGTTGGCGCCGCTCTCATGGTCCTGATCTGCCGTTTCGACAGCAACAAAATGCTGGACCAGCCCGTTTTCAAAACCGGCATGTTCGCGGTTGTGCTGGCATATGGGCTGTGCTGGATGGTCAACACCTTCATCGGCGATCAGTCCGGCTATATCTCTGAGACGATGTCCGCGGTGGCGAACCGCTTCCCGTGGATTTATATCATCGCCGTATTCATCGTGGCGGCCATCACCACGAGCCAGGCTTCTACCACTATGATCATGATTCCCATCGGCATGGCGCTGAACCTGCCCGTGTACATCATCATTGCGGGCTGGGTGTGCTGCAACTGCAACTACTTTATTCCCGCCTCCGGCCAGTGTGTCGCGGCCATTGGCTTCGACTCCGCCGGTACCACCAAAATCGGCAAATACGTACTGAACCACAGCTATATGCTGCCCGGCCTTGTCATGACGGTGGTTTCCGTGCTGGCGGCCTTGGGCCTTGGGCTGATCGTTTACCGTTAAGCGTTCCTTGAAAATACATCAAAACGGATAAAGGAGGGGACCCGGTGCTCGGCCCGATGTTTGTGCCGGGCGGCGCCGGGCCCCTTTCCGCATGCACGAGGAGGCTTTTGCTATGAAGCTTGCACCCATGAACTACCATTATATGCGCTACCCCATCGGCAAATTTCTGGACAAGGTGGAACGTTCCCCTTTTGACAGCATTGACCTGTACTGCAGCGCGCCGCAGCTCAACCTGTTCGATTATCCGCTGGGCCGCCTGCTCGAGCTTGCGCGGGAGCTTCGCAGGCGGCATCTCTCCGTCATGGCCATGACGCCTGAACACTGCGTTTACCCTGTCAATTTTTGCACGCAGGACCTGCTGACGCGCGAGTCCAGCCTGCGCTATTACCAGCGCGCCGTGGATACCGCGGAATTTTTGGGCTGTCCCAATGTCCAGATCAGCACGGGGTTCGGCTATTTTGACGCCCCGCGCGAGGAAGCCTGGAAATACTGCCGCGAATCCGTGGGACAGCTGGCCCTTTACTGCGAGCGCAAAGGCGTCACGCTGCTTTTAGAGGAGCTGAAGGTCACCACGACCAACGTGCTCGTCACGAGCGGCGATCTGGCGAAGATGATCCGCGAGATCGGGTCCCCGGCCGTGGTAGGCATGGTGGACATGGATCAGATGACCTATGCCGGGGAAACCGTGGACGATTATTTTGCCAACCTGGGCGGCCGGCTGCGGCACGTCCACTTCAACGACCGCGGCCATACGGTGCCCGGCGACGCCGATTTCCCCATGAAGCAGTATTACGACCGGCTCAAGGCCCACGGCTATGACGGCACCTGCTCTTTTGAAATCTGCGACAGAAGATATTACTGTGACCCGGACAAGGCGATCGACGACATTGTCGCCTGGCTGAAAGCAAATACAAATGAATTGGATTAAGAGGTTTATATCATGTGGACAAATGAACTATTCAAAGTAGAAAAGCCGATCATTGCGATGCTGCATTTAGACGCGCTGCCCGGCGACCCCGGCTTTTGCGGCAGCATGGACACGGTTTTGGAGCATGCCCGGCAGGATATGCTCGCTTTGCAAAGCGGCGGCGTGGACGGCATCCTGTTTGCCAACGAGTTCAGCCTGCCCTATCAGCCGGTGGCGGACATCGCCGTCATCTCCGCCATGGCGTATATCATCGGCAGCCTGAAGCCGCTGCTGCACATCCCCTTCGGCGTGAACGTCGTGAAAAACCCCATCGCCACCATCGATCTTGGCGCGGCGACCGGCGCCCGCTTTGGCCGCAGCTGTTTTTCCGGCGCCTACATGGGCGAATACGGTATTTACACCTCCAACAGCGGCGAGGCCATCCGCCACCGCAAGGCGCTGGGCGCCACCGATATGAAACTGCTGTTCAAGGTGAACCCAGAGGCAGACGTGTATCTGGTGCAGCGCGATATTCAGGTGGTTGCGAAATCCATCATGTTCGGCGATTTTGCCGACGGCCTGTGCGTCTCCGGCTCCGCCGCCGGCAGCGAGCCCGACGACAAGATTCTTGCCGATGTCCACGAGGTTGCCGGGCCCCGCGGCGTACCCGTTTTCTGCAACACGGGCTGCACCCGGGAGAACGTGCGGGAAAAGCTGCAGCATTGCGACGGCGTCTGCGTAGGCACCGCCTTCAAAAAGGACGGCGCGTTCAACGGCCGCGTGGATGTGGAGCGGGTGCGCGATTTCATGGCGGCCGTGAAGGAGATTCGCGCCGAAGCCGGGCCGCAGGCTGAGGAGAAGTGAGAGAGATGGAACGCTATTTTTTGGGGATTGATATCGGAACCTTCGAATCCCGCGGGATGCTGATCGACGAACAATTTCGCATCCGAGCGGACGCCTGTGTCCCGCACACCATGGAAAACCCCAGGCCGGGCTGGTTCGAACAGGACGCAGAGACGGTCTGGTGGGGGGATTTTTGCAAGCTGAGCCGCATGCTGCTTGCGCAGAGCGGGATTGCGCCGCAGCAGATTGCCTGCATCGGCGCCAGCGCGCTGGGCACGGACTGTCTGCCCGTGGACGAAGCGTGCCGCCCGCTGCGGCCGGCGATCCTGTACGGCATCGACGCCCGCGCCGCCAAAGAGGCGGAATGGCTTACGCAATACTACGGCCCCGCGCGCGTGGAGGAGCTGTTCGGGCATCCCATCTGCTCCGGGGATACGGCCACAAAAATCCTGTGGCTCAAGCGCAATGAACCGGAGGTCTATGCCAAGACCCATAAATTTTTAACAGGCAGTTCTTTTTTGACAGCGCGCCTCACCGGCGAATATGTCATCGATCAGTTTTTGGCCAAGGGCTCCTTCCGCCCGCTTTATCTTCCTGACGGAAGCATCCGCGCGGAGGAATGCGGGCTGTTTTGCAGGCCCGACCAACTGGCCGTTTGCGCCGGTTCCACCGAGGTGGTGGGCCGCGTGACGCAGACAGCGGCGGCGCAGACGGGACTTGCCGCGGGCACTCCGGTGATCACCGGCACGGGGGATTCCACGGCGGAGGCCATCAGCGTCGGCCTGGTGGAGCCCGGCACGGCCTTTTTCCAGTATGGCTCCTCGATGTTTTATTACTACTGTGTCGACCGGTACGTGGACCACTATGTCTCCCCGAATGGCAACGGCGCGCTGAAGGGCGGAAAAGTGTTCACCGTGCCCGGTACCTTCTGCATGGGGGACGGCACCAATGCGGCCGGCACACTGACGCGCTGGGTGCGGGACGTGCTGTACGCGCCGGAGCTTGCCGCGGAAAAAAACGGCGGTCCCAACGCCTATGCCATCATGGCGCAAGAGGCCGCCGAGGTGCCGCCGGGCTGCGACGGGTTGCTGATGCTGCCCTATATTTACGGCGAACGCAGCCCGCTGCAGGATTCCCGCGCCACCGGAATGCTGTTTGGCTTAAAGGGCACGCATGGCCGCAGGGAAATCAACCGCGCGGCCCTGGAGGCCGTGGGCTATTCCACGTACCAGCATCTTTTGCTGTTCGCCGAGATGGGCCTTGCGCCCAAGCGCATTATCACGGCGGGAGGCGGCACCAAAAACCGTGTCTGGATGCAGATCATCTGCGATATGGCGGGCATGCCCATCACCATCCCGGAAAGCGATCAGTGCTCCGCCTACGGAGACGCGATGCTTGCCGCAATCGGCGGCGGGGCGCTGGCGGGCTTCCCAGCGTTGCGGCAGGCTCTGCCGCAGGGCACCGTGCTGCAGCCCGATATGAAAAACCACGCCTTTTATGCAAAGCGCTATGAGGTTTTTCGCGATCTGTATCTGGAGAACCGCAAACATATGTATGAGCTGGGCTGACGGCAGTCCTGAGGGAGGGAAAAGTATGGTGATCGACACGCATATCCACCCGGCGCTGTTCGCGCCGATCTGCACGGATGCAAACCGCTTCGGGCAGCGCTGCGACGAAATGAATTACCATTTGATGAAGCCTTCGGATATGGGGCTTTTGAAAGAACAATACGCGCTGGCCGACATCGGCCGGGTGGTGCTTTTGCCGGAGGATTGTTCGGCGGAAACCGGGACACCCGCCATTTCCAACGACGAAATCGCACAGCTGGTAGCCATAGACCCCGCGTTTTATCTTGGCATGGCGGCAGTTGACCCGCGGCGGGTCGACGCCTGCGCGGAGCTGGAGCGCGCCTTTGCGGAGCTGGGCCTTTCCGGGCTGAAGGTCAACACGGCAAGGCTGAAAATGTACCCGTCGGACGAGCGTCTGCGGCCTTTATATGCGCTGTGCCGGCGTTACCGCAAGCCCATCCTGTTCCACGCCGGGCTTTGTCTGGAGAACCGGGCTCTGGCCAAATACGCGCACCCCATGGAATTCGAGGAAATCGCGCAGGACTATCCCGACGTCAATATCTGCCTTGCCCACTTCGGCTGGCCGTGGGTGCAGGAAACGGCGGCGCTGCTCATCAAATATCCCAATCTGTACGCCAATACCGCGCTGGTGAATTTTGACGGGCCTTATCAGCTGTTTGAAAAGGTATTCCGACAGGATATGGGCGAAGATTGGCTGGAGCACAATCTGGCGGACAAGGTCATGTTCGGCTCGGGTTCTCCGCGCATCCGGCCGGTGCGCAGCAAGCGCGGCATGGACAGCCTTGGGCTTTCCCCCAAGGTCATGGACAAGATCTACCGGCATAACGCGATAAAATTTTTTGGGCTGGAGGAGGCGGAGTAATGGAATTTAAGCTGCAGGAAATCCCGGTCCGCGCGCACGAGGAATTCGCCATGCTCCGCATCACCGACACGGTGCGTGATTGCGTTGCGCACAGCGGTATCCGAAACGGCGTGGTCTTTGTCATCACCGAGCACACCACCACGGGCATTACCGTCAACGAAAGCCTGCCTTGCGTCGAGGAGGATATCATGGAGACTCTGGACCGCATCGCGCCGGAGGAGCACTCCTATCATCACAACCATTATCTGCCCAGCTACGGCACCATCGGCGGAAACGCACCGGGCCATTTGAAATCCCTTTTGACGGGCAACCACTGTGTTTTCCCCATCGCGGAGGGGCGCGTTTTGCTGGGGAGCGCGGCGGATATCTATTTCTGTGAGTATGACGGCATCAAAGACCGCAAATATATGATTTACATGATGGGTGAATAGAGGAGGCGGTATCCGATGAAAAAAGCCATTGCAATGGCGGATAACTGTATTGATGTATACTATAAGCTGGATCGGTATTACCTGACAGGAAACAGCATCGACTTTGCTTTCAATTACAAGGCTCTGGGCGGCGACGTGACGGAAATGACCGTCCTTGGCAACGACGTTTTTGCCGTGGCCCTGCGCGAGCGCCTGGCGGAGCGGGAGATTCCCCTGCGGGTACTCAAGGAGGTGGACCGGCCCACCGGCATGGCCACCATGGACCTTGTTGACGGCGACAAAAAGCATCTGCGTTTTGCGGGCAACGCCATGGAGGAGATTAAGCTCACCGAAGACGACCGGGAATTTGTCAAGCAGTTCGACATCGTCTATGCCGAGCGCTGGGCCAAAATTGACCGGTATATCGCCGAATTGAAGCAGCCCGGCCAAATTTGGGTATACGATTTTTCAAAGCGGCTCGAGCTTCCGGTCAACGACATTCTGCTGCCGCACCTGGATTACGCGTTTTTCTCCTATGACCGGGACGATGCGTACATCCGGGATTTCATGGCGGCGGCAAAGCAAAAGGGCGCGGGCTGCGTCATCGCCATGCTGGGCGAAGCAGGCAGTTTGGCCTACGACGGAAGCCGCTTCTATCATCAGCCCGCGGAAAACGTGACGGTGGTAAACACCGTAGGCGCGGGCGATTCCTACATCGCCGCTTTTGTATACGGCGTCAGCCTGGGCGAGGGGATTCCGCAATGCATGCTGCGCGGCAAGGAACGAGCCACAAGGATTATTCAGCAGTTTGCACCCTATCTGTAACCGGGCAGGCTCCGCCGCCCTGCGGTACGGCGTCTCAGAATGCCGCGCCTTCCTGGCAAAGGGCTCGTCTCCCTGCCGTCTAACACGTTGCGGAGATCGCTGTCACCGCCCACGCCTGCGCCATCCTTTTTCGTCCGTGGGCGGCGGCACCGCTCTTTTGCACTTGCTCAAATTCCACCGCAGTTTTTTAATAAAAGCAGCAGCTTTTCCTTCACTTAGCGTGTAAGACAGCAAAAGCTCACAGAAAATTCCTCCCAACAGTGTTGTCTCAACAACTCCACTGTGCCTCAGGAGGGATTCTCTGTGGGCTTTTTTGCGCTTTTGTACTCATTGTTTTCGTTTATCCGCTCTATTTAAACGATTTTCCTATAACAAAAAACGCCGGACAGTCCCCTGTCCGGCGCTGAAAAAACCTGTTATTTTTCCCGGCCGACCAAATAGCCTTTTTCCTCCAGCGCGGCCAGCACGCGCACCTTGCGCGCCTCGTCCGGGCACGAGAGCGTGTGCAGATGGATGTCCCCCGTCAGGCGGCACAGAGGCTGCGCGCCGTTTTTCTGCAGAACATCCCAGAAAACGTCCGCGTCATACCGGCTGAACACCTGCAGCTGGCCCGAAAGCTGGCCGTACACCGGATGCTCGACCGTTACGTCCAGCACGCCGCAGCCGCAGTCCACAACCGTATACAGCTCGTCCAGCAGGCCGTCCGGGCCATGGCGGCACGCCACGGTACAGCGCACGCCGCCGCCCGCCTGCCCGCCGCCCAGCACATAGCCGCGCGGCGTCGCCACGATGGGCGAGCCCGCCGCGCGCAGCAGCGCCACGTCTCCCACCACGACCTGACGGCTGACGCCAAGGCGCGCCGCCAGCGCGCCCGCGCTCACCGGGCCTGGCGCCTCGCCCAATGCCCGCAATATCTCGTCTCTGCGCCGGGCCGCCGTCATGGGCCGCGCCTCCCTCCGTGCTGCATCTGCAAAGCGGCATTGCCGCTGTTTTAGGTCAGTATAGCATGTTTTCAAAAAAAACAAAGCCGCCGCCGAGTGTATTCACAGCACATTTACAAACGCGCTTGAATTTTGTCATATTCAGCCGTTACAATAGAAGTATCAGTGAGGAGTTGAAGCATATGAACGAGCAACCCAAACCCAACAAAAAACCTTTCTTTTACTATGCGATGATCGCGCTGCTCATCCTGATGCTGCTGAACGCGTTTGTGTTCCCCAGCCTGATGACCCCGCGTGTGACGGAAGTGACATACGACAAATTTCTTGATATGCTCTCGGGCGGACAGGTAACCGTTGTGGAGCTGCAGGAAAACGAGCGCGAGCTTTATTTCAAGGCCACGAACGAAAGCGGCGCCGAAGGCGTCTATTCCACGGGCGTGTTCCCGGACACCGACCTGCAAAAGCGCCTGTCGGAGAGCGGCGTCACGTTTTCCGCCATCGCCCCGCAGGAAAACAGCTCGCTGACAAACTTTCTGTTCACCTGGATTTTCCCCACGCTCATTCTCGTCCTGCCCATGGTGCTGCTGTGGCGCACGATGCAAAAGCGGATGGGCGACGGCGGCAATATGATGTCCTTCGGCATGGGCAAAAGCAACGCCAAGATGTATGTCGCCGCCCAGTCCGGCAAGACCTTCGCCGACGTCGCCGGACAGGAGGAGGCCAAGGAGGCGCTGGAGGAGATCGTCGATTTTCTGCACAACCCGGATAAATACCGCAGCGTGGGCGCCGTGATGCCCAAGGGCGTGCTGCTTGTCGGCCCTCCGGGCACGGGCAAGACGCTGCTGGCCAAGGCCGTGGCCGGCGAGGCAAACGTGCCGTTCTTCTCCATCGCGGGCAGCGAATTTGTGGAGATGTTCGTGGGGCAGGGCGCGGCCCGCGTGCGCGATTTATTCAAGCAAGCCAAGGAAAAGGCGCCCTGCATCGTATTCATCGACGAAATCGACACCATCGGCAAAAAGCGCGACGGCAGCGGCCTTTCGGGCAACGACGAGCGCGAGCAGACGCTCAACCAGCTGCTCAGCGAGATGGACGGCTTTGACGGCTCGTCCGGCGTCGTCATTCTGGCGGCCACCAACCGCCCCGAGACACTGGACAAGGCGCTGCTGCGTCCCGGCCGGTTCGACCGCCGCGTGCCTGTTGAGCTGCCGGACCTGCAAGGCCGCGAGGCCATTTTGCGCGTCCACGCCAAGGACGTGATGATGGCCGACGACATCGACTACAAGGCCGTGGCGCGGGCCACCTCCGGCGCGTCCGGCGCGGAGCTTGCCAACCTCATCAACGAGGCCGCGCTGCGCGCCGTCAAATGCAACCGCCGCATCGTCACGCAGGAAGACCTGACGGAATCCGTAGACGTGGTGGTGGCGGGCTATCAGCGTAAAAACGCGGTGCTCTCGCCCCACGAAAAGGAGATCGTCGCCTATCATGAGATCGGCCACGCGCTTGTGGCCGCGCTGCAATCGAATTCCGCGCCCGTGACAAAGATTACGATTGTGCCGCGCACCTCGGGCGCGCTGGGTTACACGATGCAGACTCCGGAAACCGACAC
>JAQUZL010000074.1 GCA_028691385.1 Oscillospiraceae bacterium
ATGATCCCCGCGCCCGTTCCCTCGCCCCAATGCCGGACAATCTCCAGCCCCAGCACATTGCGATAAAAGGAAATGGTCTTTTCAAATTCGTCAAGTCCCGCGCATTTGAGCGCCACATGATGAATCCCACGAATCAGCTTCTCCATTTTTATCCCTCTTTTTATGTATTATGGTCAACCGTTTTCAACTGCTTGAGATTGCCGATCTTCTGCGCGCGCACATCCAGCTCCGCCAGCACCTCGTCCATGGTGATGCCGCACGCGGCCATCATCACCGTCAGGTGGTACACAAGGTCGGAAATCTCGCCCACGGTATCGGCTTTTACCGCATTTTTCGCGGCAATGATGGTTTCGGCGGACTCCTCGCCCACCTTTTTCAGAATCTTATCCAGACCCTTGTCAAACAGATAGCAGGTGTAGCTGCCCTCCTGCGGGTGCTGCTTGCGGTCCATCACCACGGCGTACAGATCTTGCAGCGTGTTGTTCATTCAAATTCCTCCATTTCGTGAAAAAAGCAGCTTTGGTGGCCGGTGTGGCACGTAGGGCCGTCCGGCTTGCACAGATAGAGCAGGGTGTCCGTGTCGCAATCGGTGATCATTTTCTTTACGTGGAGAAAATGTCCCGAGGTTTCGCCCTTGTTCCACAGGCAGCTGCGGCTGCGCGAATAGAACCACGCGGTATGCGTGGCAATCGTGCGGCGCACCGCTTCCTCGTTGGTGAAGCCCAGCATCAGCACGTCCTTGGTGTCCGCGTCCTGAATAATCACCGGAATCAGCTCCGATTTTTGAAACAACGTCTTTATTTCCATATCAATCCCTCACTGCGATGCCGCGCGACGCCAGATACCGCTTGACCTGCGGCACGGTCAGCTCGCCAAAATGGAACAGGCTCGCGGCCAGCGCCGCATCGCAGCCTGTCTGCTCAAATACTTCCGCAAAATGTTCCAGCGCGCCGCAGCCGCCGGAGGCGATGACCGGGATGTTTACCGCATCCACCACCGCGCGGGTCATCTCCAAATCAAAGCCCGCCCTGGTGCCGTCGGCGTCCATGGAGGTGAGCAGAATTTCGCCAGCGCCCAGCGCCGCGCCGCGCTTGGCCCACTCGATAACGTCCAGCCCCGTCCACACGCGGCCGCCGTTCACAACCACCTCGAAGCCGCCGTCCGGGCGCTTTTTGCCGTCGATGGCCAGCACCACGCACTGGCTGCCAAATCGTTCGGCCGCCCGGGCAATCAGCGACGGATCGCGCACCGCCGCAGAATTGACGGATATTTTATCCGCGCCCGCGCGCAGAATCTCCGTAAAATCCTCCACCGTGCGAATGCCGCCGCCGACGGTGAGCGGCACAAACACCTGCGCGCCGGTGCGTTCCACCACGTCCACCACGGATTTTCTGCCGTCGCTGGTGGCGGTGATGTCCAAAAACACCACCTCGTCCGCGCCCTGATCGGAATAATATTTCGCCAGTGCCACCGGGTCGCCCGCATCGCGGATACCCACAAAGTTCACGCCCTTGACGACCCGGCCGTCCCGCACGTCAAGGCAGGGAATGATGCGTTTTGCCAGCATTACGCATGCGCCTCCTTCACGGCCTCGGCAAGGTCGATCGTGCCGGCATAGTACGCCTTTCCGACAATTGCGCCGTCCATCCCCGCCGCTTTCAGCGCGCGAATGTCCTGATTGTTCGCCACGCCGCCGGAGGCCGTCACATGGCATGAAACCGCGCTGCGCAGCGCGGAAAGGCGCGCCAAACTGGGGCCGGAGAGCATGCCGTCGGTGGCAATATCGGTGAAAATGAGCCATTTCACGCCCAGCTTCTCCATATTTTTCGCAAATTCCAAGTAGTCCAGACCGGAATCCGCCACCCAGCCGGCTGTTTTGACCTTGCCATCGGCGGCGTCGACGCCGACGGCGATCTGTTCGCCGTAGCGCTTCGCCGCCGCTGCCACAAAGGCGGGATCGGTGACTGCCGCAGAGCCGATGACTGCCCGCGCCGCGCCCAAGGCGAATACCGCCTCCAAATCCGCCATGGTGCGGATGCCGCCGCCCAGCTCCACCTGCAGGCCGCACTGCGCCGCCACGGCGTGGACAATTTCGCCATTGCGGCGCACGCCGTCCTTCGCGCCGTCCAAATCCACCATGTGAATCCACGCCGCGCCGGCTTCCCGGAAGGCGTTTGCGGTGGCGATGGGATCTTCCGCCACCTGATGCGTGGTGGCAAAGTCGCCCCGACGCAGGCGCACACACGCGCCGTCTTTGAGATCAATCGCAGGTAATACAATCATTTGCACAATTCTCCAAAATTCTTCAAAATCTGAAGCCCGGTTTCCCCGCTCTTTTCCGGGTGAAACTGGCAGCCAAACACATTGCCCCGGGCGACCATCGCCGTGACCGGCGCGCCATAGTCCGTGGTCGCGGCCACATCGTCAGGCCGGTCGCAAAAGGCCATATAGCTGTGGACAAAATAGACATAATCGCCGCTGCGCACATGCGCAAGCAGCGGATTGTTCTGACAGACGATCAGGCTGTTCCAGCCGATCTGCGGCAGCTTAAGCGCCGTTGGAATCCGGTCAATCTTGCCCGGAATCAGGCCAAGTCCCCCGCACGGGCGCACCTCGGTGCTTTCACGCAGCAGCATCTGCATGCCAAGGCAGATGCCGAGCAGCGGCTTGCGCGCGGCATTTTCCGCTACCGCCGCGTCAAGCCCTTGCCTGCGCAGGTTCTCCATGGCGTCTGGAAACGCGCCCACGCCCGGCAAAATCACTGCCGCAGCGCGGTCGATGACGTCTTTCTCCGCCGTAATCTCATTTTCAAAGCCGAGATAATCCAGCGCCTTGGTCACCGAGCGCAGGTTGCCCGCGCCATAATCCACCACCGCAATCTTCATTCCAGCGCTCCCTTGGTGGAAACCACCGCGTCGGAAACCACCGTGACCGCGTCCCGCAGCGCCATGCCCAGCGCCTTGAAAAGGCCCTCGGTGATATGATGGGCATTTTCACCATAGTCCGCCCGCAGGTGCAGCGTCATGCCGGCGTTCATGGCAAACGCCCGCAGGAACTCCTGGGTCAGGCAGCTATCATAGCCGCCGATGACGGCCTGCGGCATGGCCGCGTCCAGTACCAAAAACGGCCTGCCCGACACATCCACGGCGCACCGGCACAGGCTCTCGTCCATGGGCACCACGCTGCTTGCAAACCGGGCAATGCCGCGCTTGTCGCCAAGCGCCGCGGCAAACGCTCTGCCCAGCACGATGCCCACATCCTCCACGGTGTGGTGGCCGTCCACCTGCAAATCGCCGCGGGCTGTGAGCTGCAGGGTCATGTTTCCCCAAAAGGCCATAGCCGTCAGCATATGGTCAAAAAAGCCGATGCCGGTATCAATGCTGCTTTCGCCCCGGCCAAGGGTCAGTGAAACCCGCACCTCGGTTTCCTTGGTGGCGCGGCACAGCTCCGCCCGGCGCGGCGCGCCCGGCGCGCGCACCAGCGCGTCTACCGTCACGCTGAAAAAGTCGGCAAACTGCACCAGCTGCGCAAGCGGCGGCTCACGCAGGCCGCGCTCATACGCGTCGATGACCGATTCCGGCAGGCCGACCTGCGCAGCCAGCGCCCCCTGCTGCAGGTTTTTCCCCGCGCGCAGGGTTTTCAGTTGCTCTGCAAATCCCATTGCCTATCCCTCAATTCAGGCGCACGCGGATGGCGTTTGCGTGCGCGGTCAGTTTTTCCGATTCCGCCATGGTGATGATGCCGCTTGCCACGGACAGCAGCGCCGCGCGGGAAAAGTTGATGACGCTCATCTTCTTGAGAAAGCTCTCGGCCGACAGCGGCGAAAAAAATCGCGCCGTGCCGGAGGTGGGCAGCACGTGGCTCGGCCCCGCCATATAATCGCCCAGCGGTTCCGGCGTATTTTCCCCGAGGAACACCGCGCCCGCGTTATGCAGCTGCGGCAAAATATCCGCCGGGGAGACGGTCACGACCTCGAGATGCTCCGGGGCAATCTCGTTTGCCAGCCGGACGCACTGCGACAAATCGTCGCAGACGATGACCGCGCCGTAGTTTTTCAGACTCTCCAGTATGATTTCGCTGCGGCTCAGGCGCGCCGTCTGCGCTGCAAGCTCTCCCATCACCTGCTCGGCAAGCTGCTCGGATGTGGTGAGCAGCACCGCCGAGGCCAGCCGGTCATGCTCGGCCTGACTGAGTAAATCCGCCGCCACATAGCGCGCGTTTGCGCTTTCGTCCGCGAGCACCAGCACCTCGGACGGCCCTGCCACCATATCGATGTCCACCACACCATAGACCAGCCGCTTGGCCGCCGCCACATAGGCGTTGCCGGGGCCGACCAGCTTGTCGACCTTCTCGATGGGGCCTGCGCCATAGGTGAGCGCCGCCACCGCCTGCACGCCGCCCACTGCAAAGCACCGGTCGACGCCCGCGACCCAGGCCGCCGCCAGCACCGCATCATTGAGATTTTCCGTGGGTGGGGTCACCATGATGACCTCGCCCACGCCTGCCACCTTGGCGGGCACCACGTTCATCAGCACCGAGCTTGGGTAGGCCGCCGTGCCGCCCGGCACATAGACGCCCACGCGGTCAAGGCCGCGAACGATCTGCCCCACCTCGCCGCCGACGATGGGACTTTCCCACACACGGCTCTTTTGCAGCAGTTGGCTTTGGTAGTCACGAATATTGCAAGCGCTTTCCTGCAGCGCCGCCAGCAGCGCCGGGGCGATGCGTCCGGCAGCAGCTTCCAGCTCCTGCTTTGTGATTTCGCGGGGCGCAGCGCCATCCAGACGCAGGGACGCTTCCACCACCGCATCATAGCCGCGCGCGCGCACCTCATCCAAAATGACCTGCGCCGCCGCCTGAATCTGCGTGCCTGCCGACGCCGCACGCGCGCGCATGGCGCGCAGCAATTCTTCCGCGCCGGACGCGCGCACATAGTTTGTAATCATAATGCCGCCTCACATTTCTCCACAAAATCCAGAACCTCCGCCCGGTGCAGCTTGACGCTGGCCGGATTGGCGATGAGCCGCGCCGAGATCTGCGCCACGTCCTCGATGGGCACAAGGCCGTTCTCTTTGAGCGTCGTGCCGGTCTGCACCACGTCCATGATGGCGTCCGACAGGCCGAGAATCGGCCCAAGCTCCACAGAGCCTTCAATTTTAATGGTTTCCACATCCATGCCCTTTTCGGCAAAATACCGCTTGGTCACGTTGGGGTATTTGGTCGCCACGCGGCGCGTACGATAGCTGCCGTAAAAATCGTCGCCCTGCCGCACGGCAAGGGCAAACCGGCACGCGCCATAGCCGAGGTCGAGCATTTCATAGAAGCTGCCGCCGTGCTCCAAAATGGTATCGCGCCCCACGATACCGAGGTCGCATACGCCATGGGTCACATAGGTGAGTACGTCCGGCGCTTTGGCCAAAATCACATCCAGCGGATAGTCCGCAATGGGTAAAATCAACTTCCGGGTGTCTGCCTTCAGCGCGGCACAGTCCAAGCCCGCCTTTTCAAACAGCGCAACCGAATCCTCCAGCAGCCGCCCCTTCGTCACCGCAATTCGCAGCCGTTTCACAGCGTCACGCTCCTTTCACCATTGGTATCGATTACAATCAGCTGCTCTGCGCCCGCCGCGCGTGCCTGCACCAGCGCGCCCTGCTCGGTTTCGCAGGTGGAAATGGCGCAGGTGCCGGCCGACGCCGTCATCACGCGCCGCAGCGCCTGCCCAAGGCAGCCGCCGGCATAGTACAGCATGGTTTTGGGGTCTGTGCGCGCTGCCTGCGAAGTGCAGCCCGCCAGCGCCGCCGCATCCACGGCAAAGCCGGTCGCGGGCGCGTCAAAGCCGAATTTCCCCAACAGCGCGTCATAGCGGCCGCCCGAGAGCACGATGCTACCCGCGCCCAGCGCGTAGCCGCGAAACACCATGCCGGTGTAATAGCCGAATTTCGGCACCAGCCCCAGATCAAACTGTACCCGCTCGCCAAGCCCTGCCGCCTCCAGCTCCCGGTACAGCCGCTCCAGCGAATCGAGAATCTCCTGCGCCGCCGGCAGCTGGAACAGTGCGCGCGCCCGCTCCAGTACCTCCTCGCCGCCCGAGAGCCGGGGAAGCTGCGCCATGGCGCGGCCAAGCGGCGCGCCGAGATAGTTCTGCAACAGCTTCTGGTAGGCGTCAAAGTTCCCCTGCTCCAGCGCGTCGCGCATGGCGCGGTCATTTTCCGCGCCCAGCGCCGCCGCCAGCGCCGGGAAAAAGCCCGCGTGGCCGATTTCCAGTCGGAAATCCCGCAGTCCCACCACCTCCAGTGCCTGCACGCCCATGGACAGCACCTCAAGGTCTGCCCGATAGCCGGACGCGCCGATCAGCTCGACGCCGCACTGGGCAATTTCGCCGCGCGACCCGGTGTGCGCGTCGTCCGCGCGAAAGACCGTCTGGTTATAATAAAGCCGCTGCGGCAAACGCATGGTTTTCAGCTTGGTGGCCGCAACCCGCGCGATCGGCGCGGTATTATCCGGCCGCATCACCAGCAGCTTTCCGGTTCTGTCCACCATCACCCGCAGGTTCTCCTGCGCAATATCGCCGAACAGGTCAAAAAACTCCACCTCCGGCGTCATCACTTCATCATAGCCGCGGCGGCGGAACAAATCCGTCACCAGCCGCTGCACCCGGCGGATGGCCGCGCAGTCCGCAAACAGACGGTCTGCCGTGCCCTCCGGCGTTCCAATTGCGCGAAACGTCACTGTAATCTCCCCTTGCACTTTATTTCAGTAGTTCGGTAGTATGTTAACAGTTTTCTGCCGCTGTGTCAAGTTTCTTTCATTGTACCACCACAATATCGCTATTTCGACCGATCCGGGTGGTCTTTTTTTGAAAAAATTTGTGAAAATATTGAATACCGCCGCAACTTTTTTGCAGGGCTGTACAAAATCTGCTATACTATGTCAAAAAGGAGGCGATTCCATGGCAAAATTTGAACGGCAGAAGCTGAAACTGCTCTATTTGCTGGACTATCTCAGCAAGGCGTCCGATGAGCACCATCCCGTCACCGTCGCGCAGATCATTGCCTATCTTGCCGCGCAGGGCATTCCCGCCGAACGCAAGAGCATCTATGCCGATGTGGAAGCGCTGATTGACTACGGCTTGGACATTGTGCAGCTGCGCGGCCGGGGCGGCGGCTACTTTTTGACCAACCGCAAATTCGAGCTGCCGGAGCTGAAGCTGCTGGCGGACTCGGTGCAGTCCTCCCGCTTCATCACCGAAAAGAAATCGCTTTCTCTCATCAGGAAGATCGAATCGCTGACCAGCGATCACGAGGCCAAGTCCCTGCAGCATCAGGTGGTGGTCATGGGGCGGGTCAAGACCATGAACGAGAGCATCTATTATAATGTGGACAAGCTGAACCACGCCATCGCCGCCGACCGGCAGATCACCTTTCAGTATTTTGAGTATGCGCCGGACAAGTCGCAGATTTTACGTCGGGGCGGCGCGCGCTACCGCGTGAGTCCCTTCGCGCTGTGCTGGGCGGATCAAAATTACTATCTGATTTGCTACGAAACTGCCGCGCAGCAGCGCAAGCACTTCCGGGTGGACAAGATGCTCCGCATCACCGTGACCGACACGCCGCGGGACGGGCATGAGGTGTTCTCCAAAATTGACCTTGGCCAGTATGAGCAGCAGCTGTTCGATATGTTTTCCGGCACGGCAACCATTGTGCGGATGCGCTTCCTCAACCGACTGGCCGGCGCGGTCATTGACCGATTCGGCAAGGACATTAACCTGATTCCGGCGGACGACGCGCATTTCAGCGTATCCGTGCCCGTTGTGGTGAGTCCGCGCTTCTTCGGATGGCTGGCCGGCTTCGGCGCGGACGCCGAGCTGCTGGCGCCGGCGCAGGTTCGCGCGCAGATGCGCGACGAAATCGAGGCAATTGCCGCGCTTTACCGCTGATTCCAGAAAAAACAGTAGCCGAATACGCGAAAATGCGATATAATATATTCTAACCATCGCGCGGTAGCGCGGCAAATCCCAATGACGATTTGGAGCATCCTATGGACACTGAACTTTTGCTGGGAAACGAGCGCATCAAAACGCGGCTGTACGCGGCCATTCGCGCGGAAAGCCTGTCGCACTGCTATCTCATCAGTGGGCCGCAAGGCTCTGGGCGCAAACCGCTGCTGCGGCTGCTTTCGGCCGGTTTCCAGTGCAGCGCCGCGCCATCCCAGCGCCCGTGCCTGCGCTGCGCGCAGTGCCGCAAGGTGCTGGCCGGGACGCACCCGGACGTCATCATTGTCGATGACCCGGACAAGCAGAGCGTGTCCGTGGAGCAGGTGCGCAATGCCCGCGCCGACGCCTATATTCAGCCCAACGAGGGCAACAAGAAGCTCTATATTTTCCCCCGGGCGCAGAATCTCTCGCCCCAATGCCAGAACACCCTACTGAAAATCATGGAAGAGCCGCCGGAATACGGCGTGTTTCTGCTGGTGACCGATAACCCGGAAAAGCTGCTGCCCACCATCCGCAGCCGGGCGGCAGAGCTTGCCCTTTCCCCGCTGCCGCAGCCGGTCGTGCTGGCCGCGTTGCAGCGCCGGTTTCCCACGCAGAGCGCCGATGCGCTGCAGCAGGCAGCCATCGCCGGAAGCGGTTTTCTCGGCAGCGCCATCGCGCAGCTGGGCGCAGACGCCGCCGTTTTGGAAAGTACCAAAACCTTTGCGGCAGTCTTTGCCAAAAACGACCGTCTTGGCCTGATCGCCCTCACCACATCCATGGAGCGCATGAACCGCGACGCGCTGCGCCGGGAGCTGGAGGACTGGTTGGAGCTGACCGGGCAGGCGCTGCTTAGCCGCGCGGGCGCGTCCGGCGTGCGCGCGCTTGCCAAAACCATGGGCGCTGCACGCACCAAGCAGGCGCTGCTTTCCGCCACCCAGGCGCTGCGCCGCGCCATCGAATACTGCAACGCCAACGTCGGCGCTGCCCACACGCTGGGCATGCTTGCCGCCGATTTGTAAAGCCGCGCACTGCGGCAGATAGGAGTACCCAATGGACGAAGAAATTCGCAATGCCGACGCGGCGTCGGACAGACCCGCCATCGCTATTGACGTCAACGCGCCCGATTTGAACGCAGCGGTCACCGTTGTGGACGTTCACTTTAAGCCGGGCGGCAAAAACTACTTTTTTGATCCCCACGACCTCGTTTTGAAGTCGGGCGATCATGTCATCATTGAAACAACCCAAGGCATTGAGTTTGGCTGCTGCGGCTCCGGGTGCCACGTTGTCCGGGAAAAGGACGTGGTGCGTCCGCTGCGCAGCGTGCTGCGCGTGGCCACCGAGCAGGATGAGCATCTTGTGGCCGAGCTGAAGGCCAAGGAAAAGAAGGCCTTTGGCATCTGCATGGAGAAAATTGAAGCGCTGGGACTGGAAATGCAGCTGGTATCGGCAGAATATGCCTTTGACGGCTCAAAAATCCTGTTTTTCTTCACCGCTGACGGCCGCATCGACTTCCGGGAGCTGGTCAAGGCGCTCGCGTCTATTTTCCGCACGCGCATTGAGCTGCGCCAGATCGGCGTGCGCGATAAGGCCAAAATGGTGGGCGGACTCGGCTGCTGCGGCAGACCCTTCTGCTGCTCGGAATTTCTGAGCGACTTCCAGCCGGTGTCCATCAAAATGGCCAAAACCCAGTCACTGAGCCTCAATCCCACCAAGATTTCCGGCACCTGCGGCAGGCTTATGTGCTGCCTGAAATATGAGCAGGAAGCCTATGAGGATTTGCTCAAAACCTCACCGAAAAACGACTCTCTGGTGGACACGCCTGATGGCCGCGGCAGCGTCATCGACGTGAGCCTGCTCAAGCAGACCGTCAAGGTGCGGCTGGAAAACGAGCCGGACACCATTAAGGCCTATCGCAACGAGGACGTGTATGTTCTGCGCAGCGGCAAGGCCAAAAAGACCGACCTGCCCATCCCGAGAGATTTTGCGCCCATCTCATCCAAGCCGCGCAAGGTGGCCGAACAGCCGCCGGTGGAAACGCCGATTTTTGAGCCGGTCATCATCCGCGCCGTCACCGCGCCGGAAGTGACCGCTGAAGCGCCGGAGGGGAAGCCGGACGCAAAACAGTCGCGCCGCCGCAGACGCGGCCATGGCGTCCCGGATGGCGCAGCGCAGGAGCGCAGCGCGGAAGCGCCCAAAAAGCCGGCACGGGAAGCTTCCGAAGCGCAAAAGAAGCCGGCGGGGACGCCTTT
>JAQUZL010000075.1 GCA_028691385.1 Oscillospiraceae bacterium
CTGAGCACATCTGCGCAATCACCGTTGCCAGCGCAGCGCCCTCCACGCCCATGTCAAGGCCGAAAATAAAGATTGGGTCGAGCGCCAAATTGATTGCCGCGCCCATCATCGTGGTCACCATCGCCGTGCGGCCAAAGCCCTGCGCAGTAATCAGGCTGTTCATGCCAAGGCTGATCATCACAAACACGTTGCCAATCAAATAGATGCGCGCATAGGCCGCCGCATAGCCGAAGGTATCGGCGCTTGCGCCAAAGGCAAACAGGATTGGTTGCAGAAACACCTCGCCCACGGCCGTGAGCGCAAGACCCAGCACCACCAGCATGGCAAACGAATTCCCCTGCGCTCGCTGCGCTCTTTTCAGATTCCCCTGCCCACGAAAAATGCCGCACAGCGGCCCGCCGCCCGCCCCGCAAAGCCGGGCAAATGCAATCACAATGGAGATCACCGGCAGGCACAGGCCAAGTCCTGTCAGCGCCAGAGAGCTACTCGCGGGCAGATGGCCGATAAACACGCGGTCGACCACACTGTAAAGAAGGTTCACCAGCTGGGCAATGGTGGTCGGAACAGCCATCTGAAAAATCGCATGTCCCACGCCGCCCTTGGAAAAATCATTTTTCACCGCTTCCGCCAACTGATGCACCTTCTTGTCCAAAATTCAATGCTTCAAAATAGTATACCACATTTTTTTATCCCTGTCACGGTGTCCCCTGCAGCGCCGCGCAGAATCAGGAAAAAGGCCGCTGCAAGAGCGGCCTTTTTCTTAGATTTTTTTCCACTTCACGCCCTGCGGCGTATCCATCAGTTCAATGTTCATGTCCTTCAGTTCGTCGCGGATGCGATCGGCTTCGGCAAAGTTCTTTGCTTTGCGCGCCGCCTGCCGCGCGGCGATCATCGCTTCCACCTTTTCGCCCAGGTCGTCCTTTTTCCGGGCATAGAGCAGGCCAAGCACATCGGTCAGCTCCGTCATAAACCCGCGGCAGGCTTCTGCCAATCCTTTTGTGGGCTTGCCCTCCACGGCGGTATTGATGGCACGCACCAGATCGAACAGTACGCCAACGGCGTCGGCCGTGTTGAGATCGTCGTCCATGGCGTCGTCAAAGCGGCTGCGGAAGCCGTCAAAGGCAGCAACCGTCTGCTGCTCTTCGTCGGTCATGTCGCCTATCTCGCCGTTTTTGCACAAAAAGTCCAGATTATCCTTGGCCGAATACAGCCGGTCCAGCGCTGCCTGCGCCTGCGTGAGCGACTCGCGGGAATAGTTGAGCGGGCTGCGATACTGGGCGGAAAGCATGAAAAAGCGAATGGTTTCATAGCCATAGGCGTCGGCCGCTTCGCGCACCGTGAAGAAGTTGCCCAGCGACTTGGACATCTTCTGGTTGTCAATGTTCAAAAAGCCGTTGTGCATCCAGTAATTGACGAATTTGCAGCCGTTGGCCGCCTCCGACTGGGCAATTTCGTTCTCGTGATGCGGGAACTGCAAATCCATGCCGCCGCAGTGAATGTCAATGGTCTTGCCAAGATACCGGTTGGACATGGCTGAGCACTCAATGTGCCAGCCCGGACGCCCCATGCCCCAAGGGGACGGCCATGCAGGCTCGCCCGGCTTTGCCGCCTTCCAGAGGGCAAAATCCATGGGATCCTCTTTTTGCTCACCCACGGCAATGCGCGCGCCGGCCTGCAAATCCTCCAGCGGCTGATGGCTCAGCTTGCCATAGCCTTCAAACTTCATGGTGCGGTAGTACACATCGCCGCCGGATGCATAGGCATAGCCTTTTTCAATCAGCGTCTGCACCAGGGTAATAATCTGCTCCATATTTTCCGTTGCGCGCGGATGCACCGACGCATCGTGGACGCCGAGGCCGTGGGCGTCGGTGAAATATTCGCCGATATACTTTTCGGCCACCTCTGTGGAGGAAATGCCCTCCTCATTGGCGCGACGAATGATTTTGTCATCCACGTCGGTAAAGTTCTGGACATAGGTGACCTTGTAGCCGCGATATTCAAAGTAGCGGCGCAGCACGTCAAACATAATCATCGGGCGGGCATTGCCCACATGGATGAAGTTATAAACCGTCGGGCCGCAGGTGTAAATTTTGACTTCCCCCGGGACGATGGGCGCAAACTCCTCTTTCTGGCGGGTCATGGTATTGAAAATTTTCATTTTATCGTTCCTCCAACTCCTGTTTCAGGCGTTCAATTTTTTCTTCCAGTGCGTTGATGCGATCCATCACCGGGTCTGGCGTATGCACATGGTCAAGCTTTTCACCGCCCACACGGACAATACGTCCCGGCACGCCAACCACGGTACAGTTGGGCGGCACCTCGCGCAGCACCACGGAATTGGCCGCGATGCGCACATTGTCGCCCACCTTGAATGGTCCCAGCACCTTTGCGCCGCTGCCAACCATCACGTTGTTGCCCAGCGTCGGGTGGCGCTTTCCAAGATCCTTGCCTGTACCGCCCAGCGTCACCCCCTGATACAGCAGGCAGTCGTCGCCCACCTCGGCGGTCGCGCCGATAACGATGCCGGTGCCGTGGTCAATGACAAAGCGGCGACCAATGGTCGCAGCCGGATGGATTTCCACGCCGGTAAAGAACTTGGCAAGTTGTGAGATCATTCTGGCAAAGAATTGGCAGTGATGCCGCCACAGCCAGTGGCTGATCCAATACCAGAACGTCGCGTGAAAGCCGTTGTACAGCAGCACGATCTCAATGCCGCTGCGCGCGGCGGGGTCGTTGCGCCGATATGCCTCGATTGTTTCTAAAAAACGCATGATTTGCCTCCTAAGATAGCCGAAAACCCGCCTCCTGTCTATGACAAGAGGCGGGCAAAGCTCGCGGTTCCACTCTTTTTTCTACTCAGGCCTTGACGCGGCCAACGGGGGTACGCCCTCGCTCCCGGATGCACTTTCCGACGATGCCGCGCCGCCCCCGCTTTCAGCCGGTGACAGGGACTCTCTTGGGCTGGCAATGTGCCGTACTCTTTCCGTTCAACGCGATATTCAATTTCATTTCCAGTATATTAGCAGGAAATCGGTTTGGTGTCAACCCTTGTTCCAGAGTACGTCCCAATTTTTTACAAAGTACTCAAAACCGGAATACAGGGTGGTTACCACGATCACGGTGGTCACAATCCAGTCAAGCAGCGTGTGCGCAATGAGAATCATCAGACACAGCCCCACCATGGTGCAGGCCGTCTTGACCTTGCCGGACCAGCCTGCCGCGATGACGCTGCCGTTGGCTGCTGCCACCATGCGCAAACCCGACACCGCGAACTCGCGCGTCAACGCAACCATCACCACCCACGCCGGCATTCTGCCCCACTGGACAAAAATCAGCATGGCCGCAAACACCAGCAGCTTATCTGCCAGCGGGTCAAGAAACTTGCCGAAATCGCTGACCTGATGATAGTGCCGCGCCACATAGCCGTCGACAAAATCCGTGGCGCTGGCAACAATGAAAATGATCAGGGATGCCCACGACCAGCGCAGCAGCATGAACACAAAGAAAACAGGAATCAGCACAATCCGTGCCAGCGTAATTTTACTTGCAGTTGTCATACCTGTTGTTCCTCCACCACGCAGCCGACCAACTCGCCGTCCACCGCGCTGACAATGTTAACCGAATAGAATGTGCCCGGCATTGCGCTTTTTGCGGAAAACACAATGCGTCCGTCAATGTCCGGCGACTCGGCATACGATCTGCCATAATAGGCCGAAACCGTCGGGTCATAGCCCTCGCAGAGCACCAGACGCGTCTTGCCGACGCAGCTGTCGTTATAGGCGTCCATGATTCTCGACTGCAGCTCGGTAAGCACTTCCGCGCGGCGGTTTGCAACGTCGCTGTCCGGATAGTCCATCTGCGCAGCCGGTGTGCCCTCCTCCGGGCAAAACGCAAACGCGCCTGCGCGCTCGAGCTTATGCTTGCGCAAAAAGGCGCACAGCTCTTCAAATTCCGCTTCACCCTCGCCCGGCAGTCCCGCAATCAGGCTGGTGCGGAGCACAAGTCCTTCCATGCGCGCGCGCAGCTTCAAAAACAGCGCGTCCAAAAAGGCTTTATTTCCGCGGCGATTCATCTTTTTCAAAATTTCATCGTTGCAGTGCTGAATGGGAATGTCCAGATACTTGACAATTTTTTCCTCAGACGCAATGACGTCAATCAGCTCGTCCGTGATCTCATCCGGATACAGGTAATGGATCCGAATCCAGCGGAAGCCCTCGATGCGGCAAAGCTTTCGCAGCAGCTCGGGCAGCTTTTTTTCCCCATACCGGTCAATCCCGTAGCGGCTGGTGTCCTGCGCCACCACAATCAGCTCCTGCACGCCGTCGCGCGCCAGACGCGCAGCCTCATCGAGCAAATTTTCCATGCTGCGGGAGCGATAACGCCCGCGCAGCGACGGAATCACGCAGTAGCTGCAACGATTGTCACAGCCCTCCGCAATTTTCAAATAGGCATAGTAGCCCGGCGTACTGAGCACCCGATCCACCTCGGCAATGGGCGCATCAATATCGCCAAACACCTCCGGGGTTTCCCCGCTCAGCGCCTGCTGCACAGCAGGCACAATTTCAAAATAGCTGCCGCAGCCCAAAACAGCGTCCACCTCCGGCATCTCCAGCCGGATTTGCTCGCGGTATCGCTCGGACAGGCAGCCGGTCACGATAATTTTTCCGACTCTGCCGCTCTGTTTCAGCGCCGCCATCTCCAAAATATTGGAAATGGCTTCACTTTTCGCCGAATCAATAAAGCCACAGGTGTTGATGACGACCGCGTCCGCGCCGTCCGGTTCCGCCGTGACGGTGAAACCGGCCTGCTGCAGCAGATACATCATCTGCTCGGCGTTCACCTGATTCTTTGCGCAGCCAAGGGAAATCATCCCGATTGTTGGCATATGGTTATTCCTCCAATTGTTCCAGCCCCTGCTTGTAGCGGTTCAGGGCCGCACGAATGTCGCTCCAGTTGTGTCCGCGCCGCATGAGGGCGTCTGTGGTTTTGCGCAGGAGCTTGTCGTCCGGCCACTGGCCGCGCAGGCGCTGCTCCAAAAAGCGGTCGATTGCGTCGTCCATTTCCGGCAAATGCTCCATGGCTGCATCCCAGTACTGCTTCGGCACGCCCTTGGCATAGAGTTCCTGCCGGATGCGCGCTGCGCCATAGCCCTTGGCAAGCGCCTTGCGGACAATCCGTGTGGCCGTTTCGCCATCATCCACCGCGCCAAGCTCCTCCAGCCATGCCACCGCCGCGGCGGCGTCATCCGGGGTTTCCCCTTTTTGCGTCAAGCGCCGGTGCAGCTCCTTACGGGTTACCGCCGAGGCCGAAACGATGCGCACCGCGCGCGCTTTGGCGGATGCAGCGCGGCTCGCTTCCAGGATTTCTTCCAGATGCGCATCATCCACCGTCATCCCGCCATACAGGCCAAGATCCGGCACAACGGTCGCCATGACGCGCACCTTCGTATCGTTGTCAAATACCAGATCCAATTTGTTGGGGCTTTTGGTCTGGCGGATGACGTTAAGTTTCATCGTTGAAATCGTCTGCCGAAACATCCACACCGCCAACCGCCGGCACCGCGATTTCCTCGTGGCCGCCCTGCGGATTGAGCATGGTGGCGCGGTTTTTCAGCAGCTCTTCCCGAATTTTCACTTCCAGCTCGTCGGTAATGTCCTTGTGCTCCATCAGGAAGGTCTTGACCGAATCGCGACCCTGTCCAATGCGTTCGTCGTTCATGGAGAACCAGCTGCCGGACTTGTGGATCAGATCCATGTTCACCGCCAGATCGACGATCTCGCCATAACGGGAGATGCCCTCGCCATACATAATGTCAAAATACGCCTCTTTGAACGGCGGCGCGACTTTGTTCTTCACGACTTTACAGCGGGTATGATTGCCAATCAGCTCCGTTCCGTTTTTGATGCCCTCGGCCTTACGGATATCAATTCGGACGGATGCATAAAATTTAAGCGCGTTGCCACCGGTGGTGGTTTCCGGGCTTCCATACATCACACCGATCTTCATTCGAATCTGATTGATAAAGATCACGACGCAGTTGGTTTTGGAGATGGAACCGGCCAGCTTCCGCAGCGCCTGCGACATCAGCCGCGCGTGCAGGCCGACAAACGCATCGCCCATATCGCCCTCGATTTCGGCACGGGGTGTGAGCGCAGCAACCGAGTCCACAACGATGGCGTCCACCGCGCCCGAGCGCACCAGCGCGTCCGTGATTTCCAGTGCCTGCTCGCCGGTATCCGGCTGGGACACCAGCATGGCGTCGATGTCCACGCCGAGTGCTGACGCATAAACCGGGTCAAGCGCATGCTCGGCGTCGATGAAGGCGACCTCGCCGCCCAATTTCTGTGCAGATGCCAGAATATGCAGCGCCAGCGTGGTTTTACCGGAGGATTCCGGCCCGTATATCTCAATGATGCGGCCGCGCGGCACGCCGCCGATCCCCAGCGCCGCATCGAGCGCCAGAGAACCGGTCGGAATTGCGTCCACCTGCATATCCGGCTTATCGCCCAGACGCATGACCGCACCCTTGCCATAGTTCTTTTCAATTTGTGCCAAAGCGGTACCCAACGCCTTTTTCTTGTCCTCGGCCGGCGCCGGCGCCTCATAGGCCGGTTTCTTCTGTGCCATATTCCGTTTCCTCCCGTTTATCTCGGGCGATGACTGCCCGCAAAATTCCATTGGCGTCCTTGGCCGTCTGTATCATCTCAAAATCTGCATGCTCCAAAATCCGGCACACGGCGTCGCACTGTCCCAACCCAAACTCAAAGCAAAGATAGCCGTGCGGTTTGAGCGCCGCGCGAAAATTTTGCACGATGGCTCTGTAGAAGTCCAGGCCGTCCGCACCGCCGAGCAGCGCCATATGCGGCTCATATTCCCGCACGGACGGCTCCAGCGTCTGCATCTGCGATGCCGGAATGTACGGCGGATTGGATACAATTAAATCAAACTGTCCCAGAAACGGCGACGCCGGCTTGGTGGCGTCCGCCTGCACACAGGTCACGCGGCCGGTCAGGTTTTGCAGCTGCACATTTTTCTTGGCCAACTTCAGCGCTGCTTCGGAAAGCTCCGCCAGCGTCACCCGCGCGTCCTTGACGCGCCGCGCCACCGCAATGCCAATGCAGCCGCTGCCGGCGCAAAGATCCAGCACCCGCGGATTTTCATCCAAAAACAGCGTTTTCTTGATGGCAAGCTCCGTCACGGCCATGGTATCGTCCCGGGGAATCAGTACCTCCGGCGTGATGGCAAGGCGCATCCCGGCAAACTCCCACTGTCCCAGAATATAGGCCAGCGGCTCGCCGCGCACATGGCGCGCAACGCACTGCATCAACGTTTGTTCAATCTCCTCCGAAGCATAGAGCTCCCGATCGCGGAGAATCTCCTCAAAGCGCTTACCCGAAGCAAAGCTCAAAAGCTGCCGCGCCATAAACGCGGCATTTTCTCCGTCATAGTCCAGTAGCGCCTTCCGCGCGTCCAGATACAGCTCCGAATACTTTTTTACCACCGGTCCGCACCCTCCCGTTCCGGGATGACCAGCTTCAGCGATTCGATACCGACCTCAATCATCGAGTCATCCGGCTCATTGGTTGTGAAATTCTGCAGCCACATACCCGGCGCTGTAATGGCTCTGGTGAACCAGGTGTCGTGCCGCCCCACAAAGCGGTTAATCTCATAGCTGATCGCCACGACCACCGGCAGCAGCACAAGGCGCAGCACAAGGCGCAAAATCGCGCTGTCCACCTGCACCACGGAGAACACCAAAATGGAGATCACCATGACCACAAACAAGAAGCTCGTGCCGCAGCGCGGATGCATCCGCGTCATCGGCCGGACGTTTTCCACCGTCAGCGGCAGTCCCGCCTCGTAGCAGCGAATGGTTTTGTGTTCTGCGCCATGATAGGAAAAAACGCGTTTCATATCCTTCATTTTCGATACCGCGACCATGTAGGCAAGAAAAATTGCGATTCGGATCACGCCCTCAATGATGTTAATCAGGATCTTATTGTCCACCACGTGGAACAGCGGCGTGGCAAGCAGCGTGGGCAGCAGGATGAACAGCGCGACCGAAAACAGCGCACCCAGCGCCACCGCCGAATAAATGGCAAACTTCTCCAGTTTCTCGGAGGAGAAATGTTTTTCCAGCCACTGCTCAAATTTAGACGGTTCGGCATTTGTCTCTTCGTCGTCCGGAAAAAAATCCGCCGAATACATCAGCGCCTTGACGCCATTGATCATGGAGCCGCCAAAGCCGACTACGCCGCGAATCAGCGGCCAGCCGAAAATCGGGTTGCGATCCTTGATGAGCTTCAGCGGCTCGACCTTGGAAACCAGACCGTCCTTGCTGCGCACCACAATGGCCTGCTTGTCCGGCCCGCGCATATAGATGCCCTCAATGAGCGCTTGTCCGCCAATGAGGGTTTTGAACTTTTCATTGCAGCATTTCTCGTTTTTCATAGTCATAACCTTTCACGATTAGCCGTTGCCGATCGGCAGGCGCACGGTTACCATGCAGCCGCCGCCCTGGGCATTTTCGATGTTCAGCGAGCCGCCGTGCATGGAAACAATTTCATCGCAAACCGCAAGCCCAATGCCGCTTCCGCGCGCCTTGGAGCTGCCCTTGTAAAATTTCAGTTTGACATGCGGCAGCTCCTGCTCCGGAATCCCGGGTCCATAGTCCCGTATGCGGACCACGACCTGATTTTCTTCGGCATGAATGGAAGCGTCAATCTTTTTGCCGTCGCCGCCATGCTTGGCCGCGTTGTCCAATATATTGAGAAACACCTGCCGCAGACGCGCCGGGTCGCAGCGCACCTCCGGGAAGTCGTCGTCATTGTCCAAATATTCCAGTGCAATGCCCTCCTGCTGCAGCCGGCTGCCATACATGAACACCGTGTCTTCAAACTCCGCGCGCAGGTCGCATTTTTCCACATTCAGGGTAAATCTGCCGTCCTGAATCCGGGTAAACTCCAGCAGCTCCTCCACCATGGAGGTCAGGCGGCGGCTCTCTTTCAAAATGGTGGTGATGCCGCGCCGCACCTCGGCGGGGTTGAGGGGTTCGGAGAGCATCAGCGTTTCGCCCCAGCCAGTGATGGCTGTGAGCGGCGTGCGCAGCTCATGGGAAACGGACGAGATGAACTCCGTCTGCATTTTTTCCGTCTGTCCGATTTTCAGGGACATATCGTTGATGGTGTCGGCCAGCTCGCCGATCTCGTCATCGTATTTTTTCTGAATCTGCACGCCGTAGCTGCCGGAGGCGATGCGTTTGGCCGTCGCGGTGATCTCGCCCACCGGCTCGACAATGGAGCGGATGAAAAACTTGCCGTTAAAAATCACCAGCAGCAGCACAATCAGTCCCGCAGCGATGGCAATGGCAATACAGAACGCGATCTGGTGATCCACCAGGCGCAGACTTGTCACATAGCGCAGCACACCAATGACCTCGCCGTTGGTATAGATCATCGGGCTGGAAACAGCCATGATGTGCTCGCCGGTCTGCGGATTGATGCCGGTAAACACGCGAATCTGCTTGGAGTCGATGGCCTGCTCCAGATCGGTGGTGCTGGGCGCACGTCCGGCCCACTGGCCATAGGACGACGCCACAATTTTGCCGGTGGCGCTGACAAACTGCAGCTCCATCCGGTTTTTTTCCTCAAAGGTTTTGGCAAAGGTGATGCAGGACTGATAATAGTCGTTATAGCTCTGGCTGATATAGGTGCCGAAAAAGTCCGTGGTCGTCTTGGCCTTTGCCACAAGGCCCGATTCCATGTTGGAATAGTAATAATAGGAAAATGCGACCGAAACGATGGCGACAGCAAGCACGATCACCGCGCAAATCACGCTGACCATATTCAGAATCCAGCGTTTTTGAATACCGGCTACGGTTTTCAATACTGTCGCCTCCTTTCCGAAGCATGCGGGGTCAAATCCCCCATTTATAGCCAAATCCCCAAACGGTCGTGATATAGATTGGGGTTGCGGTGTCGTCCTCAATTTTAATGCGCAGGCGCCGAATGTTCACATCGACGATCTTCAGCTCTCCGCCGTATTCTCTGCCCCAGACGGACGTCAAGATATCCTCGCGGGACAGCGCGCGTCCCGGATTTTGCATAAACAGCTTCATAATTGCGTATTCCACCTGCGTCAGGCGGATGCGCGTTCCGCTTTTTTCCAGCGTGCGGTTTCGGGTATTGAGCGTAAACGGCCC
>JAQUZL010000076.1 GCA_028691385.1 Oscillospiraceae bacterium
CATTGTTTGTTCATTTTTTCCATTTTGCACACAATTTATTGAAAGAACCATTGCCCGGCTGTGAAAAGTGCAACTGTTCACGCCCCGCAGTCATCCGCGCGTCCGACCAAAAAGGCCGTCCCGGAATCGGGACGGCCTTGCGTTTTACTTGTGATCGACGCGGTACATGTGCTCGATGAGGTCGAGCACCTTGTTGGAGTAGCCGATCTCATTGTCGTACCAGGAAACCACCTTGACGAACGTGTCGGTGAGCGCGATGCCCGCCTTGGCGTCGAAGATGGAGGTGCGGGTGTCGCCCAGGAAGTCCGAGGAAACGACCGCCTCGTCGGTATAGCCCAGAACGCCCTTCAGCTCGCCCTCGGCAGCCTGCTTCATGGCGTCGCAAATTTCAGCGTAGGAAGCGGGCTTTGCCAGATTGCAGGTAAGATCCACCACGGAAACGTCCAGTGTCGGCACGCGCATGGACATGCCGGTGAGCTTGCCGTTGAGCGCGGGGATGACCTTGCCGACCGCCTTTGCCGCGCCGGTGGAGGACGGAATGATGTTGCCTGCCGCCGCGCGGCCGCCGCGCCAGTCCTTCATGGACGGCCCGTCCACGGTTTTCTGAGTGGCTGTGGTGGAATGGACGGTGGTCATCAGGCCATCGGTAATGCCGAATGCGTCATTGAGCACCTTGGCGATCGGCGCAAGGCAGTTGGTGGTGCACGAAGCGTTGGAAACAAAATTCATATCGGTGCTGTAAGCGTCCAGATTGACGCCGCAGACGAACATGGGGGTGTCGTCCTTGCTCGGCGCGGACATGACGACCTTTTTCGCGCCGGCGTCCAGGTGACCCTGCGCCTTTTCCTTGGTCAGGAACAGGCCGGTTGCCTCGACGACATACTCTGCGCCCAGCTTGCCCCAGGGGATACTGGCCGGGCTTTTCTCTGCGAAAACCGGGATCTCACGGCCGTCCACCACAATGGCGTTGTCCGTCGCGGCGACGCTCCGGCTAAACTGTCCATGCATCGTGTCGTACTTCAGCATATAGGCCAGATAATCGGCCGGGCACAGATCATTGATGCCGACGATCTCGATTTCGGGGTGATCAATGCTGGCGCGAAACACCATACGGCCAATGCGGCCAAAGCCGTTAATACCAACTTTAATACTCACTTGAATACTCCCTTTCCCAGATATTACAAATTAAAAGAAATAACAACATAAATTATACACAAATTCCACAGAAAAGCAAATTATTATGGGGGTTTTTTCAGTCGAAATCTTGCAATTTATTCTCCGCTCAAGTATTATAATGTAGAATAATAACGGCAACGGCTGAAATCTGCCAGCCGCAGCGCCCTGGCAGATTTTTCAAGGGTAATTCTTTGCCTTAGACACATACTGGTCTGGGAGGGTCCACACCATGCAGGAGGAACTTGATGCGCTTCGCGCAGTGCTTGCCGTACTGCCACAGCCCACGCTGTTGGTAAGCGATGGCGTTGTCACCTATTTGAATGAGGCCGCGGCGGCGGTCGGAATCACTGCAGATGTCGATCTGGAGGCCTTGTTTTGCATTCCGATTCCGGAGGAAAACTTTACCGCGCCGGTGCTGCTGACCGGCGCGCGATGGGTTGTCCAGGGCCGCATGGCGGGCGCGCAGCTGTGTCTGACGCTCACAAAGGCGCCGGACCACGCAGAAGCGCTGCAGATTGTCGCGCAGACGCTGCGTCCGCCGGTTTCCAATCTCTTCGCCACTGCGGAGGAGCTGTTTGCGCGCCTGGAGGATCTGGAGGATCGCTCCATTCAGGCCGACACTGCCAAGCTCAGCCGTGGGTTTTATCAGCTGCTGCGCATCAGCGGCAATTTGGCCGACGCGGCGGAATATCTGGCCGGGCGCGTTGCGCTGCGCACGCAGGCCACGCGGCTTGACGCCTTCTTTACGGAATTTTTTCAGGAGTGTCAGGATCTTTGCGCCACGGCGGGGCAGGAGCTTTCCTACTCCGCGCCGGATCGGATGGCGTTTGCGGAGCTGGATCAGCAAAAAGTGGAACGCGCTATCCTCAATTTACTCTCCAATGCGATGAAATATTCCTCCCACGGCGGAAAAATTTCTCTGCGCGCGTCCTGTACGCGGGATCGGATTCTGATCACCGTGACCGATCACGGCGAGGGGATTCCGGAGGAAATTCGCAAGACGCTCTTCAGCCGCTATGATAACCGCTCGCTGCTTGGAGATTCGCGGTGGGGCACGGGACTGGGGCTTTTGATCGCGCAAAGCATCGCGCAGCTGCACGGGGGAACCGTGCTCATCAACTCCGCGCCCGATTGCGGCACCAGTGCGCTGCTTTCCCTTTCGTGCAAGCTGCCTTGTGAGCACGCGCTGCTTGCCAGTCCGGTGGACTATACCGGCGGCTTCCGTCACTCGCTGGTAGAGCTTTCCGAAGTGCTGCCGGAGTGGGTGTTCCGGTCGGAGGATCTGTATTAAACGGCTCGCTGCCAATTGCAGCGAGCCAGTTTTGCTCTTTTTTGTGAAAGTTTTCAAGCAAACCTCTCTGTACAAAAATTGTCGAATTTGCTATACTGATTTTATACGCGGACTTTACCGCAATATGAAAGAGGGGCGCACCTTATGGCAGAACGATCCGCCGTTATCTTCATCCCGGACGACACCGCCAAAACCGGACTGAAATGCCCGCTGATGCTATACCCCGTGATGGGTTCACCGCTACTTTCCTGGCTGGTCCGCTCGCTGGAGCAAGCCGGAACGGAGCGTTTCTTTTTGGTCTGTCACGCACGCTATCGCGACCTTGCCCTGGGCTGCTTCCGCGACAGCGCGCAGGTCAGCATTTCCGATTCGGACGACACGCCCGATCTTTTGCACGTGTTTTTGTCCACTGCGGATGAGCAGGAGCAAACCGTCGCCGTCATCACCGGCCCCGCCGTACTGCTGCAGCCGCAGCAGGCCGCCGCGTTCCGCGTGCCGGGTCGCAGCGTGCCGAGCTGCGTGTTTGCCGTCGGCCGTGAGGCGCTGATGGACGCGCTGGACGACAGCTTCGATTTTGTCGCATTTTTGCAGACCAGCGCCGTCTGCCGCACCGACGCCGACGGCTTTTTCACCATTGCAAGCATTGAGGATCTGCTTTCCTGGCAGCCCGCCATCCAGCGCCAGTCGGTGCTGGAGCTGATTGCCGCCGGCGTCACCGTGTGGGACGCCGCGAGCTGCTATGTTTCGCCCCTGAGCGCCGTTGCCCCGGGCGCGGAGCTGTTGCCCGGCGCGATTGTGCGCGGCCGCACCTCCATCGGCGAGGACTGTGTTATCGGCCCGAACGCGCTGCTGGACAACGTGAAGTTGGGCGCGGGATGCACCGTGAACGCCTCGCAGCTGCATGACTGCGTGGTCGGCAGGCAGACCGCCATCGGCCCGTTTGCCGTTTTGCGCCCCGGCTGCAAAATCGGCGACCACAGCAGACTGGGGAATTTTGTGGAGGTCAGCAATTCCTCCACCGAAAGCGGCGTCAGCATTTCGCGTCTGGCCTACCTCGGCGACGCAGACGTCGGCAAAAATTGCAGCTTTGGCGGCGGCGCTGTGACGGCCGACTTTGACCGGGCGCAAAACTGCCGCACCACCGTCGGCGACGACTGCTTCATCGGCTGCAACACCAGCCTGATTGCGCCGGTCACGCTTTCGCCCGGCGCTTACGCCGCCGCAGGCACCACCGTCACAGACGATGTGCCCGCGCAGGCACTGGCCATCGGCCGCGCGCGCCAAACCAACCGCCGCGACTGGGCCGCAAAGAACAAAATCAGGGAATAACCGGCGCTCGCCGTTTTATTTACATATTATTTCTGAACTTACATGATAGAATAGAATAAGAGAGGGAGATTACATGTTTTCCACTGGTAAAGAACTGAAGGTCTTCACCGCCAACGCAAACCGCCCCTTCGCGGAGGGCGTTTGCGCGGCGCTGGGAATTGAACTTGGCAAAAGCGACGTGAATCAATTCGCCGACGGCGAGGTTTCCTGCTCCATCAACGAAACCGTGCGCGGCAAAGACGTGTTTATTGTCCAGTCCACCTGCAAGCCGGTCAACGACCACCTGATGGAGCTGCTGGTCATGATTGACGCGTTCAAGCGCGCCTCTGCCGGCCGCATCACCGCCGTCATCCCGTACTACGGCTATGCCCGTCAGGATCGCAAGGCCAAGCCGCGCGACCCGATCTCTGCCAAGCTGGTGGCAAACCTCATCACCGCAGCAGGCGCAAACCGCGTGCTCACCATGGATCTGCACGCAAACCAGATTCAGGGCTTCTTTGACATTCCGGTGGATAACCTTTTGGGCAATCCCGTGTTCGTCAAATATTATCTGGACAAATTCTCCGCCGCCGAGCGCGAGGAGATGGTCGTGGTATCCCCGGACGTCGGCTCTGTCGCCCGCGCCCGCGCCTTTGCCCAGAAGGTCGGCATGAACCTTGCCATCGTGGACAAACGCCGCCAGAAGGCCAACGCCTGCGAAGTCATGAACGTGATCGGCGACGTCAAGGGGCGCGCGTGCGTCCTGTTTGACGACATGGTGGACACCGCAGGCTCTCTGTGCAACGCAGCGGAGGCCATCATGAATATTGGCGGCGCAACCAAGGTCTATGCCTGCGCCACCCACGGCGTGCTCTCCGGCCCCGCCATCGACCGCGTGCAAAACAGCTGCATGGAGGAGCTGAAGCTCCTGAACACCATCCCGCTGCCCGCAGGCTACTGCGGCGGCAAAATCAGCCAGCTGGACGTTGCGCCGATGTTTGCCGAGGCCATCACCTTCATCCACGACGAAACCTCCATCTCCAAGCTGTTTTAAGATGCTGTTCGGAAAAGCTTCCTGCGACTGGCTCATTGTCGGTTTGGGCAACCCCGGCAGGGAATATGAATCGTCCCGGCACAATAGCGGCTTTCTGGCCATCGACCGGCTCGCCGCGCAGCTTGGTGTCAAGATCGACCGCGCCAAGTTTCATGGCCTTACCGCCATGGCCACCTGGCAGGGGCAGAAACTGTGCCTGCTGAAGCCGGACACGTTTATGAACAACTCCGGGCAGGCCGTGCAGCCCGCCGCCGCCTTTTATAAGATTCCGCCGGAGCGGATTTTGGTGCTGTTCGACGACATTTCTCTGAGCGTCGGCCGCATCCGCGTGCGCCCGGACGGCTCGGCCGGCGGACACAACGGCATCAAATCCATCATCGCGCAGCTTGGCACGCAGAACTTTCCGCGGGTCAAGATCGGCGTCGATCCCAAGCCCCGGCCGGACTATGACCTTGCCGATTGGGTGCTGGGCACTGTGCCCAAGGCGCAGCAGCCGCTTTTTTCCGAAGCGCTGTCCCACGCGGCAAACGCCGCGCTTGCCGTGGTGCGCGACGGCGTCACGGCGGCCGCCAATGCGTTCAACGGAAAATAAATTGATTTTTGTCAAACGGACGGGCAGCAATGCTTCCCGCCCGTTTGGTCGTTTCTGAAATTCCAATATTTTACAGATAGGAGGCCGTCATGAAGTATCTTTTTCAGGCGCTTACCGCGCTGCCGGAATATCGGGCGGTGCGCGAAGCCGCGGACAGCGGCAAGTGCGTTTGCCTTTCGGGGCTAAGCCCCATTCATCGCGCCCATTTTCTCGGCGCGCTGCGAAGCGACACCGGGCGGCCTCTTGTGGCCGTGTGCGCCGATGAGGAAGCCGCCCGGCAGACCGCCGACGAGCTGCGCGCGTTTGTTTCGCAGCCGGTCACCGTGCTGCCCGACCGGGAGCTGACGCTCTACGATACCGCCGCGCTGTCCCATGGCTGGGAGCAGAAGCGTCTGCGGGTGCTCTATGATCTGGCGGGCGGCAAAATTCCGATTCTCGTTGCGTCCCTTGCCGCGCTGCGCGTGCGCACCATGCCGAAAAGCACGCTCTATACCGCTGCGGTGCGCCTGCAGGTGGGCGCGGACTACCGCATGGAAGATCTTGTGTCGCAGCTGGTGCGCGCGGGCTATGCCCGCACCACGCTGGTCGAGGGAACGGGGCAGTTTGCCCTGCGGGGCTGCATTCTGGACGTGTTTTCTCCGGCCATGGACAATCCCGTACGCTGCGAGTTTTTCGGCGACGCCCTCGACGCCATGGGCTATTTTGACACGGTGACCCAGCGGCGCATCGAGCCGATCGAATCGGCGGTTTTGCTGCCGTCGGCGGAGGTGCTGCCCGCGCTGCACCCCGACGGGACGGCGGGCGTCATCGCCGCGCTGGAAGCGGTGATTGCCCGGCAGCGCCGACGCAAAACGCCCCACACCGCTCTTTTGGAAACCCTCACCCGCGATTTGGAGCGGCTGGGCAGCGGCGTGAGCTTTGCCGCCGCCGATCGCTATCTCTCGCTCATCTACCCGGCGCTGCAGTGCGGCGCGGACTATGTGTCCGGCGACGCCATTGTGGCGTTCTGCGACCACGGCGCGGTATCGCGCGCCGCGCGCAAGCAGGAGGAGTCCTTTGGCGCGCAGCTCGACGCCATGCTGAATGATGGGGTTCTGGCAGGCGAGCTGTGCGAGTTTTATCGTGACTGGGACGACCTTTGCGGCACCTTTTCCGGGCGCGGCGCGGTGTATCTTGACAATTTTCTGACCGCGGCGTTCCCGGAAACCTTGCAGCCGCAGGCGCTTTTGTCGGTGGCGTGCAAGCAGCTGCCCTCTTACGGCGGCAATCTGGAAATCGCCGCCGACGATCTTTCCGCCTATCAAAAAAGCGGCTTCCGCTCGCTGGTGCTGTGCGGCAATCGCCGTCGGGGCGAGCTGCTGCAGCAGATGCTGGAAAGCCGCGGCGTGCGCGCGCTGCTGGATTTCCCACTCTCCCGCCCGCCGGAAAAGGGCGAAATTGTCCTCACGGACGGCGCGCTGGGCGCGGGCATGGAATACCCGGCGCTGGAGCTTGCGGTGCTCACCGAGGGGCAGCTCACCGGCCGCCGCGAAAAACGAAAGCCCCGCCGCGACACCCGCACCAATCGGCAAAAGCTGACCGCGTTCACTGACCTCAGTCCGGGCGATCTGGTGGTGCACGAGCACCACGGCATCGGCCGCTACATGGGCATGGAGCCGATGAAGGTGGACGGCGTGGTCAAGGACTATGTGAAAATCGCCTATCGCGGCACGGACGTGCTCTATGTCCCGGCCACACAGCTTGATCTGGTGTCCAAATACATCGGCGCAGGCGAGGAGCAGGCCGTCAATCTCAACAAGCTGGGCGGCGACGCGTGGGAGCGCGCCAAAACCAAAGCCAAAACGGCGGTCAAGGATTTGGCGGACGGCCTCATTCAGCTCTATGCCGCCCGCGCGCGGGCGGTGGGCTTTGCCTTTTCGTCGGACTCGCCGTGGCAGGCGGAGTTTGAAGAGCGCTTTGAATATGCCGAAACCGACGACCAGCTCCGCGCCATCGCGGAGATCAAGGCCGATATGGAAAAACCGAAGCCCATGGAGCGGCTGCTCTGCGGCGACGTCGGCTTCGGCAAAACCGAGGTCGCGCTGCGCGCGGCCATGAAGGCCATGCTCGATGGCAAGCAGGTGGCCATTTTAGTGCCCACCACCGTGCTTGCCCAGCAGCACTATCTTACGTGCATGAAGCGGTTTGCCGGCTTCCCGGTGAACATCGACGTGCTCTCCCGCTTTCGCACCGCCGCCCAGCAGACCAAAACGCTCAAGGCGCTGGCCACCGGGCAGCTCGACCTGGTGGTGGGCACTCACAAGCTGCTGAACAAGGAGCTTCGTTTCAAGGATTTGGGGCTGCTCATCATCGACGAGGAGCAGCGATTTGGCGTCAGCCACAAGGAGCGGCTCAAGGAAATGTCCAAGGATGTGGACGTTTTGACCCTGTCGGCCACGCCGATTCCCCGCACGCTCAACATGGCCATGTCCGGCATCCGCGACATGTCCACCATCGAAGAGCCGCCCAGCGACCGCTTCCCGGTGCAGACCATCGTCATGGAGCACGACGACCGGATTCTGGACGACGCGATTCGCCGGGAAATCGCGCGGGGCGGGCAGGTCTATTACCTGCACAACCGCATCGAGAGCATCGCCCAGTGCGCCTACCGGATGCAGCAGCGCATCCCCGAGGCCAGCATCGCCGTGGCGCACGGCCGCATGGGCGAGGAAGCGCTGGGCGATGTGATGCAGAAGCTGTCCGACGGCGACGTGCAGGTGCTGGTCTGCACCTCCATCATCGAAACCGGCATCGACATCCCCAACGTCAACACCCTCATCATCGAAAACGCGGATTCGCTGGGTCTTTCGCAGCTGCACCAGCTGCGCGGCCGCGTGGGTCGGTCGAGCCGCCACGCCTTTGCCTATCTCACGTTCCGGCGGGGCAAGCAGCTGAGTGAGGTGGCCGAAAAGCGCCTTGGCGCGGTGCGCGAGTTTGCCGAATTTGGTTCCGGCTTCAAAATCGCCATGCGCGATCTGGAAATTCGCGGCGCGGGCAATTTGCTCGGCGCGGAGCAGTCGGGGCATCTGCTCTCGGTGGGCTACGATATGTATTTGAAGCTGCTGCAGGAAGCGGTGCTCGAGCAGAGCGACCAAAAAGCGCTGCCGGAATGCACGGCCGATCTGTCCATTGCGGCCAGCATCCCCAAAAGCTATGTGTCCTCCGGCGAGCAGCGCATGGATCTTTACCGGCGCATGGCCGCCGTCCGCGACCAGGCCGACGCGGACGATTTGCTCTCGGAGCTTGTCGACCGGTATGGCGAAGTGCCGAAAAGCGTGCGCAATCTCATCGACACCGCACTGCTCCGCGCCACCGCAGCCGCAGCCGGCATCACAGAGATTGCGCAGAAGAGCGACAAAATTGTCTTTACCATGCGCGTGCTGAATTTCCAGACGGTTTCCGCCATCTGCGCCGACCCGGCATGCAAAGGCCGCGTGTTCTTTGCCGCCGCCAAGACCAGCACGCCGCAGCTGACGCTGAAGCTCGCTGCGGGCGAGGATCCGCTGAAGGCCGCCAAACTGTTTTTGGCCCGATTTGACCGCCTGGGCGCAGCGGATGCAACGTAACCGAAAATTAATTTCCCTGTAACACGATAGGCATTGCTTTTCCTATGCCGCAGTCTGTATAATAATTGATATACAGCAAAAAAATAGCCACGGTTTCCGTGTTGTAATAAGGAGCGATCATCATTAAAGGAAAATTTGAAACCAAAGGCGAGAAACCGGCGCCGCGCAGGAAGCAGTCCGCGCCATCCGGCAAGCAGGCCGCGAAGCCTACCGGGAAAAAGAAGAATTCCAGCGCGATTGTCGCCATTGTTGCGGCGGTCGCGGTGCTGCTGGGTGCAGGCGTCTATGGCGTAGCCGCCGTGCAGGCGCACGACGACAACATTTTCCCCAACGTCTATGTGGCGGGCGTCAACGTGGGCGGCATGAGCAAGGACGACGCCATCGCGGCGGTCAATCAGGCGCTGCAGGACTCCTACGGCACAACGCCGCTCACCGTGCAGCTGCCCGACCGCACCATTCGCTTCGACCCGAAGCTGGTGAACGTGTCCATCGACGTGGAAACCGCTGTGGACGCCGCCTGGGACTATGGCCGCACCGGCAATGTGTTTTCCCGCGCAAAGCTCCATCGGGAAGCGAAAAATCCGGACAACGAAAAACACATCAATGCCCACGACTCTCTGACGCTCGATGAGGATTACCTCAAGCAGGTCATCGCGGAAGCCGCCGCAGACGCGCTGGTCGCGCGCGAGGACTCTACTTCCGTGGTGGACGCGGAAGAGGGCACGGTCACCGTGAAGGTGGGCGTCACCGGCGTCAGTCTGGACGCCGACGCGCTGCTCGAAGCGGTAGAGGCGGCCTATCTCGGCAACGACCTGTCCGCGCCGCTGCTGTTCGGCTACACCACCGAGCCATTCACGCCCACGGATCTCGACGCGATCTATGCGCAGCTGTGCACCACCATGAAGGACGCAAGCTATGACC
>JAQUZL010000077.1 GCA_028691385.1 Oscillospiraceae bacterium
CAGCGCGTATTCGCGAATGCCATGCTTGCAGAGCACCTCGGTAAGCGTCTGCGTGATGGTGGGCGGGCTAACCAGATACCGGCTTGGGATGTGCAGGTCGCCGTCATACTCCAAAATACCGGCATAGAGCGCATCCGTCACGCCGCCGCGGTCAAAGACGGAGAATGACGGATCGTCAAATGCGCGCGAAATTTCCAGCGCGCGGTCGCCCCGGAAATTAAACAAAATCACGCTGTCGCCGTTTTCGATTTTTCCCACGGGCTTACCGCTTTTTGCAATGACAAACGGCGGCAGATCCTGATCAATGCAGGCGCTTTCATTGCGGTAAGCCTGAATGGCCGCAGCGGCGGACGCAAAATAACGCCCCTCGCCCAGCACATGGGTCTGCCAGCCGCGGCGCACCATGTCCCAGTCTGCTTCATACCGGTCCATGGTGATTTTCATGCGGCCGCCGCCGGAGGCAATTTCATAGTCAAGACCGGCCGCGCGGCACTGCGCCAGAACTGCTTCCAGCTGCTGAACATACTCCAACGCAGAGGTTGCCGGCACATCGCGGCCATCGAGCAAAATATGGCAGCGTACACGCTGCACGCCGTCTTGCTTTGCCCGCTCGATCATCGCAAGCAAATGACTGATATGGGAGTGGACGTTGCCATCGGAGAGAAGTCCGATAAAATGCAGCGTATGCGCGCCGCTGCGACAGTTGCCTGAGAGCGCTTCCCAAGTGCCCGATTGGAAGATTGCGCCGGTTTTGATACTTTCACCCACCAGACGGGCGCCCTGCGGGAAAACCTGGCCGCAGCCAAGGGCGTTGTGACCAACCTCGGAGTTTCCCATGTCGCCGTCGGTCGGCAGGCCAACGGCTGTACCATGGGCTTTTAGACTGACATGCGGGCAGCTTGCCCAAAGCGCATCCAAATTCGGCGTTTTTGCGCGGTAGACGGCGTCGCCCTCACCGTGATCGCCAAGGCCTACGCCATCCATAATGACCAGAACAACTCGCTTCATATGTTTCTCCATCCTTTGCTGTGAACGTTGCTTCTATTTTACAATATTTTCTCCTGTAAAGCCAGCGGATATTATACAATTGTTACATGATATTTGCGCAGCCAATATCCGATTTGGAGAAAATAAGCAATGGTTTGCGGCGTGGTCATCAGCTGGCCATACCAGGGCAGGCTGCGCTGCTCGGTGAGCAGCTGCTCAAGGGCGCTGCGGTTAAAAATTTCCGGCAGTGGACTGGCCGGATCGTCAAGCTCCTTGCGCAGCAGGGCGGATACGGCGGCGTGATAGCTCGGATTCCAGGTTTTGGGATAGGGACTCTTTTTGCGCTCCACAATTTCCTGGGGCAAAATATCATTCATGGCATGGCGCAGCAGTCCTTTTTCCCGCCCGTGATAATCCTTATAGCGCCATGGCAGCGTATAGAGGTACTCTACAATGCGTTTGTCACAGAACGGAACGCGTACCTCGACGCCGGAAAACATGCTCATGCGATCCTTCCGGTCAAGCAGCGTTTGCATAAAGCCCTGCAGGTTCAAAACCATCATTTGCTTCATGCGCCGCTCCAATGGTTCGGTTCCCGGCAAAATATCGGCGCTGGCGATTGTCTGCGCATACCGGCGCATCACATATTCCCGCGGCGTTTCCTCGCGCAGATAGTCCGGGCGCAGGAAGCTTGCGCGGTAATCGGTGGTCTGCGCCCATGGGAAACCGGCCGCCTCCCGAATCTCCGGGTCGCGATACCATGGATAGCCGCCAAAGATTTCGTCGGCGCACTCGCCGGACAGCACCACGGTGTGGGTGTGCTTGACGGACTGGCACAAAAGCAGCATCGAGGCGTCCACATCCGCCATGCCCGGCAGGTCGCGCGCACGCACTGCGTCAAACAACGCCATGACCAACTCTGGCGTGTCAAGTTCCACCCGGCGATGGCGCGAACCGAGATACTGCTGCATGATCTCGATGTAATGGTTGTCGGAATTGGGCTGGAATTTGCCGCTGCGAAAATAACGGTCATTGTCCCGATAGTCCACGGAATAGGTCGTGAGATCGCCCAATTCCTTCCTTGCAACGGAGGAAATGATGGACGAGTCCAGACCGCCGGAGAGAAAGGTGCACAGCGGCACATCGGAAACAAGCTGCCTTTGAATGGCGTTGGTGACGAGATAGCGCGTTGTTTCTGCGGCCTGCTCAAACGTGTCCTGACATTCTCCGTCGCAGAGCCGCCAGTACTGCCGCAGCGACAGTCCGGTATCATCATATTGCGCGCACACGCCCGGCAGAAGCTCAAAAACGTCCTTAAAAATTCCGCAGCCCGGCGTTCTGCCCGGGCCAAGAAACACAATATCATAAAGCGCTTCCCTGGTCACATTGCTTTGCACTTCCGGGTGCTGCAGCAGCGCCTTGAGTTCCGAAGCAAAGATCAGTTTCTTTTCGCGTTGGGCGTAAAACAGCGGCTTCACGCCCATGGGATCACGGGCAAGATACAACGTTCGCTTGGGAGCGACATAGACGGCAAACGCAAAAATACCGTTAAAATGTTCGGCGCAGCGGTTTTTCCAACATAAAAAGCTGTTCAGCACGACCTCGGTGTCGCTGCTTGTGTCAAAGTCGTATCCAAGGCTTTGCAGCTCGTCGCGAAGCTCTGCGGCGTTATAAAGCTCTCCGTTATAGACGAGCGTGCAGCCGCTTTTCGTCATGGGCTGGATCCCGCCCTTCGGATCCACCACGCACAGACGTCTATGCAGCAGCGCGCAGCCGTCTTGCACAAACATACCATCCTGATCCGGCCCCCGCGGGGCAAGTGACGCCGACATGGCAGCAAGGTATGCTTCCTGCCCGGTCGGCGCTTCATCAAATGTCAGTAATCCGGCAATTCCACACATAAAAATCCCCCTTTGGCAATCTGTTACAGACTATGCCGCAGGGGGATTCACGGTTAATTCAGCGCAATCTCGTCCGCGCCGAACAGGGCGCGAACACGCGCAAGTAGCGATTCGGAGCGGACGAACTGCGCCATATCGCAGTCGGCGCAGGCCTGCTGCGCCTGTTTCAGCGTTTCAAGATCGGCAGAGAGGTTCGCAACCTTGAATTCGGGCAGACCATGCTGCCGCTGCCCGAAGAAATCACCTGGGCCGCGCAGCGCCAGATCCTGCTCGGCGATGCGGAAGCCGTCGTTGCTGTCACACAGCGCCTTCAGGCGCTGCTTTGTTTCAAACGATGAATTCTCACTGACCAAAATGCAGTAGGATTGATCCTTGCCGCGGCCAACGCGGCCGCGCAGCTGGTGCAGCTGACTCAGACCGAAGCGATCGGCGTTTTCGATGACAATCAAGGTGGCATTCGGCACGTCCACGCCCACTTCGATGACGGTGGTGGCGACCAAAACATCGGCGCTGCCGGCAGAAAAATCGGCCATGACCTGCTCTTTGTCCTTCATCCTGCCGTGGAGCAGGGCCACGCGCAGCTCCGGGAACAAGTGCTTTTGCAGGGCGTCTGCCCATGCTTCGGCGGCTTTGATGGATGCGTCGTCCGTCTGCTCGATGGCGGGGCAGACAATATAAACCTGATGATGCGCCGCGACCTGCTTGCGAATGAATGCGTTCACACGGCTGCGCAGACGTTCGCTGACAAGAAACGTGTCCACCTCCTGCCGCCCGGGCGGGCGCTCATCAATGACAGACAGGTCAAGATCACCGTATAAAATCAGCGAGAGGGTACGCGGAATTGGGGTTGCGGACAGCACCAAAAGATGCACGCCGGAGCCTTTTGCGGTCAGCCTTGCGCGCTGGGAAACGCCGAAGCGCTGCTGTTCGTCGGTGATGACGAGGGCAAGATCGTGAAATGTGGTGTTCTCTGAGAGCAGCGCGTGCGTACCGATAATGAGCTGAGCACTGCCGTCTGCCGCGCGCTGCTGGGCGCGGCGCTTTTCGGCGGCGGGCAGCTGCCCGGTGATGCACGCGGTTTCAATGCCAAGCTGCGCCATCAGCGGCGCGAGTGTTTTTGCATGTTGCTCGGCGAGAATTTCGGTGGGCGCCATCAGCGCCGCCTGATGACCGCTCTTTATGACGCAGTAGGCGGCCGCAGCGGCGACCAGCGTTTTGCCGCTGCCCACATCGCCTTGCACCAGACGGTTCATCGGCTGGGAAGCGGCAAGATCGCGGCAAATTTCGCCGATGGCGCGCAGCTGCGCGGCGGTCATCTGGAAGGGGAGCAGCTGCAAAAACGGCGTGGGGTCAACGGTTTGACAGGGCTGACAGGCAACGGTATCCCGCTGGGCGCGGAGTAGGGAAAGGCCTGCAGAGAAAACGAAAAACTCCTCAAAGACCAGTCTGCGCCGCGCGTCTTGGAGCAACGCATAGGAGTCGGGGTTGTGAATTTGCCGGTAGGCGCGATTCGCGTCCGTCAGGCGAAAACGCGCTTGCAGCGGCGCGGGAATGACGTCCGGCAGCGCGGCAAGGCATGCGTCCATGGCCTGCAAAATCAGCTTACCGAGCAGCTTGTTACTGACGCCTGCAGTCAAACGGTAGACGGGTAAAATGCGCCGCGTCAAAACGCCGACGCTGTCTGCAGCCTCAAAAACCGGGTTCGCCATAGAAAGCCCATTTTCGTCTTTCTTTCCGTAAAATACGTAGCGCTGTCCATAGACAAGCTGCTCTGCAACAAAGCGCTGGTTAAAATAGGCCAGATTCAGCCGCCCGGTTTGATCTGCGACGGTGACGCGGGTACAGTCCAGACCCTGCCGAATATAGCTCGTGCGCGGCTGCGTGACGACCATTGCCTCGAAGCAGGCGTTTTGTTCCGGCAACAGATCCGCAATGGCGCGCAGCGCCGTTCGGTCTTCGTAGTCGCGGGGAAAATCGGTCAGCAGATCATAGAGTGTGCGAATGCCGAGCTGCGCAAGCTGCGCGGCACGCGCCGCGCCGACGCCCTTGAGCGCAGTGACGGGTGCAAATAAGTCTGCCATGGCAATCTCCTTTGCATAAAATAATTCTTTATATTATAGTAGAGAATCTGCGGCAGGGCAAGAAAAAAGACTTCCTCTTTCGAGGAAGTCTTTGAAAATGCACGCATTAGGCAATCTTGTTCATTTTCAGCGTGATATTGCTCTTTTTCCGGGCGGCGGTATTCTTGTGCAGAATCCCCTTCTTCACAGCCTGGTCGATGGTCTTGACGGCGGTTGCGTAAGCGGTCTGAGCAGCCTCACGGTTGTCTTCCACAGCAGCGGCAACTTCAAACTTTTTGATGGCTGTCTTCAGCGCGGACTTTGCAGCACGGTTTGTCTCGCTGCGATCAGCGGTGGTGAGAACACGCTTTTTTGCGGACTTAATATTAGGCACGGTAACACCTCCTCCGGGTACTTGTAATTTCCATTCATAAAAATGGTCTCATGCAAAAATCAATTATAGCGGAAGGAGGTCGTAAAATCAATATATTTTTTAACTTTTTTCATAAATATTGCTGTATTGCGAAAAATATCAGATAGGAAATGGAGTGTGGCACATGAAACGTACGGATTTGGCGGCAGAGGCAAGGCAGCTTTGGCAGGAATCTGCCGATCAAACAACCAAACTGACCGGCGTGGCGGCAAAGGACTATCACCGGCGCGGCGTGCCGATCACGCAGATTGAGATTTTGAACGAGCAGGGAAGTCAGGCGCTTGGAAAGCCGATAGGAAATTATCTCACGCTGGATTTGCGTGCCGCAGCGCGCGACGGCACGCAGGCGCTCGCTGCGGCAAAAGCGCTCAGCGAGGAGCTGCTGGCGCTCACGAAGCTGCGTAAAAAGGATAAAATACTCATCATTGGCCTCGGCAATGCCGCCGTGACGCCGGATGCGCTTGGACCCAAGGTGCTGGAAAATTTGCTGATTACGCGGCATCTGGTAGAGAAGCTGCCGGAGCATTTTGGCTCCTTTCGGCAGGTTTCCGCGCTTGCGCCGGGCGTGTTGGCCACAACCGGCCTGGAAAGTCTGGAAATCGTGAAGGGCGTCTGCGCGCATGTTGCGCCGGATCAAATCATTGTTATTGACGCGTTGGCTTCGCGCGCGCTTGCGCGCGTGTGCACGTCGGTGCAGCTGACGGATACGGGAATCGTGCCCGGCTCCGGCGTCGGAAACCACCGGGAACGCTTTTGCAGGGAAAGCCTTGGCGCACCGGTCACAGCCATCGGCGTTCCCACGGTAGTGGACGCGGCCACATTGGTCGCCGATGCGATGGGCATGGAGGATGTGCCGGCCAATCTGGATTTGCCGGACGGTATGGTGGTAACGCCCAGCGATATTGACGCGCGAATTTCTTTTTTGGCCGGATTAATCGGAAAAAGTCTGAATTCGCTGTTTCATGCAAATCTCAGCGAGGAGGAACTGAATCTTTTTCGAAATGGTATTATGTAAATCGTATATTCAGATTCCACACAGGATTATGATTTGTGCATAACTCTGTGGAGATGTGGAAAAGTGTAGGAATTATCATGGCTTTCGGAATTCCCTGCGGCAGCATCGGAATTGTGAAGTTTATGAATATTTATCTGTATATTTCTCGGAATAACGGTGCGTACGGTTTTTTACGTCGACGAAGAATAATGGCCAAAATCCACAAGAAAATGTGTTGAGTTTTGCAGAAAAGTACAACGGAATGTAGAACTGTAGAGTTTTTCCTTGACTGCCATTCCATCTGCGAGTAAAATAGCCGTAGAGTATTGGGCAAAATGCGGCGGAGATGGAGATGGCCGCCGAGGAGGTATATCAGATGGCAGTGAAATATGTTTTTATTACAGGCGGCGTTGTGTCCGGCCTGGGCAAGGGCATTACAGCCGCGTCGCTCGGCCGCTTGCTGAAACAGCGTGGCCTGAGAGTCACAATTCAAAAGTTCGATCCGTACCTGAATGTAGATCCCGGTACGATGAGCCCCTACCAGCATGGTGAAGTGTTCGTGACCGATGACGGCGCGGAAACGGATCTGGATCTGGGACACTACGAGCGGTTTATTGATGAAAATTTGACGCGGAACTGCTCCGTGTCATCCGGCCAGATCTATTGGACGGTGCTCAACCGCGAGCGTACGGGCGACTATCTCGGCCGCACCGTGCAGGTGATTCCCCATGTGACCAACGAAATTAAAAAGCGCATCTATTCGCTCGCAACGCCGGAAACTGACGTTGTGATCACAGAAATCGGCGGCACGGTGGGCGACATTGAGTCCCAGCCGTTCCTTGAGGCAATCCGTCAGGTTGCCGTTGAGGTTGGCAAGCAGGACGTCATGTTTATTCATGTTTCGCTGATTGTCGCCATTCCCGGCAGTGGTGAGCTGAAGTCCAAGCCGACACAGCACTCCTGCAAGGAGCTGCTGTCCATCGGCATCCAGCCGGACGTCATCATGTGCCGCTGCGACTATGAAATTCCGGACGACATCAAAGAGAAAATTTCGTTGTTCTGTAACATTCCAAAAGAAAACGCGATTCCAAACTTGACTGCGCCCATCCTTTATGAGGTGCCGTTGATGCTCAACAAGGAAGTCTTGGACAACGTTGTCTGCAAGCGTCTCGGCCTGCAGACCCAGCAGCCGGATCTTGCCGAGTGGGAAGCCATGGTCAAGCGCGCCAAGAACGTGCAGGGCGAGGTTAAAATCGCGCTGGTCGGCAAATATGTGGCGCTGCATGACGCGTATCTGTCCGTGGTCGAGGCGCTGACCCATGGCGGCATTGAAAATGATGTCAGGGTTAGCATCGACTGGATTGATTCGGAATTGGTGACTGACGAAAATGCGGACGCTTTGCTGCATGACGCAGACGGCATTTTGGTGCCGGGCGGCTTTGGTGATCGCGGCATTGAGGGCAAAATCAGTGCCATTCGCTATGCGCGTGAGCAGAATATTCCGTTTTTGGGGATCTGCTTGGGCATGCAAATGGCGGTTGTCGAGTTTGCCCGCCATGTGGCCGGATTTGCCGATGCGCATTCTACGGAATTTTTCAAGGATACCACGCATCCTGTGATCGATTTGATGCTTTCTCAGCGCGACGTTACTGATAAGGGCGGCACGATGCGCCTTGGCGCTTATCCCTGTCATATTCAGGAGCAGGACACCAATGTCTATGAGGCCTATGGCGCAAACCTGATCAGCGAGCGCCACCGCCATCGTTGGGAGTTTAACAACGATTTTCGTTCCGTTCTGACCCAGAACGGCATGCGGCTGACCGGCCTTTCACCGGACGGGAAGCTGGTGGAAACCGTGGAGCTTCGGAATCACCCGTGGTTTACCGGCGTGCAGTTCCATCCGGAGCTGAAATCCCGCCCGAATAAGGCGCATCCGCTGTTCCGCGAATTTGTTCGCGCAGCCAAGCAAAAGCACGGCATTTGAATTTGGAAATGGCAGGCGCTGCAGCGCCTGCCATTTTTTGCGTAAAAGATTCCCGCGCAAATCGGTTTTTGTACCGATCTGCGCGGGAATCTGGTCATTTACAATAGGCTTTGCGACCCGTTTCAAAGAGGTTGTGGCCTTCTGAATCAATTGCAACCACGACGGGCAGCGCTTCGATGGTGAACCGTTTCACAGATTCACAGCCGAGATCAAAAAACGCGATTTCCTCCGCCTGCTTGACACAGCCCGCAATCAGCGCGCCCGCGCCGCCGACCGCGCAGAGATAGACCGCCTTGTTGCGCACGATGGCGTCAATCACGTCCCGGCTGCGCTCGCCCTTTCCGATCATGGCGGCAAGGCCGAGATCCAGCAGGCGCGGGGCGTAGGGATCCATCCGGCCGGACGTTGTCGGGCCGCAGGAACCGACGGGCATTCCCTGCTGGGCGGGGGTAGGCCCGGCATAATAAATCACCGCGCCGTGCAGATCATAGGGCAGGGGGCTACTTTCATCCAACAGCTGAAAAATGCGCTTGTGCGCAGCGTCGCGCGAGGTATAAACAGTGCCGGACAGAAACACGCGATCGCCCGCGCGCAGCTGCGGCACGGCGTCGCGCAGCGCGGTGGTGCTCAAATGATATTCCGCCATGCTTATTCCTCAATTCCGACTGCAGTCAGATCGTTCAGCTCCTGCAGCTTGTCGCTGGCTTCTTCGTAGATCACGCGTATCTCTGCCAGGGCGTCCTGCAGGCGCGAGATGCTGGCGTTCAGATCTTCGCACAGCGCATCGGCTTCACTGCCGGTGGAGGCAAAGCGGGAAAGGGCTTCCGTGAGGACGGAATCAATTTTTCGGGTAACCGCATTGGCACGGCTGCGCGCAGAGCGCTCGGCCGCCTCTGCACGGCGGTATGCGGCAAGCTCGTCTTGCGCAGCGTTGTCGCGCGGCGCGGCGCAATCTTCCTGCGGCGCGGGGACTTCCGCAGCCGCGGGTGACTCCGAAGCGGGGAGCGCTTCGCACGGCACCGGCGCTTCCGGCTCGTCGGACAATTCTTCAATTAAGGTCTGCGCAGATTGCAGCGCGCTGCGAAACTGCTCAACCTGTGCCTGCAGCGCATGATTTTCATCCTGCAGCGATTTCACGGCCGTGGTGTTCTTCTTTGAGAGCAACTCGATATAGCCGACCACGTCGTCACGATTAAACCCGTTCAAAGAGGAGCGGAATTTGGGAAGTTCTTTATTTTCCATGAAAAGTCCCCACATTCTGTTGAATTTTTGTTGTTATTGTAGCATAATGACGCCGCAAAAACAACACACGAAGCAGTGGAAATCGCGAACGATTTTCCGCGCATTATATGAAATAATCTTTCGTAAGTATATCATGTTATTTCGCACAAAAAAGACAGATTTCAATAAGAAATCTGTCTTTTTTGTGGACACCATGGAAAAAAGATTTCTTATCTTTCCCCAAAGAGAGCGCCAAGTCCTCAAAATAAATCAGATTCTCCGCAACCACTTACCAATTTTATGATACCATAAATCCTCAAGCTTTT
>JAQUZL010000078.1 GCA_028691385.1 Oscillospiraceae bacterium
CAGGGGCCGGACGGCGCGATTTTGGGCGCGCGCGCGGCCTATATCGGCGGCTGCGCCGGCACGGCCTGCACCATTTCCGACCAGCTCTACGGCGTGCACGCCGGCGGCACCATGGCGCATGCCTGGGTGCAGATGTTTGACAGTCAGTATGAGGCGTTCAAGTCCTACTGCGAAACCTATCCGCAGAACGCGGTGCTGCTGGTCGACACCTACAGCACCCTCAAAAGCGGCATTCCCGACGCCATCCGCGCATTTAATGACGTCCTGCGCCCGCTCGGCATCACCAAATGCGGCATCCGGCTGGACTCCGGCGACCTTGGCTATCTCACCCGCCGGGCAAGAAAAATGCTGGACGAGGCCGGCTGGCCGGAGTGCCAGATCACCGTTTCCAATTCGCTGGATGAATACCTCATCGAGGATTTGCTGCGGCAGGGCGCGAAAATCGACTGCTTCGGCGTGGGCGAGCGGCTCATCACCGCAAAATCCGAGCCGGTGTTCGGCGGCGTCTATAAATTGGCCGCCATCGAGCAGGACGACGGCAGCATCACGCCCAAAATTAAAATCAGTGAAAACGTCACCAAAATCACCAATCCCCACTTCAAAACGCTCTATCGCCTGTATGGCGCGGACACCGGCAAGGCCATCGCCGACTATCTGTGCGTCCATGACGAGGTGGTGGACGACAGCAAAAATCTGAAGATTTTTGACCCGGACGCCGTCTGGAAAACCAAAACCGTCTATAATTTCGTGGCAAAGCCGCTGCAGGTGCCGATCTTCCGGGACGGCAAGCTGGTCTATGAAAAGCCGTCTCTGGAGCAGATCAAGCAGTATTGCGCCGCCCAGGTGGACACGCTCTGGGATGAGGTGAAACGGTTTGACAACCCGCACCGGTACTATGTGGATCTGAGTCAGAAGCTCTATGACATCAAGATGGATCTGCTCAAGAAAAACAGCTAAGGAGGCATCCCTTTGAACGCAGAACAGCGCCGCCGCGCGATTGCTTCCGCGCTGGCGCAGGCCGCAGCGCCGCTCAGCGCCACAAAGCTCGCCGAGCAGTTTGCCGTGAGCCGCCAAATCGTGGTGGGCGACATTGCGCTTTTGCGCGCAGCCGGCCATCAGATCTCCGCGACGCCGCGCGGCTACGTGCTGCAGCGCGGCGAAAAGCAGGGTCTTCAAAAAACAGTGGCCTGCCTGCACAGCGCCGACCAGATGCAGCAGGAGCTGAACGTCATGGTGGACAACGGCTGCACCGTGCTCGACGTGGTGGTGGAGCACCCACTCTATGGCCAGCTGACAGGGCCTTTAATGCTGCGCAATCGCTATGATGTGGCGCAGTTTGTCGCCCGCTGCGCCGAGCAGGACGCCGCGCCGTTGTCCTCGCTCACCAGCGGCATCCATCTGCACACGCTGCTGTGCCCCGACGAGGCGGCCTATGCACGCGTGCGCGACGCGCTGACGGCGGCCGGATTCCTCCTGACGGAAAAAAATTGTTGACAGATACCGATTCTTCGCTATAATAAGTCCGTACATGTGTCTTGACACATGTACGGACTTATTGCTTTTTTAGGGAAAAAGAGGGTTCAATATGGGTAACATATCTACATTTTTGAAACGAAAAAACATTGTAATCTCCGGCAAGCGTTATGCCATTGACGCGCTGGCCGCCATGGCGCAGGGTCTGTTCTGCAGCCTGCTGATCGGCACAATTCTCAACACCCTTGGCACGCAGCTCGGCGTGCCCGCGCTGAACACCATCGGCGGCTATGCCACCGTCATGTCCGGCCCCGCCATGGCCATTGCCATCGGCTACGCACTGCAGTGCCCGCCGCTGGTGCTGTTTTCGCTGACCGCCGTGGGGCAGGCCTCCAACGCCCTTGGCGGCGCAGGCGGCCCGCTTGCCGTGCTCATTGTGGCCATCATCGCCGCAGAATGTGGCAAAGCCGTTTCCAAGGAAACGAAAATTGACATTCTGGTGACGCCACTGGTCACCATTTTGGTGGGCGTCGGTCTTGCCGCGCTCATCGCCGCGCCCATCGGCGCAGCCGCATCCCAGGTGGGCAAGCTCATCATGTGGGCAACGGAGCTGCAACCGCTGCTGATGGGCATTCTGGTGTCCGTGATTGTGGGCATTGCGCTGACGCTGCCAATCTCATCGGCGGCCATCTGCGCGGCGCTGACCCTTACCGGCCTTGCCGGCGGCGCGGCCGTGGCCGGGTGCTGCGCGCAGATGGTCGGGTTTGCCGTGCTGAGCTTCCGCGAAAACCGCTGGGGCGGCCTGATTTCACAGGGGCTTGGCACCTCCATGCTGCAAATGGGCAACATTGTCCGTAAGCCGATCATCTGGCTGCCCGCCATCCTCACCTCCGCCATCACAGGGCCAATCGCGACCTGTGTGTTCCGCCTGCAAATGAACGGCGCGCCGGTTTCCTCCGGTATGGGCACCTGCGGTCTGGTCGGCCCCATCGGGGTCTGGACCGGCTGGCTTAGCCCCAGCGAAGCCGCCATTGCCAACGGCGCTGCCGCCATCGTCCCGGGCGCAGCGAACTGGATCGGTCTTGCACTGGTGTGCATCGTTCTCCCGGCGGTGCTGTGCTGGGCGCTCGGCCTGCTGTTTCGCAAGCGCGGCTGGATCAAAGACGGTGATTTGAAGCTGGACTGATGGGGCATACCACCGAAACGCAATCTGCCATGCGGTCTGCATGAAAAGCACGCCCTATCGTAAAAAGCCTGCCATTGAGAGCGCAGCGAAGAAGCTTTTGATTCTTCGCTGCCGTTCCGAATGGCAGGCTTCTTCTGTTTGCAGCCGGGCAGCGTGGCTGTTACTCGGTCTGTAGGTTTACCATAATTGGAGCATGTGCAACCGCTGGCAGGAATTTTTCCAGCAAGTCCCCGGTTTTCACCACCAGTGACGACGTGTTGATGCACGGATGCACGCCCACCGCCGCCGACTCGGCAATTTCCCGGTCTACGACCAGCTGCACCTTGTTTTCCCGGTCGTTCATCAGCCCCAGCACCGTGACTGACCCCGGCGTAACACCCAAAAGTTCCTGCATCTGCTCCGCAGGCGCAAAGGACAGCCGCGCAATGCCCAGCGCTTTTGACAGTGCCTTGGTCTGAAAGCGCTTCTGCCCTGCCATCAGCAGCAGATAAAACTTTGTCTTTTGCTGATTGCACAAAAACAGGTTTTTGCAGATGGTGGCCGGCAGGATTTCATCCACTGCCTGGCAGGCCTCCATGGTAAAGGCTGCCGGATGATCTACTCTCTGATAGTGGACGCCAATCCCATCCAGCAAATCGTAGCAGGCAATTTCCTCCGGCACACGCCCGGTGCAGTCTGCCGGGCGACCCTCTTCCAGCTTCTGTTTCGACATCGTCGTTCCCTCTTTCGGTTTTTATCCCATTTTAGCACGCACGCAGACCCATGACAACCCAGATTTCCCCCTTCCGGCGGGCAGCATTGGCAAAATACATTGCAGTTTTTCAGATTCGTGTTATGATAAGCCTTGCAAGTTTACAAATATCTCAAAATGTTCACATTTCTTATACAAAATCCCGCTCGCACTTTACTATAATAAGCAATGTCTTGTGTAAATTCACTTGAAGGAGGAAGTAATGTGATAGAAGTAAGTCACCTCACCAAACGCTACGGCGATCATACCGCAGTCGCGGATCTCAGCTTCACTGTGGCAGATGGGCAGATTTACGGCTTTCTCGGCCCCAACGGCGCCGGTAAGTCGACGACCATGAACATGATCACCGGCTGTATCGCCGCGACCGAAGGTCAGATCACAATTGACGGCCACGATATTTTTGAGGACGCCGCCGAAGCCAAAAAGCAGATTGGTTATCTGCCGGAAATCCCGCCGCTGTACCCGGATATGACGCCCCGGGAGTACCTGCAGTTTGTTGCGCAGGCCAAACAGGTTGCGCGCAGCGACATTGACGCGCAGGTTGCGCATGCCATTTCGGTCACCCAGATTGCCGATGTGCAAAATCGTCTGATTAAGCACCTTTCCAAGGGGTACAAGCAGCGCGTGGGCATCGCGCAGGCACTGCTCGGCAACCCGAAGATCATCATTCTCGATGAGCCGACGGTGGGTCTTGATCCACTGCAGATCATTGAGATTCGCGATCTCATCCGGGATTTGGGCAAAGCACACACCGTCATTCTCAGCAGCCATATTCTTTCTGAGATTCAGGCAGTCTGCGACAATATTCTGATCATCTCCAAAGGCAAGCTGGTTGCTTGTGACACCACAGAGAATCTGCAGGAGCTGTTTGCCGGCAACCGCACCCTGTCCCTGACCGTAAAAGCCACCGCCGAAGAGGTTCATCAGATTCTGGATGGTCTGGAGGGCGTCGCGGAGCTGCGCTGCACGCCGCTGGAAAACGGCCTTGCCGAGGTGCAGGTGGTGGAGCAGGCCGAGCAGGATCTGGCCGAGCCTGTGTTCAACGCCTTTGCCGATTTCCGCCGTCCGATTCTTCGCATGAACGAGGTGCACGCCAATCTGGAGGACGTCTTTATTGAACTGATTGACGAAAACCAGCGCGCGGCAGTGCCGGAAGAAGCCGTCCCGGCAGCGCCGGAAGCGGCGCAAGCCGAACCGGAAGAGGAGGTGCAGCGCGATGCTGGCAATTTATAAACGGGAGCTTTCCTCCTTTTACAAGGGGATGTTCGGCTATATCGTCGCAGGGTTCATGCTGATTTTCGCCGGCATCTACTGCTCGGCCTATAACCTCAGCGCAGGCTACCCCGCCTTTGAATATGTCCTGAGCGCAATCACGTTCCTTTACATGCTGATTGTGCCGATTCTCACCATGCGCTCGTTTGCCGAGGAGCGCCGCCAGCACACCGACCAGCTGCTTTACTCGCTGCCCATCAGCATGAGCAAGGTGGTCTGGGGCAAATATCTTGCCATGCTGACCGTTTTGGCCGTGCCGATTGTCATCATCAGCTTTTATCCGCTGATTCTGACCCGTTTTGGCACCGTGAATCTGATTGGCGCATATTCCGGTCTTGTCGGCTATTTCCTGCTGGGTGCGGCGCTGATCGCGCTTGGCATGTTTGTGTCCTCTCTGACGGAAAATCAGGCTGTTGCGGCAGGGCTTAGCTTCATCTGCACGCTTTTGGTGTTCATGATGAGCACGCTCACCAGCTATTTGCCCGCCTCCGCCATGGGCTCTTATGTGACGCTGACCATTTTTGTGCTCCTCGCGGGTCTGCTCACCTGGCTCATCACAAAAAATAGTACCATCGGCATCGGCGTGGCTGTGATTCTGGAGATTGCGCTATCCGTCTGCTTTGTGCTGTGGCGCAGCGCGTTTATCGGGCTGGCAGGCACTATTTTGCAGCAGCTTTCCCTGTTTGACCGCCTCGGCAGCTTCCTCAATGGCATGTTTGATCTCACCGGCGTGGTGTATGATCTGTCGTTTGCGGCAGTATTTGTATTTCTAACCGTTCAGTCGCTTGAAAAAAGGAGGTGGAGCTGATGAAGCGCACCCATTCGGGAACATCGTTCCGCGATTCTTTCCGCACCCGTTCTTCCAAGGTCGGCTCCTACAGCATTCTCGCCACGGTGTTTGTGCTGGTCATCGCAGTCATTGTCAACCTGATTGCCGCCAAGCTGCCCTCGCAGTTCACCCAGTATGATGTGTCCGCGCAGGATCTTTACACGCTCTCTGAGCAGTCCAGAGATATGGTCACCGGGCTTTCCGAGGACATCACCATCTATTGGAACGTGCAAACCGGCAACGAAAACGAATCGCTCCGCCGCCTGCTTGACCGCTATCAGGCGCTGAGCAAGCACCTGATCGTCAAGGAAGTTGATCCGGTCATCAACCCGACCTTCAGCACGCAGTATACCGCTGAAAAGATTACCAACAACAGCTTGATTGTCGTCAGCGGCGCACGCAGCAAATATGTGGATTATTCCGATATTTTTCTGGTGGACTACAGCTCGTATTACACAACCGGCGCCTATACCGAGGAATTTGACGGCGAAAATGCCATTACCGGCGCGCTGGACTATGTGACCAGCGATTCCCTGCCGGTTGCCTATCAGCTGACCGGCCACGGTGAAACGGCGCTGGACAGCACCATTGCCTCGCAAATTGCCAGCCAAAACATTGAAGTGGAAACCCTGAGCATCCTGCAAAATGGCGGCATCCCCGCCGATTGCAGCAGCCTGTTCATCGTCGCGCCGCAGTCTGATCTCAGTGACAGCGAAGCTGCGCTGATTCTGGACTATCTGCAAAAGGGCGGTCATTTGTTCCTGTTTACCTCGTTTGTTTATAACGAGCATCCCAACCTGGACGCGATTTTGTTCTACTATGGCGTGCAGGAAATTCCCGGTATGGTGGTCGAGGGCGATTCCAGCCGCTGCGTATCCGGCTATCAGCACTATATTCTGCCGACGCTGGGCTCCCACGAGATCACCCAGCCGCTGATTTCCGGCAACTACCTTGCGCTCACCGCGTTCACCTCCGGCATTCAAACGCTGGACAATCTCCGCGACGGCGTCACTGTCACAGACCTTCTGACCTCCTCCGACGCCTCTTACTCCAAGACAGCCGGCATCAATCTGGAAACCTTTGACAAGGAAGCGGATGATCAAAGCGGTCCGTTCTCCCTTGGCGTTGCAGTCTCCGAAGAAGTGGAAAACGGCACCACCCGGATTGTTTGGTATCCATCCCAGTATCTGCTCGATTCCAACTGCAACAACGCCGTTTCCGGCGGCAACTATGATCTGATTCTCAACTCCATCGGCTGGCTGTGCGAGCATGAAAGCGCCATCTCCATCCACTCCAAGAACATGGTGGAGGACACGCTTACTGTGACCAACGCGCAGTTCGGGATTCTGGCACTCATTCTGATTGTGCTGATTCCGCTGATGCTGCTTGCCGTCGGTATCGTCATCACCGTGAAGAGGAGGCGCAAATAATTGGGCTTTCGGAAACTGACCCCCCGTACGCGTAAAATGCTCACGCTGATCGTCATTGCAGTGCTGCTGCTTGATGTGTTGTATCTGGTTTCCACCTTCACCAAGAGCAAGGACGAAGCGGCCGCAGAACCAGAGGCCATCGCCATCGGCGCCGACTTGTCCGCCGTGAACCGCCTTGCCTGGGACTATCAGGGCACCGACTATGCGCTGACCTATGATGGCGGCGCATGGCGCTTGGACGCCGACGCTGATTTTCCGGTCAATCAGACCATGGTCGCTGCCATGACCACCGCCCTTGGCAACCTGTCCGCCACGCAGCAGATTGACAAGGTTTCCGACTTTGACCAGTATGGACTCACCGCGCCCACGCTTACCGTGCAGGCCGGTGACGTGGCCTACCTGGTCGGCAGCTTCAGCACGCTGAACAACTCCTACTATCTGCGCATTGGCGAGGACGCGACCGTTTATCTGATCGACGGCACGCTGACGGACGCTTTCAGCCACAATGACAGCGATCTGCTGAAAATGGAAACCATCTCCGGCTTTGGAACCACCTCCCGGCTGGCCTTTACCGGGGCTGCGGATTCTTTTGAGCTGACCCTTGGCAGCGATGGCGCGTGGCAGCTTGCCGCGCAGCCGGACGCCGTGCTGGATCAGGACGCCGTAAAAGCGCTGGTCACGCAGGTCACCGGCTGCACCTGGCTCACCTGCGTCAGCTACAAGGACTCCGACATGGCCGCCTATGGCCTGCGTGAGCCGTCCGCGCGGGTATCCATCAGCGATGACGTCGGCAAGACGTTCACCTTCCTGTTCGGAGATGACGCCGCCGACGGAACCTACGCCTGCTTTGAAGGCTCTGACATGGTTTACCTTGTCAGCACCGACACGGCAAACGCCATGCGCGGCGCGACCGCGGCGGCGCTTCTGGCCAAATAAGACGCAAACCGCGCCGCAGAACGATTCTGCGGCGCGGTTTTTTCTGCAAAAAAGCGGCGAGCCTTTGGCTCGCCGCTTTTCAGTTTGTGTCAGTCGATATTGGTCACCCAGTGATGAACGTCCTCCACCTTGCCCCACTGAATGCCGGTCAGGGTGTTATACAGCTTCTGGGAAAGCTGGCCAATCTCACCGCCGTTGATGGCGGCCTTCTTGCCCTCCCAGCCCATTTCACCGATGGGCGAAATAACCGCCGCCGTGCCGGTTCCCCAGGCTTCTTCCAGCTTACCTTCGTCCGCTGCGACGAACAGCTCCTCGGCAGTAATTTTGCGCTCTTCCACCGGAACGCCCCAGCTGCGCACCAGTTCCAGACAGCTCTTGCGGGTAATGCCCGGCAAAATTGAACCGTTCAGCGCCGGGGTGATCACCTTGCCGTCCACCTTGAACATGACATTCATCGCGCCGACCTCTTCGATGTATTTGCGCTCCACGCCGTCGAGCCACAAAACCTGTGCATAGCCGGCCGTGGCCGCAGCTTCGCCCGCGCGCAGAGACGCGGCATAGTTGCCGCCGCATTTGGTAAAGCCGGTGCCGCCGCGCACCGCGCGCACATCGCGGCTCTCCACATAAATGTTCACCGGGTCAATGCCGTTGGGGTAGTACGAGCCGGATGGACTGCCGATGATGCAGAACAGATAGGTTTTGGACGCATGCACGCCCAAATGGTTGTCCGTTGCAAAGCAGAACGGGCGAACATAAAGGGACGTCCCCTCCTGATGCGGCACCCAGTCCTTATCCACCGCAACCAAGGTCTTGACCGCCTGCACAAAATCATCCACCGGAATCTGCGGAATGCACAGTCTGTCGCTGGAATCCTGCAGGCGCTTGGCGTTCTCCTCCGGCCGGAACAGATGCACGGAGCCGTCCGCCCACCGGTAAGCCTTCATGCCCTCAAAGACCTCCTGCGCGTAATGCAGCACCATGCAGCTCGGATCCATGGGGAGCGGCGCATAGGGCGTCACGCGGGCGTCATGCCAGCCGCGTCCCTCGGTATAATTCATCAGGAACATATGGTCGGACATCACTTGGCCAAAGCCCAGCTTGCTTTCATCGACGGGCTTTTCCTTTGGGGTCGTTGTCTTGGTAATTTTGATTTCCATGGTGTAGGATTCCCTTCTGTGTGAAATAGGCGAACCGCAGCTGCGGCTCAAAATCGTTAGATGTTTTTATTGTAGCTTTTTTGGTCGGATTGTCAATCTATTTCCCGGAATCACCCGCGATACTTTTCCTTTGCAACGCGGGCAAATCTGTACTATAATAATGTGAAATTGCCGCAAACGTGCGGAACTGGAGTGTTGCAACAAATGAAGAAATTTGGCTTTGGCACGATGCGTCTGCCGGTGGACGCCGAAGGCGCGATTGATCCTGTGCGCTTTTCGCAGATGATTGATACCTTTCTTGCGCGCGGCTACACCTATTTTGACACCGCGTATCCCTATCACAACGGAAAATCGGAGCTGGCTGTGCGCGAATGTCTGGTCAGGCGCTATCCCCGCACCCGATTTCAGCTGGCCGACAAGCTGCCGCCCTGGAGCATCCGCGAGGAAGCGGACGTGCCGGCGTTGTTTGAAAAGCAGCTTGCCAAGTGCGGCGTGGACTATTTTGACTATTACCTGCTCCACAACATTTCCACCGACACCGATAAGACCTTTCTTCGCTGCAACGCCTATGCATTTTTAGCGTCCGTGAAGGCGGACGGTCGGGCGAAAAAGATCGGTTTTTCCTTCCATGACAAGCCGGAGTTCCTGGAACAGCTTCTGTTGGCGCATCCGGAGATGGACTTTGTCCAGCTGCAAATCAACGCGCTGGACTGGGACGACCCGGTGGTGCAGGCGCGCCGCTGCTATGAGGTCGCCCGCAAGTATGGCAAGCCCATTT
>JAQUZL010000079.1 GCA_028691385.1 Oscillospiraceae bacterium
ATCGGCAATGATGTTTCCCTCCGACATCGCCACTACGCGGTCGGCCAGAACAGCCTCGCGCATGTGATGCGTGATCAGGATCCCCGTCACACCCGACTCTTTGTTGAGTTTTTGGATCGTCTGCACCACTTCTCGCCTGCCTTGCGGGTCGAGCATCGCGGTCGGCTCATCCAGTACAATACATTTCGGACGCATCGCAATAACGCCGGCAATGGCAATCCGCTGCTTTTGGCCGCCTGAAAGCAGATGCGGCGCGTGCTCACGGTACTCATACATGCCAACGCACTTCAATGCTTCATCGACGCGGCGGCGGATTTCCTCCGGCGCAACCCCGAGATTCTCAGGGGCAAACGCCACATCCTCCTCCACCACGTTGGATACGATCTGGTTATCGGGATTCTGGAACACCATGCCCACGGTTTTCCTGATCTTCAGCAGCATCTGCTCGTCCCGGGTGTCAATCCCATAGACATAGGCCGTGCCGCCGGTGGGCAGTAAAATTGCGTTAAAATGCTTGGCAAGGGTGGATTTTCCACACCCGTTATGCCCCAGAATCGCCACAAATGATCCCTCTTCGATGGTCAGATTCAGACCATCGAACACGGTAATTTCCGACTCGCCATCGCTGCCCGGATAGGAAAAACGAAGGTTTTTGACTTCGATTGCATTTGACATTCCAATCCCTCTTTACCTTGTCCAGCGGCCTGTTGCGCCGCACGGCAGCGCCAAGCCTGTATCGGTCACCGGCAAACCAAGCTCTCCGCATACGGCATGGCCGCTGTAGCGGCGGCCGAGCACCGTGTTCATCAAATAGCCGACCACAGACGGCGCAAGCCCCGTGGTATAGGAATTGACAATCACAAACAGCGGATCGTCCGACAAGACGCCTGCCACCAGCTCCATAAACGGATGCAGATCTTTTTCCAGCTTCCAAACCTCGCCGGACGGGCCACGGCCATAAGACGGCGGATCCATAATGATCGCGTCATAGCGATGTCCGCGCTTAATCTCGCGCTCCACAAACTTCGCGCAGTCATCCACAATCCAGCGAATGGGCTTGCCGTCCAAGCCGGACGCCTTTGCATTTTCTCTTGCCCAGGCGACCATGCCGCGGGCGGCGTCCACATGGCACACCGAAGCGCCCGCAGCGGCCGCGGCCAGCGTTGCGCCGCCGGTGTATGCAAACAGGTTCAGCACGCTCACCGGACGGCCGGCATTGCGAATTTGTTCCATGATGAAGTCCCAATTAGACGCCTGCTCCGGAAACACGCCGGTATGCTTAAAGTTCATGGGCTTGATCTGAAAGGTCAGCGGGCCATAACCGATCTGCCAGCGCTCCGGCAAATCCCGCACCGCCCACTGCCCACCGCCGGAGCTGGATCTTTGATAATGCGCATTGCACCGATTCCACAGGGGGTTATCCCGAGGCGTATCCCAGATCACCTGCGGGTCGGGACGCACCAAATAGTACTTCCCCCAGCGCTCCAGCTTTTCTCCGTTTGAGGTGTCAATGACCTCATAATCTTTCCATTGGTCTGAAAGCCACATAGTTTCTCCTACTCTTCCGCGCCGAGGTCTGCCTGCACCTCGTCCGATGGTATGGTGTTATTTCCGTCTGCAAAATCCAGTGGGAATTCACCCTCCGGCGGCAATTCCGGCGTGGGATTTTCATTTTCCTTCTCCGCTTCTCGCTCGGCCAAAAGCGCATCATAGGACTCCTGCGTATGAATGGCGCAGGGCAGCGCGATGGCGTCTGTCACATTGGGCAGCGCTTCAAAATAGCCTGCCGGGATTGTTCCGCTGTTCACCACATACTGCTGATCGCCCACCACGATGCCGGATTTTGCAAAATACCGCGTCACGTTCAAAAGGCCGATGGATTTGAACGTCGTGTCCTCAAACAGGCTGCAAAACTCGGTCGCAATATGATTGGACTCCTCGCAGATCTGCGCCTCAACGTGGGTCGTGCAGTAGGTCGTCGGAACGTCATAAATGCTGAACAGTCCCGAAGTCACACGGCTGCCGCGCGGATCTTTTTGACACCACTGCGTTGCCAAAAGGCCGGAGTCCAGACAATAGCTGGCCGACACCATGGTTGACGGCTGCACAAATTCCTTGGTTTCCAGCTTCGCATGAACCGATTCCATCACCTTCTGCCACAAATAGGCCGAGGGGTTGGTGGAGCTGCTGGACAGGTTGACCTCTTCCGGATCATCATAGCCGCACCACACCGCCGCGCAGTAATACGGTGTATAGCCGACAAACCAGCGGTCTTTGTCGTCGTCGGTCGTGCCGGTTTTGCCCGCCACAGGCATATTGTCCAGCCTTGCCGGGTAACCCGTGCCGGTTTCCACTGCATTTTTCAGCATATAGGTCATGTAATATGCCGCAGTTTCGCTCATGGACTGCTGTTCCTGCTGGGTATTGTCCAAAATCACATTGCCGTCCGCGTCCAAAACCTTGGTATAGGTTCGCGCCTTGCGGAATGTGCCCTGATTGGCAAAGGTTTCATAGGCCTGCGCCATCTGCAGCACCGATACGCCGCGCGTCAGGCTGCCCATGGCCAGCGGCGAAAGCGCCACATCGGTATAGGAAGCGCCATTGATGAGCACGTCGGAAACGAGTCCCGCCATGCCGAGCTTTTCTTTGGCAAAGGTATAGCAGTATTCCGGCGTCAGGTCGGAAACCACCTTGACCGCCACCGTATTGAGCGATCTTGCAACGGCAGACTTGATCGAGGTCAGTCCCGCATAGCCGCCGCCGGAGTTCTTTGGCCACACCGAGCTGCCGGTCGCGGTATAGGGCGAGTCGTCATAGACCGTTGCCGGATTGATTTTTCCCAGCTCCAGCGCCGGCGCATAGACCGTGATCGGCTTGATGGTAGAGCCTGGAGAGAGCTGACTCTGCGTTGCCCGCGAGAACGTCAGACTGCCCGTCTTTTCTCCCACGCCGCCGGCAATGGCCTTCACATCGCCGGTTTCATTGTCGAGAATGACAATTGCCGATTGCAGCTGCTGCTCGGAGGTTGTTCCCGGAATATTGGTAAGATCCGTATAGACCGCGTCGACCATGCTCTGCACATCAAGGTCGATGGTCGTATAGATAGAATAACCGCCCGAGCGGATCATCTGGCTGACGATCGTGTCGTCATAGCCGGTCGCCGCAGAAAGATCTGCGGTCACATCGCGAATCACCTGGTCGATGAAATAGGAGTAATATTCACTGCCGGTATCATCATTTTGGCTCTCGCCGCTGGTGTTCTGAAACACCATCTTCTGCGCGATGGCTGCATCATATTCCGCCTCGGTTTCAATATAACCCTGCTCAAGCATCTGCGCAAGGATTGTTTCCTGCCGTTCCCGATTTTTTTTCTGATTGAGGTACGGGTCAAAGATGGACGGATTGTTGGTGATGCCAATCAGGCTCGCGCACTCGGCCAGCGTCAGCTCTGACAATTCCTTGCCAAAATAGACCTGCGCCGCGCTTTTCACGCCATAGCAGCCCTCGCCAAGGTAAATGGTGTTGAGATACCACTCCAAAATCATTTCTTTGGAATATTTTTGCTCAAACTTCAGCGCGCGGAAAATTTCAAGAATTTTTCGGCGTACCGTGACTTCTTCCTCGCCCGTCAGGTTCTTGATGAGCTGCTGCGTCAGCGTCGACGCGCCATAGGTTGTGCTGCCGCCGAGGAACATATTGGCCGACGCTTTCAGCGTGCGCAGCCAGTCCACACCCTTGTGTTCGTAGAACCGCTTGTCCTCAATTGCCACGCAGGCAAAAATCAGATCCTTCGGGATCTCCTCATAGGACGCCCAAATGCGGTTTTCCGTCCCATAAAGCTGCTGAAGCTCCAGATAATCCCCGGTCTTTTGATCCTGATAATAAATCATTGAGGTCTGATCCAGTGAAAAGCCGTCCATCGAAAGATTCAGCTGTGAGGTCAGATCCGTTTTTACATACACCGCAAAAATGCAGGCAAACACCAGCATTGCCAGCACGCCCACCAAAAAACAGGTTCCAATCGCTTTGAAAATTCCGCGGATGATTCTGCCACGCGGTTTTGCCCGCTTTGTTTTCGACATATCGGCACCTCCATGTCGGGAAAATGCCCGGATTCCGGCGATTTGCCGTCCGGTGTATCCGGTTGCGTTGTGAATCAAACTAGGGCTGCGCACGGCTGCGCGGCCAAATTCCGCACTTGGGCGCAAAGCGTCCCAATATGCCTATCATCATTGCATTACGAATATTATAGCATATCTGTCAATTGCTTCAGAGCGCTTCCGCTGATCGGAAAATTGCATGAGCTTGCAGCATAATTGGCGCAACATACGGCAAAATAAGCCGGAGGTGTGATTCATGTTGAATTTGAAACCGCATTTATTTTTCTGCACTGCGACCGTCATCCTGATCGCCGCCACAACGCAGGTCGCGGCTGCGGACTATGTGCTGCGCGATGACGCCGGAAAAATTTCCGCCTTTTCCGCCGAAAGCGGCGATCTGGTGCGGCAAAGCGACGTCCCGACCCGTTCTTTGCCCGGAACGGATGCACGGTCCATTGCGCACGGCATTCCCGTTTCCGGCGACCAGGCGCTCACACGCGCCTGGGAGGATTTCTGCTCTTGAACAAAATTCCACTTGATTTTCCGCTCTCGTCTGCATAGAATAGGCAATGAGGAGGCGGTTTCATGGAGCAGCAATATGGCGACGACTTTATTACGATTGTCGACGAAGAAGGAAACTCATTTGAGCTTGAGGTTCTCTCCGAACTGGAGTACGAAGGAAACACCTATGTGGCCGTGGTAGCCGCACCGGAGGACGAGCAGCAAAGCGATGAGGATCTGGAGGTCAGCATTCTCAAAGCAAGCTTTGAGGACGGCGAACGTTACTTCGATACCGTTGAGGATGAAGAAGAACTCGAAGCCGTCTACAATCTGTTTTTAGAACAGTCCTATGAAGAAGAGGACGAGCAGTCGGAAGAATAATTACTCTTCCCTGCTTGGTGCGAGAGCGAGCCTATTTAAACCCACAACGTGTTATTGGGATGCCAGAAACTCCGTTTCCTGTATGCAGGCCTCCCGGCAGCTTGCTGCCGGAAGTTGGAAGCAAACGCAGGATGCGGGAGGCGACCCACCTGCCTTTATTGTGCAGGTTATAACTGGGTTCGTGCGGCCAAAGCGGGGATTGTTTGCAAAAGCGGGTGCCGATCACTTGTTTGATCGGCACTTTTTCTTTATTTTGACGGAAAAACTGTGAATTTTTCTGCAGTACTTGCAACGTGCATTGCTTTCGGGTATAATATCACCCAGAATTCATGCAACCTTGCATATAATGAGAGGATTGAACCAAATGAGCGCATCGCGTGAAAAAAAGGGTCGTCAGGTTCTCTATGAGGCCGGCGATATGACTCGCAGTACCCCCTATGTTGAAAAGAAAACTCCGATTTGGGTAAAGATCTTGGTGACGCTCGGCGCTGTAATTGCAGTACTTGCTTTTGCAGCAGTCATCTTCTTCAACTCCGGTTATCTGGAAAAGAACGGCACTGCCGCAGTTGTCGGCGAGCATAAAGTGTCGCCGGCACTTTATTCCATCTTCTATAGCGACAGCCTTTATACCATCCAGCAGAATTATGGTCAGTATTGGTCCTACATGGTGAGCGATTCCACCCCCTATGACGAGCAGGTGCAGGATTCGGACACCGGCGCGACTTGGGCGGATTACTTTAAGAATTACACCAATGACGCCATTGGGCAGATTTATGCGATCTGTGACGACGCCGCTGCCAACGGCTTCACGCTGACCGCCGACATGGAGCAGCAGGTTGACGACGCCATTGCCAGCCTTTCCTCCTCTGCGAAAACGAATGGCTACTCCTCGGTGGACAAGTATCTGGCCTCTTACTACGGCAAGGGCTGCGATACCAAGGTCTACGGCGAGTATATGCGCATGCAGTATCTGGCCTCCAACTACGTTTCTGAGATTCAGTCCGGATTCTCCCACACCGATGACGAAATCGAGCAATACTATCAGGAAAACCGCAAGAATCTTGACATGGTGAACTTCCGCGTTTACGAGTTCGACGGCACAGCCGTCACCGACGACAACGCAACGCCTTCCGAGGATGCGGTTGCCACCGCAAGCGCTGATGCGCAGGCAAAGGGCGAAGCGATGGCCGCTGCCACCAAGGGCGACGAGGCAGCGTTCCTCAAGCAGTCCTATCTTGACTATTACGACACCGACGCCGCGACAGACGCTGAAGTCGCCGCAAGCGATATTGGCACCACTACCTTGCAGGATAATTACACCTATGCCTACTGCACCAGTGTTGGCGGTACCGACTCTGCGGAGTGGCTCTTTGATGAAAGCCGCCGCGCGGGCGACACCACGTGCATCATGTACAACAATTATGCCTGTGTGCTCTACTATCTCGGCTATGAGAACAATGACTACAGCATGGCGAGCATTCGCCAGATTCTCTTCACGCCGGAAACCACTGCAGAGGGCGATACCGATGCGGCAGCCGCTGCGCTTGAAACCGCACATCAGGCGGCAGAGGCTGTGCTTGCAGCCTACAAATCCGGCGACAAGACCGAGGATTCCTTCGCGGCGCTGGCCAATGAGAACACTGCCGATACCAGCACCAACACCACCGGCGGTCTGTATGAGAAGCTCTACAAAGGCTCCACGATTGACGGTGTCAACAATTGGGCCTTTGACGCCAGCCGGAAAATCGGCGACGTGGGCATTGTGCAATCCGAGTACGGCTATCATATTTTGTACTACGTCGGTACCGGCGATAACTACCGTCACTACCTTGGCAACACCGCGCTGCTGAATCAGGATTATTCCGATTGGGAAAGCGGCGTCACCGAAGGCTATGAAACCGTTCCCAGTGAATTTGGTATGCGCTATACCACGCTGGTCAACACTAACGCTTAATGCAAGTTCCGAAAGGGCTGCCCGTTCGGGCAGTCCTTTTGGTTTTCCGGAAAGGAGCAACCATTGGAAAATCAGTTTATCCGGGAGGAAATGATTCTCGGTCAAGCCGCTCTGCAGCGTCTGCACGGCGCGCATGTGGCGGTGTTTGGCATCGGCGGTGTGGGAAGCTACTGCGTGGAAGCGCTTGCGCGCGCCGGCGTCGGGCAGCTCACCCTCATTGACAACGACACCGTCAGCTTCTCAAACCTCAACCGCCAGCTTGAGGCGCTGCACTCCACCATCGGTCAGTATAAATCCGATGTGATGGCCGCGCGGGTACGCGATATTTTTCCGAACTGCGTGGTACGTTCCGTGCCGCAGCTTTATACGGAAGAAACCAAATCCGAATTTTTTGACCGGCACTACGATTATATCGTTGACGCCATTGATCTGGTATCGTGCAAAATCAGCCTGATTATGACCGCAATGGCGCAAAACATTCCCATCATCAGTTCCATGGGTACCGGCAATAAGCTCGACCCAACGCAGTTCCGAATCACCGACATCAGTCAGTCGCAGGTCTGCCCGCTGGCGCGCATTATGCGCCGGGAACTGCGTCAGCGCGGCGTTTTGCATCACACCGTTCTCTGGAGCACGGAGCCGCCCGCCGTACCTGCCGCCCTCGAAGCGCCGCCTCCCGGCAGACACATGACGCCCGCCTCGGTCGCCTGGGTGCCCTCCTGCGCCGGTTTAATGCTGGGCGGCTATGTGGTGCAGGCGCTGTTGAACGAATAAAAAATCACTCCTGTGGAACACTTCCACAGGAGTGATTTTTTTGAAACGAACCGTTTTGCTTGCGTTGACCGGCACATTGTCCGGCGCGGCCAACGGGCTTTTTGGCGCAGGCGGCGGGATGATCGCCGTGCCGCTGCTGGGCAAGCTGTGCCGTCTGGACGCGCGCGCGGTCTTTCCCACAGCCATGGGCATCATGCTGCCCACCTGCATGGTCAGCCTGAGCGTCTATCTGCTGCATGGCGCGCTGGATTTTCCCCTTGCCCTGCCCTATCTGGCGGGCGGCGTACTGGGCGGAATCGGCGGTGGCCTGCTCTATCCGCACATCCCAACCAAATGGCTTCATCGCGGCCTAGGCATACTCATCGTCTACGGCGGCGTTCGCCTGCTCCTGACATGACGACGCTGTTATCCGTCGTCGCCGGCGTGCTCTGCGGCGTGATTTCCGGACTTGGAATTGGCGGCGGCTCTGTTTTGATGCTCTGGATGACGCTCGTTGCCGGAATTTCGCAGCGTGTCGCCCAAGGGATTAATCTGCTATATTTTCTGCCAACGGCGCTGTGCGCGCTTATTTTTCACGCCAAAAAGGGGGCTGTGGATTTTCACGCGGTGCTGCCTGCCGCCATTTTCAGCTGCCTTGCCGCTGCGCTCACCGCATGGATTGCCACACAAATTGATGTTGCGCTGCTGCGCAGATTCTTTGGCGCGTTCCTGCTGCTGATCGGCTTGCGCGAACTATTTGCAAAAACAGCATAACCACGCAATTCGCGCGGTTATGCTGTTTTTTCGTTTTATTGCTTGGGAAGGGCAAATTTTCCGCCTTTCAAAACCACTTCGCGAATGAATGCAAAGGTTTCCCGTTCGCCTTTATCCCGCAGCATTTCCATGACGTACTGCAATTGCCGTCTGGTATTTTCGTTCATCAGGTTATAATCCCCCGCGCGCAGCAGGTACTGCAGCGGATCCTCATCGGTATACGCCTTGCCGTGATAAACCTTACAGGCTGCAATCCTGTCCATGCACATTTCCGCAAAATACCGTGGCGGCATTTCCAGCGGAACATAGGTTCTCGTTCCGCTCAGGTAGTCCACCCAGTATTCAAAATGGTGCTTGTTGCGTCCCTTGTGGTGCAGCCACGCCGTTGAATATCCGATGTCATTTCGTTCTCCCACGTTGGGGCTGCGCGTCCCGGTGTAATACTTTGCGCCGACACGAAATTCCGTCCAAGAATATTTGGACAGATCGTGCATCAGCCCCTGTCGGTACAAGCCGATGTGAAAGCAAAGCATCATAACAAGAATATGGTGATAGGTAATGGTCTTAAAGTGTTTCCAGGCTTTCATTTGTTTCCCTGCGGCTTCCTTCATTTTCTGTTACTATAGCGCATTTTTTCTTTCTGCGCAAGGCGTTTGGCGCCGTTATTCCGCTTTTTTGTGCATCGCTCGATGGGCTTTGCAGCCATTTGACTGTTTCATTTATGTTTGGCCTTTTTCAAATTCTTCCCGCAGCTTGCGCAGTGCCTTGGATTCCAGCCTTGATCTGTACGTTCCTGTCTACATTGGCTGAATTCAGCAGTTATGATCCAATTTGGAAACACTACTTGATATTTTGCAAATGGACTCTTAGTAAAATGTAATTCAATAACTGGAATATATGAAACTGATACAGAGCCAGAAGATGAAGATTGTATCGGTGAATATGCTGCGGCCGTTGGAGATGTGGAGATACTTGAACCTGGAAAAGATGATTCTGTATTAATTTATAATAATTGTATAGAAATTTCATTAAAATGCATCCCTAGAAAAATAGCCGAAGAAGATAGTACAGTGCTATGGCAAAAGGTGTAACCACACAAAAATAATAGGAATCATTTCAAAGGGCACTCGTTTTCAAGCAATTTGGAAACAAGTGCCCTTTGGCGTAGCAAAAAAACCTATGAATTTCCTTTTTCAAACTCCTCCCGCAGCTTGGAAAGGGCCTTTGATTCCAACCTGGATACGTAGGAGCGCGAAATGCCGCTTTGCGCTGCAATTTCTCTCTGTGTGAGCGGTTTC
>JAQUZL010000080.1 GCA_028691385.1 Oscillospiraceae bacterium
CCGCATGCTGAACATGGGCAAGGGCCCGGCCGTCCATTCCCTGCGCGTGCAAACGGACCGACGCAAATACCACGCCTACATGAAGCGGCTGCTGGAGCGGACGGAAAATCTGGAGGTCAAGCAGGCAGAGATCACGACCGTGGACATCCGAGACGGCGCGGTGTGCGGCGTCGGCACAAACCTGGGCGGGTATTATGAGGCAAAGGCCGTGGTGCTGGCGACGGGCACCTATTTGGGAGGCCGCATTTTTGTGGGCGAGGCCAGCTATGCCAGCGGGCCGGACGGTCAACACGCCGCCTGTGCACTGACACAGAGCCTGCGCGCCGCGGGCGCGCCGCTGCGCCGCTTCAAAACGGGAACCCCGGCGCGGGTGCACCGGCGCAGCATTGATTTTGCAAAGCTCGTTTGCCAGCCGGGTGACGAGAGCATCCAGCCCTTTTCCTTTTTGACCAAGGGCGAGATGAAAAACCAGGTGGATTGCTACATCGCTTTCACCAACGAGGAGACGCACCGCGTCATCCGTGCGAACCTGCACCGCAGCCCCTTATATGGCGGCAAAATCGAGGGCATCGGCCCGCGCTACTGCCCTTCGATTGAGGATAAGGTGGTGCGCTTTGCGGAAAAGCCCCGGCATCAAATTTTTGTGGAGCCGTGCGGGCTGAATACCGAGGAAATGTATTTGCAGGGCATGAGCTCCAGCTTGCCCGAGGCCGTACAGAACGAGATGTACCGCACCATCGAGGGCTTTGAAAAGCTGGAAATCATGCGCCCGGCTTATGCCATCGAGTATGATTGCGTGGACCCCACGGCCCTTGCGCCCACGCTCGAATTCAAGGAAATTCAAGGTTTATACGGCGCGGGACAGTTCAACGGCACCTCGGGCTACGAAGAGGCCGCGGCGCAGGGACTGCTGGCGGGCATCAATGCGGCGCGCGCGGTGCGCGGCGAGCTTGGTGTTGTGCTCAAGCGGCAGGAAAGCTACATCGGCACGCTGGTGGACGACCTTGTGACCAAGGGCGTGCTGGACCCCTACCGCATGATGACGAGCCGCAGCGAATACCGTCTGTATCTGAGGCAGGACAACGCCGACGAGCGGTTGACGCCGCTTGGCCGGGCACTGGGGCTTGTGGACGACGCGCGCTGGGCCGAGTTCAATCATCGGCGGGCTGTCCGGCAGGCGGAGGCCGAGCGCCTCGCGAAAACCGTCGTGCGGCCGGCAGACGCGAACCCCGTGCTTGCGGAAAAGGGCGAGCCGCTGCTCATAAGCGGCGCGGCCGCGGCAGAGCTGCTGCGGCGTCCGGCACTGCGCTATGCGGATATTGCGCGCATGCTGCCGGAAAACCCGGATATTACGCCCTTCATTGCCTATTGTTTGGAGACAGAGATCAAGTATGAGGGGTACATCAAGCGCCAGCAGAGCCAGATCGGCGCCGTGAAGCGGCAGGAGGAAACGCCCATCCCGGCGGATTTTGCGTATGCGCCGCTGACGGGCCTGCGCTTGGAGGCACGGGAAAAGCTGGCGAAAATCCGTCCCCGCTCCCTTGGGCAGGCGGCGCGCATTCCGGGCGTCGGCCCGGCGGATATCGCCTGCCTTGCGGTGGAGCTGGCAAAACGGCGCAGAAGCGCGGGAAAGGAATAACGCGATGATCGACACAGATCGCTTGATCCGAAAGGCGGCCGCTTACGGCATCGACGCCGCCCCTGTGGCGCAGAAGCTGGATGAATACGCGGCGCTGCTGGTGGAGTACAATCAAAAAGTGAACTTGACAGCCATTACCGATACCGAGGGCATTGAAGACCGTCACTTCATCGACAGCCTTTTGCTGGCCGCTCGTCCCGAGGTGCGCGGACGCATGGTGGACGTGGGCACGGGCGCGGGCTTTCCCGGCATTGTGGCGAAGCTGTTTAAGCCGGAGTTGCAGCTGACACTGATGGAGCCTACGGGCAAGCGCGTTGATTTTTTGAAGTATGCCTGCGGCGCGCTGGGTGTGGAGGCGGAATTTGCGAAGGAGCGCGCGGAGGAAGCCGCCCGCAAGCAGTGGCGCGAAACCTTTGACGTAGCCACGGCCCGGGCGGTAGCTGCACTGCCCATGCTGGCCGAATATGCTCTGCCGCTGTTGAAGGTGGGCGGTGTATTTATCGCCATGAAGGGCGGCGACGCACATGAGGAGATCGAGGCCGCGCGGGGCGCGGTGGCAAAGCTGGGCGGGAAATATGCGGATTGTCAGCATGTGGCGCTGCCCGACGGCTCGGCCCGGACGCTGATTCTCTATGAAAAAATATCGCAAACTCCGCCTGTTTATCCAAGAAACGGCGGCAAAATTGCAAAAGCCCCGCTGAAATGACAATGCGTTGTCGAATCCTGTAAATGGAAACAACTGGAAATATTGGCGTATCCGTGCTACAATTTGTCTTGTTGCAAGATGTAGGCGCGGATACGCTTTTTTTCTTTCCCTTTTCGGCGTATTTCCCGCGCGCAAAGGAGGAACCGGATTTGGCGAAAGAGAAACCGGCCGAGCAGACGAAGGTGTGGCTGCTGCCCATTGACAACATCACTCCCTCGCCCTTTCAGGCGCGCACGGTGTTTGATGAGAGCGAGATGAAAAAACTGGCGGTAAGCATTTTGCAAAACGGCTTGCTGCAGCCTATCAGCGTGCGCCCTACGGTGGACGGACGGTATCAGCTGATTGCCGGGGAGCGCCGTCTGCGGGCCTGCAAGCTGACGGGTATGGAGACGATTCCTGCGATCATCTATCATTTTGAGGATGAAAAAACCGCCGCGCTGAGTTTGCTTGAAAATCTGCAGCGCGAGCAGCTTGGCCCTTTTAAACAGGCGCGCGCTTTGCGCGACCTGCTGAACCTTTGGAACTGTACCCAAGAGGCGCGCGCGCGCCGGCTGGGCATTGCACAGCCCACGCTGGCCAATAAGCTGCGTCTGTTGACTCTGACGCAGGAGCAGCAGGATATCTGTACCGAGGCAAATCTGACGGAGCGTCACGCGCGTGCAGTGCTGCGTCTGCCCACCTCGGAGCTGCGCACCAAAGCGCTGCGCGCCGCCGCGGAACGGGGGTACAACGTACAGCAGACAGAGGCTTTGGTGGAACGGGTTCTCTCCCACAAATCCAAACCCAAACGCAGCGTGATGGTACGTGATGTGCGTATTTTTGTAAATACCATTGACCGTGCTGTAAAAATGATGACGGGCAGCGGCATCCCAGCCACAGCGGAAAAATGAGAGCAGGCCGATTACATAGAATATGTTGTGCGCATCCCGACGCACAGGTCCGTCACTTAGCGAGACAGGCTTTTACTGAACCCGCTTTCCCTCTACGCTGAAAGCGATTTTTACCGATTGAGAAACGCAAAATTTTTACGGGGTGCTTGTCTCCCCCCTGCTGGCCCAGAGATTTTATATAAGGCCACCGCTGTGATTGATCGAAAGCCAAAGGATGCCGTGTGTATACGTGTGCAGTGGAAATAGCTTTTAAGAATTGTATTTAGAGCAGGTTATTTTCTGGTCGTTCCCAATGTGGGGTATGCTGTATTATTGCAGCATGTACGGCGGTCATTTATCATTGCGTTCCCCTTCTTCTCCATTCAATGCCTGGGGGAGGTTCCTAATGGAACCTCCCCCAGGCGCTTTTTTTATAAATTGTTCCACGTGGAACAATTTAATTCCCCCAACGAAACCAGACGAAATGTTCCACGTGGAACATTTTACCGAAAAAACCTTTTAAAGGCGCTGCGGCTGTGCTATACTAAGACACAGCGGTGTGAAAAAAGCAAAACACATCTTAAATCGGGCCTTTTCAGGCGAGTATGAAACCGGAGGGGAAACTGTTGGGAAAAGTGATCGCAGTGGCCAACCAAAAGGGCGGCGTGGGCAAAACTACGACGGCTGTCAATCTTGCGTCCAGCGTGGCGGCGCAGGGGAAGCACGTCCTGATTGTGGATCTGGACCCGCAGGGAAATACCACCAGCGGTTTTGGCGTGACAAAACGTAGCGTGGAGACCAGCGTTTATCAGCTTTTAACAGGAGAAGCGCCGGCGTCCGCGGCCATCCAGCACACAAAATACCGTGTGGACCTGATTGCTTCCAATATTCAGCTGTCCGGCGCGGGACTGGAGCTCGTAAACATGGAACGCAGGGAATCCCGTCTGCGGGAGGCTTTGACGCCGATCCTCAATGACTATGAATTCATCTTCATCGACTGCCCGCCTTCTCTGGATTTGCTCACGCTCAACGGTTTGTGCGCGTGCGATACCGTACTCGTTCCCATTCAGTGCGAATTTTTCGCGCTGGAGGGCTTGTCGGAATTGATGAATACCATCCGAAATGTCAAAAAAATGTACAATTCTTACATTGAAATCGAGGGCGTGCTGTTGACGATGTATGACGGCAGGCTGAATTTGACGCTTCAGGTTGTGCAGGAAGTAAAAAAATACTTTGGAAACAAGGTCTATAAGACGACCATTCCCCGCAATGTGCGCCTTTCGGAGGCGCCCAGCTTTGGGGCGCCCATCAATTATTATGACGGCGCGTCCAAAGGCGCGGAGGCTTATGCCTATCTGGCCGCGGAATTTATTAAAAATAACAAGAAAGGCGGTGCGTAACGCATGGCAAAAAAAGGAGGCCTCGGCAGAGGTCTGGACATCCTGTTTCAGGATACGGGCGCGGGCGGCGGCGATGAAAGCGTCAGTACGCTGCGCCTTGCGGAGATTGAACCGGACAAAAACCAGCCGCGCAAGGCATTTGACGACACAGCGCTGTCAGAATTGGCAGCCAGTATCACCGAGCACGGCATTTTGCAGCCCATTGTGGTGCGCCCTTCCCCCGCAGGGGAATATATAATTGTAGCGGGCGAACGCCGGTGGCGGGCCGCACGCCTGGCGGGACTGACCGAGATTCCCGCGTTGGTCAAAGAAATCACAGACGTCCAGGCCATGGAGATCGCGCTCATTGAGAATCTCCAGCGCGAGGATCTGGACGCTGTAGAAGAGGCGCTGGGGTATCGCCAGCTCATGGAGCGGTGCAATTATACGCAGGAAGCTGCGGCAGCACGGCTGTCTAAAAGCCGCAGCGCTGTGGCAAACAGTCTGCGCCTTTTGAATTTGCCGGAAAAGGCACTGGGTTACCTGCGCACAGGGAAGCTGTCCGCCGGGCATGCCAAGGCAGTTCTTTCCCTGGAAAGCCGCGAGGCCCAGCAGCAAGCCGCGGATATCATCGTCAAAGAGGGTTTGAATGTCCGTCAGGCAGAGGCGCTTTGCAAAAAAATGGCGAAAAAGCCTCGCCCCAAGCGGGAGCTTTTCCTCCCTCCCCTGCCTTGCGAGGTGGAGTTAAGCTTGAAAGAGTCGCTGGGCACCGAGGTGCATGTACAGTATAAAGAGGGCAAAGGCAGCCTGAACGTGAGCTTTTATTCTGATGAACAGCTCAAAGCCTTTGCCAATCTGTTGGGGAAATATGAAAAGGAGCGAAATCAATAATGCTGGATATTAAATTTGTGCGGGAAAATCCCGAGCTTGTAAAAGAAAACATCAAAAAGAAATTTCAGGACAGCAAACTTCTGCTGGTGGACGAAGTGATCGCACTCGACACTGAATATCGCGCGGCCATCACCGAGGGCGACGCACTGCGCGCACAGCGCAACAAACTGTCCAAAAGCATTGGCGCGCTGATGGCTCAGGGCAAAAAAGACGAGGCCGAGGCCGTGAAAAAGCAGGTTACCGAGCAGGCGGATCGTTTAAAAGAGCTGGAGGTGCGTGAGGCGGAGCTCCAGGAGGAAGTGCGCCAGCGGATGCTTGTCATCCCCAACATGCTGGACCCGAGTGTTCCCATCGGCAGGGACGACAGCGAAAATGTAGAGGTTCAACGCTTTGGCGAGCCTGTGGTGCCGGATTTTGAAATTCCCTACCACACCGAGATTATGGAGCGCTTTGGCGGCATCGACCTGGATGGCGCACGCCGTGTGGCAGGCAACGGGTTTTACTATTTGCTGGGGGATATTGCCCGCCTGCACGAGGCGGTTTTAGCCTATGCGCGCGATTTTATGATCGACAAGGGCTTCACGTATGTAATTCCCCCGTTTATGATGCACGGCAGCGTGGTACAGGGCGTGATGAGCTTTCCCGAAATGGACGCCATGATGTACAAAATTGAAGGTGAGGATCTTTACCTCATCGGGACGTCCGAGCACACAATGATCGGCCGTTTTGTGGACCAGATGATCCCCGAAAGCCAGCTTCCGCTCACACTGACCAGCTATTCCCCCTGCTTCCGCAAGGAAAAAGGCGCCCACGGCCTGGAGGAGCGCGGTGTTTATCGTATCCATCAGTTTGAAAAGCAGGAGATGATTGTGCTTTGCAAGCCGGAGGACAGCATGGAGTGGTATGAAAAGCTGTGGCGCAACAGCGTCGAGCTGTTCCGCAGCCTGGATATCCCGGTGCGCCAGTTGGAGTGCTGCTCCGGAGACCTGGCTGACCTGAAGGTGAAAAGCTGTGATATCGAGGCCTGGAGCCCGCGCCAGCAAAAGTATTTCGAGGTGTGCAGCTGCTCCAATCTGGGCGAAGCGCAGAGTCGCCGCCTGAAAATTCGCATTAAGGGCGAGGATGGAAAGAATTATCTGCCGCACACCTTGAACAATACCTGTGTGGCTCCGCCCCGCATGCTTATCGCGTTCCTGGAAAATAATCTGAGCGCAGACGGCAGCGTGCGCATCCCTGAGGTGCTGCGTCCCTACATGGGCGGGAAAGCAGAATTAGAAAAAGCGTAAATGTAAAATAATGGAAACACCCTCGCTTTTTTGCATAAAAAACCGAGGGTGTTTTTATAAGATATGTGTTTTTGATCCTCCAAAAAGCAACAAAAGAATGATTTTGTTTGGTGCAGGGCACGCTAGGAAAGTGGAGCGGGAAAAACGGCAGAGAACTGCGGGAAATTGCGTCAAAATGCTTGACAACAGAGCGCCTTTTCTATATAATATCAAATGCACCACTTTTCTGTGGTTATTTGTGGCGGTATAGCTCAGTTGGCTAGAGCATTCGGTTCATACCCGAAGTGTCACCGGTTCGAATCCAGTTACCGCTACCACATTACAGGGTTTTGCTGAAAGTTGCGGGGTACTTGCTGCAATCGCGGCGGGTGTGAGGCTTTGGCAAGATTCAGCAAAATCCTGTATTGCGGCCCGATGGTCAAGAGGTTAAGACATCGCCCTTTCACGGCGGTATCCCGGGTTCAATTCCCGGTCGGGTCACCACCTGCGGTGGGGCGATTATGCCCTGCCGCTTTTCTTTTGCCAAAGGATTGTGCTTGTCCGCACAAAAACGCATATTTTTTCGTGTAGGCAACATACATCGAAATGAAGCTTGCTCCATTTTAAAAGCCCCGCTTCGGCGGGGCTTTTTCTCATACCGGTGTGTCATTAAAACAAAAGAAGACCGGCAAGTTGTGTGCTTGCCGGTCTTCTTTGTTCAATAGTTTTCTGCCTTGATCTCTGTAAAGCTTTGCAGATGCCCGCATACAGGGCATACTTCCGGCGAGCATGTAGCGTACGTCACGTTGCCGCACACCATACATACCCACACGGTGGGGCGCCCCTTACAAAAAACCTGGTCTTCCTCGATGTTGGTGGCCAGCTTGTTGTAGCGTTGCTCGTGCGTTTTTTCGATGTTGCCTACGCGGGTGAACAGCTCGGCCAGCTCTTCAAATCCCTCGCAGCGCGCCGTCCGGGCGAATTCGGCGTACATCTGCGTCCACTCATAGTGCTCCCCTGCTGCCGCGTCCCGCAGGTTTTCCAGTGTGCCGGGCACTTCGCCGCCGGAAAGCTGTTTGAGCCAAATCTCCGCGTGCTCCTGCTCATTGCGGGAGGTTTCGTCAAAAATATTCCCCATTTGCTCATAGCCGTCTTCCCGCGCACGCAATGCGTAGATCTTGTATTTTGCACAAGCGTGCAGCTCGCCCGAAAATGCGGTCTGCAAATTTTTCCACGTCTGACTGTGTTGCAGTTCCATGGTCAATGCCTCCTGTTTGATATTGATATGCCGCAAGACGGTGAATCACCGTCATCCCATTGTATGCAGCCAAGGCGCGGAGTGACCGCGGCGATGTTCCCCTTTCGAAAGCGCCAAGAAAAAATCCCGCCGGATGCAGGACGCATCCGGCGGGATGGAAAGGCTTGTTCAGCTGTCCGCAGCCCAAAACGCCTTCAAAACGTTTTTTGCGCTGCACCGGCACTCTGTCTTTTCCCGATAAACAAAGGAAGCTGTGAGGACGAGCGCCGTGGGCCTGTCCGGGAGTGCGCCGCGGAGCGGACGGCCTCCGGCAATGCCGGAAAAGTATGACCGCTGCACGAAAAATCAGCAGTTTGCTTTTTCTCTGCGGTCAAATTATAAAAATTAAAATCCACGCTGCGACACGGCTGACAAGTGCGCAGCGTCAAGCCCTATGTACCCAAAACCAGTGTCCGGATATCCTCCGGGCTGCGGGCGATATACGCCGCGCCCGCGGCGCACAGCTCCTCCTGTGTGCGAAATCCCCACAGCACGCCGCAGCCCGCCAGCCCTGCGTTGCGGGCAGTTTCGATGTCCACGCCGCTGTCCCCAACATACAGCACCTGCGGCTTTGCAAGGCCAAAGGCGGCGCGCATGGCGTTCACCAGATGCGGGTCCGGCTTTGTGGGTGTGCCCAGTGTATGGCCCGCCACACTGTCAAACGCACCGGGAAAGTAGTGGGCGATGACGCTTTTTGTGAGGGCATCCTCCTTGTTGGAGACAACGCCCAGCCTTACGCCCGCCCCGCGCAGCGCGGAAAGCAGGGCGGAAATGCCCGGATACGGGGCCGTGGTGTCCTCCTTATGCGCGTCGTAATAAGAGAAAAACAGCTGTGCCGCCCGCGCCTGCGCAGCGCTGTCCCGGTGCTCCGGCGGCAGAAAGCGTTCGATCAGCTTGGGAATGCCGTTCCCCACCATATATTTGTACTCCGCCACGCTGTGGGGCGCAAAGCCCATTGCAGCCAGCGTATGATTGGCTGCGGCCGCAAGGTCGCCGATGGTGTCCAGCAGCGTGCCGTCGAGATCGAATAGTACCGCTTGATACAAAAGAATCAGCTTCTTTCCATGATGAAAATAAAACAGGCCTCATTTCTGAACGGCTCACAAAAGGCAGACCCGTCCGGAGCAAACAGGCGGGAAAGTCTGCCGACGGTGAAGAACAGGCAACCGGCGCCGAAAGCGCCGGCGTTATGCACCGGCCTTTGTGGGGCGGCCCAAAAAAGCGCGGGGCCCCGTTCAAAGCGTGAACGGAATCTCCCGCGCCAGATATTGCAGCGCACCGCGCACCCGGTACCGCAGCCCGCAGGGCAGATGCACCCGCACGTCGCACCGGCCGCCGCTGACGGAAAAGGGATTTTCCAGCAACGTGTAAGCGAGATCCGGCGTGAACACGCAGATTTCATGCCGCGTGAAAAACCGGGTGTAGCACACGGATAGCGTACGATTTACGTTTTTGCACAGGCCCC
>JAQUZL010000081.1 GCA_028691385.1 Oscillospiraceae bacterium
GACGTCATCCGGGGCGTGGTCAATGAAACGCTGGATTGTCCGCTTGCGTATCGGGTCGGACAGGCTGTGGCCATCGCAATGACCGAGGAGGGACGCGGCAAGCCGCTGGTGCTCATCGGCAAGGATACCCGCATCTCGTCGGATCTGCTGGAAAACGCCATGACGGCGGGCTTGCTTGCCTGCGGCGCAAACGTGATGAGCCTTGGCGTCATCCCGACGCCGGCGGTCGCCTATCTCACGGTGCACAATCAGGCCAGCGCTGGTATTGTGATTTCGGCGTCCCACAATCCGTTTGAGCACAACGGCATCAAGATTTTTTCCGGCGAGGGCTTTAAGCTCAGCGACGCCCTGGAAGAGAAAATCGAATCGCTGATCCTTTCTGGGGAAGCGCTGCCACTCAAGACCCACGGTAAGCTGGGACGCATCGTCTCCGGCGCGGGGCAAAAAGAGCTGTATATCGTGCACCTTGCTTCCACCGTCCCGGAGGGGCTGGCGGGCAAGCGCGTGCTGATCGACTGCGCCAACGGCGCGTCGTCCGCCACCGCGGCGGATCTGTTCCGCCGGTTTGAAATCACCACGGATTTCATCCACAATACGCCAGACGGCACCAATATCAACCGGGAGTGCGGCTCGACCCATCTCAAGAGCCTTTCCCAGAGCGTGGTGGCCGGCAGCTATGACCTCGGCCTTGCCTTCGACGGCGACGCCGATCGCTGCCTTGCCGTGGACGAAAACGGCGAAGAGGTGGACGGCGACAAGATTATGGCCATCTGCGCAACCGAGCTGCGCCAGCAGGGAAAGCTGCCGAACGGCGGCTTTGTGGCCACGGTGATGTCCAATCTTGGCCTGCACAAATATGCCGCTGCGCACAATTTTAAGGTACTCAGCGCGGCAGTGGGCGACCGCAACGTGTTAGAGCTGATGCAGAAGGAAAAGATGGTGCTGGGCGGCGAGCAGTCCGGCCATATCATCTTCCTGAACCATATGACCACCGGCGACGGCGAGCTGGCGGCGCTGCAGCTGCTGCGCATTTTGTGCAAGTGCACCAAGACGCTTTCGGGACTTTGCGCAGAGATTCCGCGCTACCCGCAGGTGCTCATCAACGTCAAAGGGCCTGTTTCCAATGATGCCAAGGCCGCGCTCATCGCGTCGAGCGAAATGCAGCAGATCATTGCCGAGGGAGAAGCGCGCCTGCATGGCGACGGCCGCATTTTGGTGCGCCCATCCGGCACGGAAGCGCTCATTCGTGTGATGGTGGAGTCTGCGGACGCGGAAACCGCACAAACGGTCGCAAAAGACGTGGCGAAGATGGTAGAAAATTCACAAATTGTAGCAAAAAATTAAAAAACTTTCATTTACTATTGACAAAAACGAAATCCAGCGTATATAATAGGAAGTGCAAAAGGGAAAGAATCGCGATTGTTTCCCCGCTGCGTTCTTTCCGGCGATTATGGCTGTGCCATTCGCGATATAAACCACCCGGGTGCGACTGATCAACAAGTAATTGGATGGCATTCCACTAGGGCAATCACTGAGTAAAAGAGAGGAAAACCAAATGTACCAAGATAAAACTTTAATCTGCAAGGAATGTGGCTCTGAATTCATTTTCACTGCCGGCGAACAGGAATTCTACGCTGAGCGTGGTTTCCAGAATGAGCCGCAGCGCTGCAAGGCTTGCCGTGACTCCCGCAAGAATGCCGCCCGTGGCCCGAGAGAGTACTTTGAAGCAACCTGCGCTTCCTGCGGCGGCGTTGCCAAGGTGCCGTTCCAGCCGAAGTCCGATCGCCCGGTCTACTGCAGCGACTGCTTCGCTCGTATGCGTCAGAGCCGCGACTAATTGAACGATAAAAAGAGGTGCTGCCTTGCAGCGCCTCTTTTTTTGCGCCCTCGGACGCGATGCCTCTCGGCATGGCGTCCGACAAAACCTGCCACCCCCGCCGCTGTCATTCCGAGGAGCGAAGCGACGAAGAATCTGACTAAAAACGGATGAAGCGCCACTGCGCGAAAAACAGCGGTCAAAAATCACTGAAATTTTGAAAAGGCATTGACAAACTGTGCATACTGTGTATACTGTTTATATACAGTATGAATGGAGCGAACGCCATGGAGATCATCATACGCAACTTTGATAACCAACCGATCTATGAGCAGATCGCAAATCAAATCAAGGCCATGATTCTGTCCGGGCAGTTGTCGCCCGGCGACGCGCTGCCGTCCATCCGCGCACTGGCAAGAGATTTGAAGATTTCCGTCATCACCACCAAGCGCGCCTATGACGAGCTGGAAGCCGAGGGCTTTCTCAGCACGGTGGCGGGTAAGGGCAGCTTTGTGGCCGAGAAAGATCTGCGTCTGGTGCGTGAGGGGCAGCTGCGGCAGCTGGAGGCGCACCTGGAACAAGCCCGGGCGCTTGCCGCACGATGCGGTTTGAGCCTGCAGGAAACACTGGACATGGCGCGCCTGATTTTTGAGGAGGAATTGCAATGAATGCCATTGAACTATCCCATGTGAACAAAGCATTTGGAGATTTTTCCATTCAGGATCTGTCGTTGACGGTGCCAGAGGGCACAATTTGCGGCCTGATCGGCGAAAATGGCGCGGGAAAATCCACCACCATTCGCCTTTTGATGCACGCGCTGCGCGCGGACAGCGGCAATCTTTCCGTGCTTGGCATCGACGTCAACGCGCCGGAATTTCTTGCGGTCAAGCAGGACGTGGGCGTGGTGCTGGACGAGGCCTATTTTCCGGAGGTCATGGATGCGGTGCAGGTGGGCAAAATCATGGCGTCGACCTATACGCGCTGGGACGCGGCGCAGTATGCGGGTTTTCTGGATCGATTCCAGCTGCCGCGCAAAAAGCAGTTCAAGGACTATTCCCGCGGCATGACCATGAAGCTGGCCATCGCGGTGGCGCTGTCCCATGCGCCGCGGCTATTGGTGCTGGACGAGGCCACGGCGGGTCTGGATACCATCGTTCGCAACGAGATTTTGGAGCTGTTTCGCGATTTTGTCAGCCAGCCGAACCACTCCATTCTGATTTCATCCCACATTCTCAGTGATTTGGAAAAGCTCTGCGACTACATTGCGTTTTTACATCAGGGCAAGCTGGTCGTCAGCGAGGAAAAAGACCGGCTGCTGGAGCGCTATGGCCTGTTCTCCGGCACAGCCGAGCAGTTTGCCGCGCTGCGCGCGGAGGCGGTTGCGGGCGTGGAGCACTTAGCCTATGGCGGCGTGCGCGCACTGGTGCGCCGCGCAGCCGCGCCAGCCGCGCTGTCGCTGGAAAAACCGACCATTGAGGATATAATTTTGTTTCTGGTGAAAGGGGAGAAGGCTGCATGAAAGCGCTGGTGTGGAAGGATATTTACGTTTTGACGCGCCAAATGCGCATCTTTTTGCTGTTGCTGGTCGTCTTTGCGGTGATGCCGGGGTATTCCATGACCACCTTCGCCACGGTCTATGCGGCGATGATGCCGTTCACGGCGATTGCCTATGACGAGCGCAGCAAGTGGGACTCCCTCGCGGCAATGATGCCCTATTCGGTCAAGCAGATCGTGACGTCCAAATATGTGCTGGGCTATGGCTTCGTCGCCGGTGCGGCGCTCATCAGCGCCATTGCCAAGGTCTTTGTGCGCGGCGGCCTGATCCTTTCTCTCACCAGCCTGTGCGTGGGCTTGCTCATCATGGCGCTGGTGCTGCCGCTGGTGTTCCGCTTTGGCGTGGAAAAGGGCAGAATGGCCTTTGTTCTGATTGTGGTCGTGGTGGCGGTTGGCGGCGCATCGCTGGCAACCGGCGTGGCAAGCGCTGTATCCGGGACGAGCGCGCTGCAGCTGACGTGGTGGCTGGCGATGGCTGCAATCGTGAGCAACATCGGTTCCATCTGGCTTTCCGTCCGATTTTACAGCAGACGGATGGCGTGATCCGCAAAGCGGAAAAGGGCATCGGGATTCCGATGCCCTTTTTGGCGCAATAAAAAAGTTGACGCGGCGCTGTTTTTTGCTTATGCTAAGAAAAAATGGCGCGGCATGACCGCAGAAAGGCGCACAATGGAGTCGTTGGAACAATCTCTCACAGACAGTGTGGAAAAAATCATCCGGCAGGCGAGAAAGCAGGCGCTGAAAAATCCAAAGCAGAGCCTGTTTTTGGCGCAGTATGCCGCCGCAAGCCGGGGCGCGGCGCAAAAGCGGAAGAAAGCGGCGCAGTGCGGCGCGCCGATTCCGCCGTTCCTCATTGCCAGCATCACGGCGCAGTGCAACCTGCATTGCGCCGGGTGCTACGCGCGTGCCGGACAAACCTGCGGCGACAGCGAGATGGCGCGTGCGCTGACCGACGCGCAATGGGGTGCGATTTTTGCCGAGGCGCAGGCGCTGGGTGTGGGCTTTATTCTGCTGGCCGGCGGAGAGCCGATGCTGCGCATGGGCGTGTTGGAGCAGGCGGCCATGACGCGGAAAATTGTCTTTCCGGTGTTCACCAACGGGACGCTGCTGCAGCAGGCGCAGCTTGCGCTGCTCGATGACTGCCGCAACCTGATTCCGGTGCTGAGCCTGGAGGGCGGCGCGGCGCGCACAGAGCAGCGGCGGGGCGCGGGCGTCTATTCGCTGCTGGAAACAGCCATGAACAAGCTGCAGGAAAAGCGCATCTTTTTCGGCGCTTCCATCACAGTGACCACCGAGAATCTGCAAGAGGTCACCGCTGACGCGTTTTTGCGCGCGCTGGCGGACAAGGGCTGCAAGCTGGTGATCTATGTGGACTATGAGCCGGTCACCGACAAGACGCGCGATCTTGCGCCGGGCGCGGCGGAACGCGCCTACCTGCAAGCAAGGCTCTCGCAGCTGCGCAGCCGGGACGATGCGCTGCTCACCCTCGCGTTCCCGGGCGATGAGCTGCAAACCGGCGGCTGCCTTGCGGCGGGGCGGGGATTTTTTCACATCAATGCTGCGGGCGGGGCCGAGCCATGTCCGTTTTCCCCGGTTTCCGACGCCAACGTGGCGGCAGTCGGGCTGGCAGCGGCGCTGCGCTCGCCGCTGTTTCGGGCGCTGCGGGAAAGCGTGATGCTGCAAAGTCCGCACGACGGCGCATGCGCCCTGTTTGGCAGGACGCGCGAGGTGGAGCAGCTGATCACAAGATGAAAACACGCCGCGATCCGAGCGCTTTCGGATCGCGGCGTATTTTTCGGTCATTTTTTCAGCGCCTCGCACAGCGCCGCATCCGGCGTGACGTAGGCGGTGTTGTAAAAATTATAAATCACCATGCCGGGCTTGGCGCCGCTCGGCTTTTTCACGTTTTTCACCTGGGTGTAGTCCACCGGCACGTTGGCGCTCTGGCGCGCCTGCGAGTAGTAGGCGGCCAGCATGGCAGCCTCTGTGACGGTGCGCGCGGGCACCTCCGCGCCGCCGCTTGCGACAATAACGTGACTGCCGTGAATTTTCTGCGTATGCAGCCAGAGGTCGAACCGGCCTGCGGTTTTCAGCGTCAGCTTGTCGTTTTGTACGTTGTTGCGGCCAACATAAATGGCAAAGCCGTCGGAAGAGCGGAACTCCATCGGCTTTGACGGCGCTTGGTACATCCGCTTCCGACCGCCCGTCTCCCGGAGATAGCCGCCGGTAATCAGCTCCTGCCGAATTTCGCCCACGTCCTTTTCTGTTTCCGCCCGGCCAAGCTCCTCAAGGATGCTCGAAAGATAATCCAGCTCCTGCTCGGCTTTGGCAATCTGCTCGGTAAGGAATTTTTCTGCGTTTTTGGCCTTGGTGTATTCCTTATAATAATGCGCGGCGTTTTGCTGCGGGGACAGCAGCGCGGACAGCGCGATGGTGACCGGGCGCTGGTCGGGGTCATAAAAGTTTTCCGTGGTAAGCTGCGTTTGCCCACGCGTTATGCGATAGAGGTTGGCCGTGACCAGATCGCCGTACTGGCGCAGGGTGTCGCGGTCTTTTGTCTTTTCCAGCTCCTTGCGCTGCAGCGCAAGCTTGCGCGCAGTGCGCGCGTGCAGATTGGACACTGCCTTATGAACCACCTGCGTTTTTTGCCGCATCCGCTCGGTGCGGTCGCGCTGGGCGTAAAACGCGTCGAGGAGCGCGGAAAAGGTGGGGTAGGATGCTTGCGCCAGATAGTCGCCATACTGGCCGATGGCGCAGTAGGTGAAATCTGTCGGCTTTCCGTCCCGCAGCAGCATGGTCGGCGCAAAGGCGTCTGCGCGAATGGCGTCAAAGGCAGCGCTAAGGTGCGCGGCAAACGCGTCGCGGCGCGCTGCCGGCCAAAGAAAAATGTCATCCTCGCCGCCAAACTGGCTCACAAGCTCCCGGCAGATAAGCGGGGAAAGCCCCGCATAGCGGCCGAGCAGCCATTCGTCCGCGCGCACGCTGTGCGCCACGGCGTGCAGCGCTGCAAGGCGTGTTTGCGCAGGCTCTTCCAGCGGGTCGCATTTTTCCTGCCTGGGCGGCTCATGGTAGTATAGACCCGGCAGCACCTGCCGCTGCTCGGACATCTCATAGTCCACCCGGCGCAGGCAGTCGGTGATGCGCCCATCCGGGCCTGTGAGAATCAGGTTGGAGTTGCGCCCCATCACCTCAAAAATCAAATGCCGGGTTACAAGCTCGCCCATCTCATCGGTGCATTCCAAGGTGAGATCCAGCAGCCGCTCCATGGAGGGCTGACGAATGGAAAGCAGTTTGCCGCCCAGCAGATATTTGCGCAGCAGCATGCAAAACATGGGCGGCTGCTGCGGATTTTCGCCTGCGGTTTCGGTGAAATGGATGCGCGCGCGGTTGGGGCTGCCGGAGATGAGCAACTTCATTGCGGTGCGGTACGAGCGCAGGTACAGTAAAACCGTGCCCGGCTCCGGCTGGTGAATCTTGTCCACGCGCGCGCCGATGGCCGCGCTTGCCAGCTCCTCGCGGACACCGCGCAGCAGGACTGCGTCAAACGGCATGTTCTTCCTCCATTACGGCGTCAAAAAGCGCGCTCAGCCGCTGCTTGCGACCCAAAAGATAAAGCGCGCCGAACAGCGCTTCCAATCCGGTAGCGCGGGAATATTCCCCCTGCGTTGCGTGCTTTGGGATGGTGTGCACGTGCGCGTTGCGCCCACGGCGATAATAGCCCTGTTCTTCCTCGTCGAGCAGCGGTAAAATGCGTGCCACCGCGGCGGACTGGGCGGGCGCGCTCACATAGCGGACGGTGAGGCGATGCATGTTCTGGGTACTGGCGCGGCCTGTGGCGCAGAGATGGCTGCGCACCATCAGTTCGAATACGGCGTCGCCCACGTGGGCAAGCCCAAGGGAGCTGACCGCGCCCACGGCCTTGGCGTCCAGCTGCAAATCAAAATAGTCTGACATGGATTTTTTCCTCCGAAAACGATTCTTTCTTTCAGTATACCGGCTTTTTCATGGGAATGCCATCTTTTTTTACAGGTCGAACTTTGCAATAATTACAAACCGGAAACAAAACGTTTGACAATTCAGTTACAATCATGTAAAATGAGTTTCGTGATACCGAAAGGATGGATGATGCCCATGCGATTTTTCAAACGTTTTTTGGTTGCAATGCTTTGCATGGCAGTGCTTTGCTCGACCGCTACGGCGGCGGGAGAGTCGCTTGCCCTTACATATGAGAAGATTACGCAGGACGGTTTTGTGGCGGATTCCCTGAATGGGGTGGACGCAATGTACAATCTGTACGGTCCGACGCTGTACTGCGTGGATCTTGTTTCCCGCTATTATGAGCAGGTTTACGGCATGGAGATTCAGTTTCACGCGAATCCCTATGTGAAGGTTGACGGTGCTGCCTCCAGCGAGTACTGGCTGGAGGAAACCGAAGTGCCGAAAACCGGCGATATTCTCTATGGCTCGGCCGGCGCGCGGGGGCGTGGATACAATCATTGGGCGCTGGTCAAAAGCTATGACCCCGCCACGGGCGTCATCACCGTCTTTGAGCAGAACTGGCGCTGGAACGGCAATGCCGGCGTTGACCGCCAGATTGCCTGGCCCAGCCGCTATTATGAATGCTTCACCCTGAAATCCACCTCCGGCGTGCCGGAAGCCATGCTGCCCGCCGCGCATCAGCGCAGCGCATGGGCGGACGAGGCGGTGTTGCAGGCGCAAAATGACGGCGTCGCGATTGTGGCGGACGGCTATCAGACCAGTGTGACCGCAGCCGATTTTTGCGCGATGCTGGAAAAACAGATTGCAGCCCAAACCGGGCTGGCGCTGGACGCAGAGCAGGATCCCTGCACCGCTGCGGCGGACATGGGTCTGGCAGCTGCGGGACTGAATGCGGACGCGCCGGTGTCCTGGACGCTGGCAACCAACCTGCTGCGCGGCGCGGCGGATCTGATGGGCGGCGACGGCCAGTCGCTGCTGGGTTTGGAAGTGGACGAGGATGCGGATCAGATCTTTCTTGGCGCAAACGCATTGGTCGTTCCGGCCAGCCCGAACGCGGACAGCGGCAGCGTTTCCGTGGAACAGGCCATTGCGCTTACCATGTGGATTGGCGTGCACGGCGGCGACAGCTTCGCGGTGACGCCGGCGCTTGCACGCATGGCGGTCGAAGCGCCGCAGCAGCAAACCAATGTGCTTGCAAACGTCATCAGCGCATCTATGGACAATATGTTTGTAACCAGAACGGCGGACTATTATACCGGACGATAACAGACCGAGGACGGAATCGCAGCTGCGATTCCGTCCTCTTTTGCGTTATAGCGCAGCGCCCATTTCGTAGGCCTGCTGGGGGTGGCTGCCAAGCGCCGCAGCATCCGGGCAGTTGCCGGCAATCAAGCGGCCGGCGTCGGACCACTTGAGAAATCCGCACATGGTTTCATAGGTCGCTTCGATGGCCTTGGTCGCGCTGCCGGCGGCAGTGACAAACAGCATGGCTTTTTTACCGTTTTTGAGCGCCGGATCGGCATAAAACCGGTCAATGACCGCCTTGAGCTGGGCGGAAAATGTGAAGTAATAGAGCGGTGTGGCAAACACAACCAGCTCGGCTGCTTCCAGCTTGGGATAGAGCATGGTCATATCGTCCTGCTGAATGCACGAACCGGCCGTTTTGCAGTAATTGCAGGCCTTGCAGCCGCCCACGTTGGCAAAGGCGGCGTTGAAGCGCTCAACGGTGTGCCCTGCGTCCTGCGCGCCGCGGATGAACTCCCGCACCAGTGCGGAAGAGGCACCGTTTTGATGGGGGCTGCCGGATAATACAATAATATTCATAATCATTTCCTCCCTATGTTTCTGTGAAATATCATGGCGGCGCATCCAGCGCCGCGACAAAGTGTGAAAAGCCGTGCGGCGGCAGTCAGGATTCCACCGGCTCGCCATATTCCTCTGCGGAGATGCCAAGATAGCCGGAAATCCCG
>JAQUZL010000002.1 GCA_028691385.1 Oscillospiraceae bacterium
CGCGTGAGCAGGTCAAATCGCTTGGCGCGCTCACATGGCCGCAGGATATTGCATCGCTGCTTCCCAAGCGGCGCGCGGACGCGCACAAGGGCGACTTTGGAAAGCTGCTGCTGCTTTGCGGCAGCGTGGGGCTGACCGGCGCGGCGGCGATGGCCGCGAAAGCGGCGCTGCGCGCGGGCGCAGGACTGATTTCGCTGGGTGTGCCGCAGAGTATTTATCCGATTTTGGCGGCCAAGCTGGATGCGGTGATGGTATTTCCGCTGCCCGAGGAGGACGGATGCCTTGGCGCGGCGGCGATCCCGGAGATTTTGCGCAGACTGGGCGATATGGACGCCTGCCTGCTAGGCCCTGGCCTTGGCCGCGGCGCAAGCCTTTTGCGGATTGTCCGCGCGGTGCTCTCCGGCGCGGGGCAATGTCCGGTTGTGCTGGACGCGGACGGCATAAACGCACTGGAAAACCATATAGATGTACTGCGCGGCGCGGCCTGTCCGGTCGTTTTGACGCCGCATGATGGCGAATTTCGGCGGCTTGGCGGCGACCTGCTGCGGCAGGATCGGTTTCAGGCGGCGAAAAAACTGGCGAAGGACGTGGGCGCGGTGGTACTGCTCAAGGGTCACAGAACCATTGTGACCGACGGCGCGCAGCTTTGCGTCAACATGACCGGCAACCCCGGCATGGCGACCGGCGGCTCCGGGGACGTGCTGGCCGGGATGCTCACGGCGTTTCTGGGACAGGGGCTCGGCTGCTTTGAAGCGGCGCGCGCGGCTGCGTGCCTGCACGGCGCGGCAGGAGATCTCTGTGCCGAAGAAATCGGTCAGTACGGCATGACGCCGGGCGACATCATTGCGGCGATCCCGCGACTATTGCCATAACGGAGGGAATGCGTGTGCGGCGGCTTGCAAGAACTGCTGTACCAATGATGCTGGCTTTTGTCCTGCTTTCCGGCTGCGGGGACAAAAGCGATAAACAAACAGCGCTGGACTTTCGCACAAAACTGCTTGGTGATTCCACGGTCAGCTATACGGCGGAAATTTCCGCAGACTATGGGGACAGGGTCTATGCGTTTACCCTGAATGCCTCCGGTGCGCCGGGCGGCGAAACCGACGTCACGGTAGCCGCGCCGGAGGAGATTGCCGGAATTGCGGCCACGGTGGATGCCGATTGCGTGCACGTGCGCTATCCGGACGTCAGTCTGGAATTTGGAACCATGGCAGACGGCTTTGTCGCGCCGATTTGCCTGCCTTCCATTTTGAACGCCTGCTGGACGAGCGGCTATATTGATTCGTCCGGTGAGGACGACGGAAAATGGCTGGTGGCCTACCGAAAGGGCTACGAGGCGGAAGAGCTGCTGGTGCGCTGCTGGTTTGACGAACAGATCCCCGTGTATGCGGAAATCAGCTATCAGGGCGATATTGTGCTGACAGCGGATCTATCGAATTTTTTGGAAGAAACAATGTGAGGATTTTTACCATGGAATACATGAGAAGAACCTGGGTCGAAGTGTCCCTGGACAATTTGGAACATAACTATCATATGCTGCGCGGCATGCTGCCGGAGCAATGCAAATTCCTCGGCATCGTGAAGGCGGACGCTTATGGTCACGGCGCGGTTGCGGTGGGACGTAAGCTCGAGCGCCTCGGCGCGGACTATCTGGCGGTTTCGGAGATGGAGGAGGCGGTGCAGCTGCGCCGCGGCGGCATTACCGTTCCGGTGCTGATTTTGGGTTATACGCCACCGGAATTTGCCGGCGCGATGGCAAAATACAATTTCACGCAGGAGATTAATTCTCTGGAATACGCCCAGGCGCTCAGCTGCGCGCTGCAGGGAACCGGATTGACGCTGAAGGCGCACATCAAGCTGGACACCGGGATGTCGCGGCTGGGCTTTTTCGCTTATGATCGCCCGGAAACGCTGGATGAGATCGTGTCGATTTCCAAGCTGCCGCAGCTGGATCTGGAGGGCGTGTTTGCCCATTTTTCCGTGGCGGACAGCCGAAAAGAAGCGGATGTTGCCTATACCCGGCTGCAATTTCAGCGCTTTATGGATACGCTGGATGCCCTGCAAGCACGCGGCGTTACGTTCCGCATCCGTCACCATGCCAATTCAGCCGCCATTTTGCAGTATCCGGAGTTCGCGCTGGATATGGTGCGCGCGGGAATCGCCTGTTATGGCATTTTTCCGTCCGGCGACCTGCGCGGCTGCGCGGATCTGCGTCCGACCTTTTCGCTGCTTTCGTCCATTGCGCAGATTAAGTCCTTCCCGGCAGGTATCCCGGTGAGCTATGACCGCATCTATACCACGCCATCGCCGCGGTCCATTGCGGTACTGCCGGTGGGCTATGCCGACGGATTTCTGCGCCGCCTGTCCGTTGGAACAACAGTACTGCTCCATGGCCGCCGCGTGCCGGTGGTTGGAAGAATCTGCATGGACTTGTGCATGATCGACGTGACGGACGTGCCGGAGGCGGCGGTGGGCGACACGGTGACCATCCTTGGAACAGACGGCGATGAAACAGTGCGCTGCTATGAGCTGGCCGAGCGGGTGGGCACCATTCCCTATGAGATCATCTGCGGCATCAGCAAGCGCGTGCCGCGCCTTTACATGGAGGGCGGAAAACAAATAGATTTATTGCGATATATTGTGTAAGGCTTGACCGAAGCGGCATAGAATGAAATGGAGCCTCCGAGCGGTATAAATGCCGCGACTGCGTGGGACAATAAGCTATGCCAGATTATATCTGGTAATCTTGAATCCCCGGAGTGTGACAACATGGATACCAATGTGAGACGCGGCGATATTTATTATGCTGACCTTAGCCCGGTGGTCGGCTCAGAGCAGGGCGGAACCCGCCCGGTTCTCATTGTGCAGAATGACACCGGAAACAAACACTCGCCAACCGTGATTGCGGCGGCCATTACGAGCCAGACCCGGAAAGCGCCGCTTCCGACCCATATTGCGATCAATGGACCGAGCGTCGGACTGACAAAAGACTCCATTGTTTTGCTTGAGCAAATCCGAACCATTGACAAGAAACGGCTTCGTGAGCATATGGGCAGGGTCGATGATACCATGATGAATCAGATAGATTCTGCGATCGCAGTCAGTTTTGGCTTGCACGATTGAGTATTTTGACGTATAATCAGAAAAAACGTATAAAGGAGCAGACACATATGTCCGGCAAACGAACACTGATCAGAGCAGCGATCACCGCACTGGTAATTGCGGCGGTTGCGGGCATGGCGGCAATGGCTGCCGGCGCCGGCACCTCCGGCGACCCGCTCGTAACGCTGAGTTATCTCAACGGCACCTTCAAAACCTCCGTCGTCAGTGCTGTCACCTCTGAGGTTTCTCAGCAGGCGGCTTCGCTGGATAAAAGTCTTGCGGCAAGAGTAACAGCGTTTACATCAAATCTTTCCGGCACTGCGGCTGCGGCCAATGCCGAATCGGCGTACAAAACGGTTTCCCTTTCCGCCGGTGAAACCCGAGCCATTGCGGCAGGAACACAGCTGCTGATGGTAAGCGGCGCGGCTGCGGCGTCCGGCACGGGCCTTTCCGACACAACGGCGGGCGCGGCGGTTTCCTCCGGCGCTGCGCTGAAAGAGAACCATTTGTATGTTGCGTCGGCCGATTGCACCCTTTCGGCCACAGATGCGGCAAAGATCTTGATGAAATAACGAAGCGTATGGCGTCAGCCTCCTGCATATAAATTTGTGGGAGGCTGATTTTTTATGGATTATGAATTTCCGATCGCGTATGCCGGTTCGCCGGTCGGGACGGCGAAGTTCACGCCGGATGGCCTGTACTGGCGCGCGTCGCTGCGCGCGCGTGTGCCGTCCGGCGCTGTTTTGCGCGGCGGGGTCATGCTGCGTGGCACTGCGCGCACGCTTGGCGTGCTGCTGCCGCAGCCGGACGGCTCCATTGCGGGACAGTGGCGCGTTCCGGCTTCCAGATTTTCGCCCGAGCAGATCACAGACGCGTTTTTGACCGGGGACGAGAATGTCTGGCAGCCATGGCAGGGAACCATCCAGGGCTATGCCTGCCGCAACGCGCTTTCCCGGATGGCAGGCGCGTGCAAAGAGGTGGCCATTGCCTATGAACCGGAAACGCCGCTTGAAATGGTGCCGCTGTTTTGCTTTTTTCACCCGACCAAGATCAACGGGAAAACCTATTTTGTGATTCGTCTGGATGGGGACGGCTGGCCGATCCTGTGAATCTTTTTCCTCCAATTGCCCATACTAACGCAATGAGGAGGAATGACCTTGAACGAACAATATGACACTTCTGCGGAGCAGGACGAGCAGCAGCGCGAGCAAATCAACGATTTCGGCAGCGCGCTTACCACAACCCGGCATGGGACGATCTATACGCTCACCGTTGCCGGTCAGATTGAGGGACATCAGGTGCAGCCGCCTACGGTCAAAACCACAAAATATGAGCATGTGATGCCGCTTTTGGCGGCGGTCGAGGAATCGGAATCGGTGGACGGACTGCTTTTGCTGCTCAACACCGTGGGCGGCGATATTGAAGCGGGACTCGGTATTGCGGAAATGGTTGCCGGCATGCGAAAGCCGACGGTTTCCCTTGTGCTGGGCGGCGGACATTCCATCGGCGTGCCGCTGGCTGTTTCCGCGCGCCGCAGCTTTATTGTGCCGTCTGCAGGCATGACCATTCATCCGGTTCGCATGACCGGCGTCATTGTGGGTGCGCCGCAGACGTATCAGTATTTTACCCGCATTCAAAATCAGATCGTCGAATTTGTGGTGAAGCACTCCAATATCTCCAAGGCACAGTTTCTGGAGTATATGATGGCGCCGGACGAGCTTGCCACAGATATTGGCACGGTGATCTATGGCAGGCAGGCGGTGGCCTGCGGCCTGATCGACCGCATCGGCGGCCTTGGCGACGCACTGGAGTGCCTTTATCAAATGATTCGCAAGCGGAAAACGCAGCCGCAGCGGTAGGACTGGAATTTTTGCCAAAAATGTGATAGAATCAAATATTGAATAAACATCGCTTGATTTGGAGGCATACCATGACATATTTTTCCGCCATTTTGCTGGGACTCATTCAGGGCATTGCAGAATTTTTGCCGATTTCCAGCTCTGGCCATCTTTCGATTTTTCAGAGCTTTTTCGGCCTGACGTCAGCCGAGGAGTCCTCGCTGCTGTTTGAGGTTCTGCTGCATCTGGGGACACTTGTGGCAGTGTTTGTGGCATATTGGAAGGACATTGTGGCGCTGGTGCGGGAATTTCTCGCGATGGTGCACCTGCGCAGACTGCCGCACGGCGAAAAAGCGGATATTCCCGCGCGGCGCATGATTTTGATGCTGATTCTCGCCACACTGCCGCTGGTGCTGGTGCTGCCGGTCAAGGATCGGGTGGAACTGCTGTATTCCAACACATTTTTCATCGGCTTTGCGCTGCTTGCGACGGGTCTGATTCTGTTTTTCAGCGATCGGATGCGTCACGGAAAAAAGGATTCCGGCAGCGCCACCATGCTCGACGCAGTGCTTGTGGGCGCGGCGCAGGCGCTGGCGGTGGTGCCGGGGCTGTCCCGCTCGGGCACCACCATCTCCGCCGGGATGATGCGCGGCTTTGGCCGCGAGTATGCGGTGCGGTTTTCGTTTTTACTGTCGATTCCGGCGGTGCTGGGCGCAAACGTGCTGACGCTGGCTGACGCAATCAAAGTGGGCATCGATGGAAGCCTGCTGCCCATGTATCTTGTGGGCGTCATCGCCGCCGGCCTGTCCGGCTATGCGGCCATTCGGTTTATCAATTACATCGCCAAAAAAGGTTCCTTTGGCGGATTTGCGTATTACTGCTGGGGCATCGGCATCCTGACGCTGATTCTTTCGCTGGTCGCATAAAATACATAGGACAAGGGTGAAATTATGGCACAGAAGAAACGAGTGAGCACAGGAAAGAGCGGAAAGTATGCGGCAAGACCCAAAAAGCCGCAATATAGCCCGGTTGCGCGAACAGTTTGCGCATTTTCTGCGCTTTTCATCGGTGTTGTGCTGCTGATCGCAATGCTCGGCAGCGACGCGCTGCTGCTGCGGGGACTGCGGAATTTATTTCGCGGTTTGGTGGGCTATGGCTTTTATGTGCTGCCGTTCTGCCTGCTGCTTGCGAGTGTCATGCTGTTTTTGCATCGCGGAAAGCCGGTGGTGCTGCGCGTGACCAGCGCCATGCTGCTGCCGGTTAACATTGGCGCGATGCTGCACATTTTACTCACAAAAACGCAAATCGTCTGGGGCTTTCCGATGTTTGGCGCGCTGTATTTATCCGGCGCGGGCGGCACGTCAGGCGGCCTGATTTCCGGCTTTTTTGGCGTGCTGTTTCAGACGCTGCTTGGAAAGTTCCTGTCGGTACTGGTGCTGGTGCTGCTGCTTTTGCTGCTGATCATCATGGCTTGCAATATGACGCTGATCAGCCTGATTCGCGCCATTCACAATCGGCCGCGCCCGGAGCGCGAAGAGCAGGAGCTGCCGCCGGTGGACACCGCCACCGCGCTTGTCAATCATGTCGCGCAGAAGCACATGGAGTATGCCAGCCGTAAAAAACGATTTGAATATGACGTTCCAATTGACGAAGAGCAGCCGGAGCAGCCGGAGCAATCGCGTCTGCGCAAGGCTGCAGCGAAGTCGCCCGATCAGCTGCTTGCCGAGCGGCGCAGCGCCGCCTTGGAAGCGCAGCGCGCCCGCAGACAGGCGCTGATGGAAGCAGCTGCGGCGTCAGACGAAGCCCCGATGGAAGCTGCTGCCGTCATCTCCGTACCGGTCATCGAGCCAGAGCCTGCCAAGCCTATGGCAGAAGCGGCGTCCATTGCATCCGCTGTGCCGGCAGCAGCGCCGATTTCCATACCGGAAGCACCGGCAATCTCCGCGCCGGTCGTGGTAGCAGCGCCCACCGTGATGCCGGCGCTGGTTGTGCCAAACCCGGACGCCATGGAAAAGGTTGGCCACGAAGAGGCAAAGCAGGCGGCAGCCGAGATTGCAAGCACCATTGCCGCGCAGACTGCCGCGGCGGAGCCGGAATATGTTTATCCGCCGGCGGAGCTGTTGAACCTTGTACAGGCCGCGACGGCAGACGGCTACGCGGAAATGCGGGAATGCCAGCATCGTCTGGATGAAACGCTCAAGAGCTTTGGCATCGACGCGGAAATTCAGAACGTGACCCGCGGCCCGTCCGTCACCCGGTATGAGCTGAAGCTGGATCAGGGCGTCCGACTTTCCAAAATTACAAATTTATCTGATGATATTGCACTGTCCCTGGGCGCGTCCGGCGTGCGGATTTCCGCCATTCCAGATCAGATTTCCGTGGTCGGCATCGAGGTGCCGAACAAAATCGTCAGCACGGTCTATGCCCGTGAGGTCATTGATTCCGAACCGTTCAAAAAGCACAAGTCCAAGGTGGCCTTTGCCCTCGGTAAGGACATTGGCGGCACGCCGATCGTCGGCAATATTGCCAAGCTGCCGCATATGCTGATTGCCGGTACCACCGGCTCGGGTAAATCGGTGTGTATGAACACGCTGATTATTTCGCTGCTGTTCAAAGCGAAGCCGGAGGAAGTTAAGCTTATCATGGTGGACCCGAAGATGGTGGAGCTGGGCATTTATAACGGCATTCCGCACCTGCTGATTCCGGTGGTCACAGACCCGAAAAAAGCGGCGGGCGCGCTGCAATGGGCGGTCAATGAGATGATGAAGCGCTACCGCACCATGGCCGACGCCGGCGTGCGCGACCTCGATTCCTATAATAAGCTTGCCGCGCAGAGCGAAGATCTGCAGACCATGCCGCAGCTGGTGGTTGTCATCGACGAGCTGGCAGACCTCATGCTGGTTGCAGCCAAAGAGGTGGAGGAATCCATTTGCCGCGTGGCGCAGATGGGTCGTGCATCGGGCATTCATCTGGTCATTGCCACCCAAAGACCGTCTGCGGATGTCATCACCGGCCTCATGAAGGCAAATATCCCGTCCAGAATCGCGTTTGCGGTGGCATCCTCCATGGAGTCCCGCATCATTTTGGACACCATGGGCGCAGAAAAACTGGTTGGTAAGGGCGACATGCTCTTTGCACCGCTTGGGCAGGGGAAGCCGCTGCGCGTGCAGGGCTGTTTTATCAGCGACGATGAGGTGCAGCGGGTTGTGGAGTTTATCAAGCAGCACACCGCTGCCGATTACAACGAATCGGTCATTGCGCAGATTGAGCAGCAGGCGGCGGGAACCGGAAAATCTTCCGGCACAGGCGCGGCCGAGCAGGATTCGTCCTCGTTTGACGATGAGATGCTGCCGGCTGCCGTGGATGTGATTTTGGAAACCGGACAGGCGTCGGTTTCCATGCTGCAGCGCCGACTGAAGCTGGGCTATGCCCGGGCGGCGCGCATTATGGATGAGATGGAGGAAAAGGGCATTGTCGGCCCGTTTGAAGGTTCAAAGCCGCGTCAGCTGCTGATTACCAGACAGGAATGGAATGTCCAGCAGGGCATTGCCATGCCGGAGGACGCAGCCGAGCCGACCAACGAGCCGGTCGAGGACGAGATTCCGTAAAAAAATCCCACAGCCGCAAGGCTGTGGGATTTCGTATTCGTCAGCGAATCAAGTGATTTGCCACGGTGTAAATATCGCCTGCGCCGATGGTGAGAATCACGTCGCCCGGCCGCGCGATGCTGCGCAGATACGCGGTGACCTCCGGCAAGGTTTCAAAATAGACTGCGCCATCGATGCGGTTGGCAATATCCCGGGAGGAAATGCCGATGGTGTTTTGCTCCCTTGCGGCATAGATTTCAGCCAGTACGGCAATGTCCACCGCCTGCAGCTCCCAGACAAAGTCGTCAAACAGCGCCTTGGTGCGGGAATAGGTGTGGGGTTGGAACGCACAGATCATGCGCTTGTAGTGCATGGATTTCACGGCGGCAAGGGTTGCGTGCAGCTCGCTGGGATGATGGGCATAATCATCATAGACGTCCGCGCCGTTGATGGTTCCCTTGAACTCCATGCGGCGGCCGGCGCCGGTGAACGCACCAAGCGCGCGCGCGGCCACATCGCCCGGGATGTGCATATACTGTGCAACCGCACAGGCGGCCAGTGCGTTGCAGGTATTGTGCTGACCGGCAATTTTCAGATCCAAATGGGTGTAAAGCTGCCCGCCACAATAGACGTCAAAGGAGCTGAAGCCACGGGAGAAATTGGCGGGATAGACGTTGTTGGCGGCGTCCATGCCGAAGGAAATTACCTTGCGCTGAATGCCGTTCATGGCGCGGCGGGTATTTTCGTCGTCGCCATTGGCCACAACAAGGCCATTCTCCGGCACCAGTTCTGCAAATTTGCGGAAGGAAGCCTTGATGCTGTTCAAATCCTTGAAATAGTCCAGATGGTCGGCGTCGATATTGAGAATCACGGCGATCGTCGGGAAGAAGTTCAGGAAGGAGTCGCAGTACTCGCAGCTTTCCATGATGATGGTGTCGCCCTGCCCGACGCGGTGGCCTGCGCCAAGCAGCGGCAGATAGCCGCCGATCATGACGGTGGGGTCAAGTGCGGCTTCCATGAAGATCTGCGTGAGCATGGACGTAGTGGTCGTTTTGCCGTGCGTGCCGGCAACGCACAGCGCGTTGCGGTAGGCCTGCATGATGACGCCCCATGCCTGCGCGCGCTCAAAAACGGGAATGCCAAGGGCGCGGGCGGCGGCAATTTCGGGGTTGTCGTTGTGCGCGGCTGCGGTGCGAATGATGCAGTCGGCGCCTGCGATGTTTTCGGCGCGATGGCCAATCAAAACCGGGATACCCTGACCGACAAGATCCTCCGTAGAAACGGAGCTGTTCATATCAGAGCCTGTGATTTTCATCCCCGCGCCGTGCAGGACAAGCCCCAGCGGACGCATAGATACGCCGCCGATGCCGACAAGGTGCGCATGCTTGCCGGGCTGTAAATATGTTCGAATATCTTGAGATTGCATGGAGAAACCTCCAAATAATATTTTTTCTTACATTGCGATTCTTTCAAACCGTTATTATAATACAATTATATCCATATGACAAGAAGCAATTCAACAGAAATGAGGGATTCTAATGATACCGGAAACGGCATGCACGGTTTTAAGAACCCTGGAAGCGGCCGGTTATGCGGCATATCTGGTCGGCGGCTGCGTCCGGGATCTTTTGCTGGGCAGACCCGTGCATGATTGGGACATGACAACTTCGGCGCTGCCGGATGAAACCCAGGCGCTGTTTGCCCATACCGTACTGACCGGAAAGCGGTATGGCACGGTGACGGTGCTGCTGGGCGGCGAATCGTTTGAGGTGACCACCTTCCGCGCGGACGGCGCTTATTCTGATGGACGCAGGCCGGACACAGTGCGGTTTTCCGGCACTCTGATAGACGATCTTTCCCGCAGAGATTTCACGGTGAACGCCATGGCGATGGACTTGCGCGGCGAACGGATTGACCGCTTTGGCGGACAGGCGGATTTGCAGGCGCGGACGCTTCGCTGCGTGGGCGCGCCCGAACAGCGCTTCCGGGAGGACGCGCTGCGCATTTTGCGGGCGCTGCGGTTTTCGGCGCAGTTGGAGTTCACCATTGAAGAAAAGACCCTTGAGGCTATGCATCGCTGCGCGCCGCTGACATGCGCCGTTTCCGCCGAGCGCGTGCGCGAGGAGCTGGAAAAAACGCTGCTGAGCGATCGCCCGGAAACGGTGATGGAATTTTTCGGGCTTGGCGTGCTGCAGCGGTTTGGCGCGCAGACGCTTTCGCCGATGCAGGCCGTGCCGCAAGAGCGGCTGTGCCGCTGGGCAGCGCTGCTGCTGGCAGCGCCCGGGCTGTCGCTTGCCGCGCTGCGGCTGGACAAAAAAACAGTGCAATGCTGCGAAGCGGCAGTCTGTGCCTGCCAAAATGAAGCATTTGATATTCCTGCGCTTTATGCAGCAAGGGGAGAAGTGTGCGCGCGCGCAGCGTCAATTTTGAGCGGCAGAGAATCTGAATTTGCGCGTCTGCGCGCAGGCGGCCACTTGCTCACCATGCAGGATCTTGCCGCGCGCGGCAGCGATTTTTCCGGGTTTTCCGGCAAGCAGATCGGCTGGGTGCTGGGGCAGCTGCTGACGTTGGTACAGAAAGACCCAACGATGAACAGGCGGGAAGCCTTGCTGGAAACAGGCAATGCGCTGCTGCGTCAAGCGCCGGAACAGTAAAAGTCCACCTTTCTGCCGGTGCGCGCTGCATCGGCGGTCAGGTGGGCTTTTCCATTGGGTCTAGAAACATGCGAAACGCGGTCGGCAGCGCATAGCGCGTCTGCCGCGCGGCACTGTCCGGCCAGTCGAACTGGGGACATTTTTCGCTGCATTCGATCTCAAAACAACGCATATGCCACTCGATATGGGTGAAAATATGCGTCGCTTCTACGGCTTTTACCAGCTGAATCGGATGCGCGCCCCATGCGCTGACCTGATCAAGCGCAGTCTGCGCGTCGTGCTTTTCCGGTAGGTTGGGCAGCGCCCAAAGACCGGCCAAAAGACCGCTTGGCGGGCGCTTTTCCATGGCGATTGCGTCGCCGCAGCGCAGAAGAAATACGGTTTTGTCCTCTGACTTCCGCGCTCTTTTCTGCTTTTTCACCGGATAGGCGGTTTCCTGCCCGGCGCTATGGGCAAGACAGAGCGCCGCAATGGGGCAGCGCGCACAATGCGGCGCGCCGTTCGGTACGCAGACGCACGCGCCAAGCTCCATCAGCGCCTGGGTAAAATCGCCGCAGCGGCCGGCAGGATAAAGCGCGGCAAGCCGCGCGCGCAGCACATTTTTTACGCGCAGCTCGTCGATACAGTCGCGGCTGGCAAGTACCCGGCTCATCACCCGCAGCACATTGCCGTCCACGGCCGGGGTGGGCGCGTCAAAGCAGATGGAACTGATTGCGCCGGCGGTATACGCGCCGATGCCGGGCAGCGCCAGAATTTGCGCATAGTCACGGGGGAACTGTCCGCCATGACAATCCATGATCTGCATTGCCGCTTTTTTCAGATTCCGAACGCGTGTGTAATAGCCAAGCCCTTCCCAGAGCTTGTGCAGCAGTTCATCGCCTGCATTTGCAAGCGCGGCGATGTCAGGCAGCTGCGCCATGAAGCGCAGATAATAGGCCTTAACCGCCTCCACGCGCGTCTGCTGGAGCATAATCTCCGAAACCCAAACATGATATGGCTCGTGATCGCTGCGCCAAGGGAGATCGCGTTTCTGCGCGGAAAACCACGCAAGCAGGCGCTCCGGCAGGCAGGATAAATCATCCATTGGCGTTTCTGTCGCCATCGCCCGAATTTTTCGCTTCGAACAGGTCGAACAGGGGATGTGCGGAAACGGTCAGGTGCTGGATTGCGTCGCGCAGCGCTGCGCCGTCGGCGTCTGTGATCTTGCCGGGCTTATCCCGGCGTACCAGCCGGTAAAGTGCGGAAATATCGGCTTTGACCTGCTTTTGCTGCTCTTTCGGCAGCTGTTTGCCCACCGCGGCAAAGGCCTGCTCCGCTTTTGCAAGCAGCACGCTGCCCTCATTGAGCGCTTCCACATTGGCGCGGCGCGCCGTGTCCTCCTGCTCATATTCGGCGGCGTTGCGAATGGCGTCCTGAATATCATTGTCTGACATGTTGGCGGAGCCGGAAATGGTGATCGACTGCTGATGCCCGGTGGCAAGATCCCGTGCGGACACGTTGACGATGCCGTTGGTGTCAATGTCAAATGTGACCTCAATCTGCGGCACGCCGCGCATGGCACGCTTGATGCCGGTCAGACGGAACTTGCCAAGACTCTTGTTGTCCCGCGCAAAGGGTCGCTCACCCTGCAAAACATTAATTTCCACACCGCTCTGAAAATTGGAAGCGGTGGTAAAGACCTTGGAAAATTTGATGGGCAGGGTGGTGTTGCGGTCGATGAGCCGTGTGGCGACGCCGCCGACCGTTTCGATGGACAGGGACAGCGGCGTGACGTCCAGCAGCAAAATGCCGCCCTGGGTCGCATTGGAGCCAACGGCCATCTCGCCGCCCAGCGTACCGCCCTGAATGCACGCGCCAAGGGCGACGCACTCATCGGGATTGAGGTTCTTGCTTGGCTCCTTGCCGGTCAGCTTGCGTACCATGGTCTGCACGGCGGGGATGCGGGTCGAGCCGCCCACCAGCAGCACAAGGCCAAGCTCGCTGGCGCTGATGCCGGCGTCGGACAGCGCCGCCTGCACCGGCTTGGCGGTGAGGTCCACAAGGCTGGCTGTCAGCTCGTCAAACTTGGCGCGGGTCAGCGGAATATCCATGTGCACGGGGCCGTCTTTTCCAACCGCCAAAAACGGCAGATTGATGTTGGTGCTGGTTGCGGCGGAAAGCTCGATTTTGGCTTTCTCTGCGGCTTCGCGCACACGCTGCAGGGCGGCCAAATCGCGGCTGAGGTCGATCTTTTCGGTGCGCTTAAATTCACGCAGCAAATAATCGGTGACTGTTTGGTCAAAATCATCGCCGCCCAGATGGTTGTCGCCGGAGGTGGCAAGCACCTCAATGACGCCGTCGCCGATTTCGATGACAGACACGTCGAAGGTGCCGCCGCCAAGATCATAGACCATGATTTTTTGCGGCATGCCGTGATCAAGACCGTAGGCGAGGGCGGCGGCGGTCGGCTCATTGATGATGCGCCGAACCTCCAGTCCTGCAATTTTGCCCGCGTCCTTGGTTGCCTGCCGCTGGGCGTCGTTAAAGTAGGCCGGAACCGTGATGACCGCTTCGGTGACCGCTTCGCCGAGATAGGCCTCGGCGTCTTTTTTCAGGCGCTGAAGGATGGCGGCGGAAAGCTCCTGCGGCATCAGCTTTTTTCCGTCGATGCTGACGCGGTAGCTGGTACCCATTTCCCGTTTAATCGAACAGATGGTACGGTCTGCGTTGGTGACGGCCTGCCGCTTGGCGGTCGCGCCCACAAGGCGCTCGCCGAGCTTTGTAAAGGCGACAACGGACGGCGTGGTGCGCGCGCCCTCTGCGTTGGGAATGACGGTGGGCTTTCCACCCTCCAGAACCGCAACACAGCTATTTGTGGTTCCAAGATCAATACCAATGACTTTACCCATAAAATGAACCTCCCATTAACAGCAAAAGAGCATTCGGCCGCCGCACAGCTGGCAAAGAAGATTTGCCATCAGATAGGTGCCGCAAAGTGTGCAGACCGAGCCTGGGTTTGCCTGAACGGTGCGGAAGCCGCCGTTTTGCCGGTAAAAGTTCCCGCCGCTCTGCATCCGCCTGCGCGCCTGCTCATATTCCAGATTGTCCGGTTCAAGCTGGAGGGCGGTATCAATCTGCTGAATGGCCAGAATTCGATTGCCCAGATTGTAGTTGGCCATTGCGCTGAGGTAATACCACTCTGCGTTCCGCTCCGATGCGGATACGGACTGCAGCACATTGATCGCGTCCTGATAAGCGCCAACATCATAAAAATGCCGTGCGGCCTGAAATTCGGTGGGGCCCTGCTGGCGCTGACGCTGCTGACCGTTGTAATTCTGATAACCGCCGAACCCAAAATTGCGGAAGAATTCATTAAAGGGGTCGCCGGCGTCGCCATAGGGGTTTTCGCCGTAGGGGTTGGCGTAGGGATTACCGGAATTGGGGGCGTTGTATCCCCCGGCGGCGTCCGATTTTTGAGGATTTTTGATTTGCTCGTAGGCAGCATTGATTTCGTTCATCTTCTCTGCGGCGAGCTGGTCGCCCGGGTGCATGTCCGGGTGATATTTTTTCGCGAGTCGGCGATAGGCCTGCTTGATTTCATCATCCGTTGCGCTTTGAGAAACGCCGAGAACTTCATAGGGATCTCTGGTCACCGTGCCGCCTCCTTTTCCTGTTGATAGATTTTGTAGTAAAGTCTGGTCCATACGCCGTTGTATAAAATATTGCGAAGAATCTCGACGTCCTGTACCAGCGGAAGCTTTTCAAATTCCATGGTGCATTCGCCGATCAGTTCCGTGAGAATCGGGATGAAATCGTTTTCCGAATGCATGCCCTGCATGGCGGCCATGGGATTATAATGGCCTTTTTTTCGATCCTCTTTCAAATCCATCACGGCGTCCATGATATAGATAAATCGGCCAAGGGCAGCACCCATGCGCCGCAGCGTATCCGCCCACAGATCCTCCCGATAGACGAACAGCTCCGCCATCAATGCGCCAAAGCAGTTGGCGGCGGCGTCCGGCGAGAGATCTTTTGCCGATTCAATCTCGCGCAGCGTGTCAAGGCAGCGGCGAATATGCTTGCACTGCCGGGGAAAGCGCGCCTCGGCGCGGCGGCGCTTGCGGCGCAGAACCAGCATTTCCACAAGCGCGCTCAGCTTATGGTCATCGCGCCAGTCGTCCGCGCAATTGTAGTAGGCGAGGGCGATGTTGAGATCGGCCGCATATGCGGCGTGCACACTCGTGAAATAAGTGTGCGGGTGCACCGGGTGGACGATGCACCGCTCGCAGCCGGTGCTTTCTTCCGGCTCATAGAGCGCATCGAGGAGCATCACAAGAAAGGTCATGTCATATGTGAGGGTTGCCTGCCCAAACATACCGTGCTGCTTGCGCAGCGTGCGGCACAATCCGCAGTAGCAGGCCTTGTATCGCGATAGCTGCTGTTCGTTGAGGGCTTCTTTTTGCGCAAAGACATAGCCAAACATGGCATTCTCCAATCCGTACTTATAATCATCTGTACTATAATTTCCACTTATGAACTGCGTATGAATTTACTGGATTTTTTCCGTAAATTCACAAAAAACCTTCACTTTTGCAGCAAGATGACCGAAAAAGCGCCCGAAAGGATTGCTTTCGGGCGCGGAAAGAACTTACTGGAGCTTTTCAATCGCCAATTTGATTCGGCGGATGGACTCCGTTTTCCCAAGCAGCGCGCAAAGCTCGGTTGCGCCGCCCGGGGTGGATGCCTTGCCGGAAACCGCTACGCGAATCGGCCACAGAACAATGCCGTTTTTCACGCCGAGATCGGCGGCGAGCTGCATCAGCGCGGCATAAAGACTGTCGTTATCCCACGCGGTCATCGCATCGAGCACCGGGACTGCTGCCTGCAGGGCGGAAAGAGAGTTTTCCAGCGTGGTTTTCATTTTTTTGTGCACATAAAGCGCGTTGTCATAGTCGGGCATGGCCTGCAAAAAGTCAATCCGCTCGGCAAGATCCGTCAGCACCTCGCAGCGGTTCTGGCATAGTGCGGCAATGGCCTTCAAATCAAGCGCCGGATTGGTAATGACCAATGAAAGATAAGGCGCGGCAACCGCAAAAAAAGCTTCGGGCGACATGGCCTTAATATACTCGGCGTTCATCCAGGTGAGCTTTTTCAGGTCAAATACGGCGGGAGACTTGGAAATGCCGGAAACATCGAAATGCTCCACAAGCTCTGGAAGTGAATAAATTTCGCGTTCTCCCTTGGGACTCCACCCGCACAGCGCCACGTAGTTGAGCACCGCTTCCGGCAGATAGCCCAGCGCAATGAGATCCTCAAAGGACGGGTCGCCGTGCCGCTTGGACATTTTTCGCGTTGCACCGCTTGCCGGGTCGATGGTCATGACGGAAGAGCAGTGGACGTAGTTGGGAATTTCCCAGCCAAAGGCGCTGTACAGTAAATTGTACTTTGGCGTGGAGGACAGGTATTCCGAGCCTCGCACCACGTGGGTAATGCCCATCAGATGATCGTCGATGACATTTGCAAAGTTATAGGTGGGCAGACCGTCGGTTTTGATGAGCACGTTGTCGTCCAGCTCCGCGTTTGGCACGGTGATCTCGCCGTAAATCGCGTCGGTGAACGACGTGACGCCGCCGGCCGGAATTTTTTGCCGAATCACGCAGGTTTCCCCGGCAGAACGCTTTTGGGCAATGGCCGTCTGGGAAAGCGCGCTGCACTGACACTGGTGCTTTTTAATGGTTTTTCCGTCAACGGTTTCCGAAATTTCGCCCTCGCCCGGCTTGCAGAAGCAGCGGTAAGCGCCGCCCTTTTCAATCAGCAGCTCGGCATATTTGCCATAGAGCGCGCGGCGCTCCGTCTGGATATACGGGCCGACTGGACCGCCGACGTCAGGCCCTTCGTCATGCGTCAGGCGACAGGTTTTCATCGTTTTGTAAATAATATCGGTTGCACCCTCCACAAAGCGCTCCTGATCGGTATCCTCGATGCGGAGAATAAACGTACCGCCGAGATGCTTGGCAATCAGATAGGTGTAAAGCGCTGTGCGCAGGTTGCCGATGTGCATATAACCGGTGGGGCTTGGGGCAAAACGAGTGCGGACAGTCCCCTTGGGAATCCGCTGCTCCATTTCTTCAAAGAAATCCATGGAATCTCCTCCAATCTTTTTCACTGCTTACTATATAATTTCTTTTTGATTCCGTCAAGTTTTGTTGCCTTAAAGTCTATTTTGTGATAAAATCATTTCGAATAAAAAAACAGTGTTACAGATACAAAAGGAGAGTTCCGAAAAATGGACGAACAGCAGAAAAAGGTCATTCTTTCCGGTATCCAGCCAAGTGGGGCGCTCACACTGGGCTCTTACCTCGGCGCAATCAAGAACTGGGCTGAACTGGCCGATTCTTATGACTGTTATTATATGATGGCGGACATGCATTCCATCACAGTGCGGCAGAACCCTGCGGATTTGCGCCGCAGAACCGTGGAACAGCTTGCGGCCTACATCGCCTGCGGCCTTGACCCGCAAAAAAACACTATTTTTGTGCAGAGCCATGTGCCGGCACACGCGCAGCTGTCTTGGGTGCTGAACTGCTACACCATGTTTGGCGAGCTGACACGCATGACGCAGTACAAAATGAAATCAGAGCAGCATTCGGATAATATCAATGCCGGGCTCTTTACCTACCCCGCGCTCATGGCTGCCGATATTTTGCTGTATCAGGCGGATCTTGTGCCGGTTGGCGGCGATCAGAAGCAGCATGTGGAGTTGACACGGAACATCGCGGGACGCTTTAACGGCATCTACGGCGATGTGTTCAAGCTTCCGGAGCCATATATTCCTGCGGTTGGCGCGCGCGTCATGAGCCTGTCCACGCCGGAAAATAAGATGTCGAAATCCGATCCGGATCAGAACGGATGCGTTTATGTGATGGATCCGCCGGAGGATATTATGCGCAAATTCAAGCGCGCAGTTACCGACTGCGAAACTTCGGTGCGCTACGATCCCGTGGAAAAGCCGGGCGTGTCCAATCTCATGCAGATCTATTCTGTCTGCACTGGTGCGACCTTTGCGCAGATTGAGCAGGAGTTCGCCGGACGCGGCTATGGTGATTTTAAGCCGAAGGTCGGCGAAACCGTGGTGGAAATGCTGCGCCCGATCCGTGAGGAAACGCAGCGTCTGATCAAGGACAAGGCATATCTGGAAGCAGTTTATAAAGACGGTGCGGCGCGTGCCTGCTCTGTTGCAAATAAAACATTGCGCAAAGTCTATAAAAAGGTCGGCTTTGTCGCATTATAACGAGAGGGGGCGGGGCAATGGTAGAAACACAGCTGATCGTGCGCGTGTTTGCAACCATTTTGTTGGCAGTGGTCATTTCCTTTTTGGCAACGCCGATTGTCAAAGGGCTGGCCTACAGGGTTGGCGCAATCGATGTGCCGAAAGATAACAGAAGAATGCACAAGCAGCCGATTCCGCGTATGGGCGGCTTGGCCATCTTTTTGGCGTTTCTGTTCAGCGTGCTGCTGTTTGCAGAGGTGGATCGGCAGCTGAAGGGAATCCTGATGGGCGCGGTGATCATCGTGGTGCTGGGCGTTTTGGACGATATTATGGCGCTTCCTGCGCTGCCAAAATTTTTTGTGCAGATTTTTGCTGCGTCAATTGCGGTCTATCATGGATGCGTCATTCAATTCGTATCCAATTTTAATATTTTTTCAAGTTCATTATATTTGAACCTTGGCTGGCTCAGCATTCCGGTCACCGTGATCTGGATTGTGGCCATCACCAATGCGGTCAATTTTATTGACGGACTCGACGGCCTGGCGGTCGGCGTTTCCGCGATTTCCTCCGGCACACTGCTGGTCATTGCGCTCATGGTGTCCGAGGGCAATGTGGCCATCGTAATTGCGGCGCTGCTGGGCGCCTGCATCGGGTTTATCCCGTACAACTTCAATCCGGCAAAAATTTTCATGGGAGATACCGGCTCGACATTTCTTGGCTATATTCTTGCAACGCTGTCCATTCAAGGTTTGTTCAAGATGTATGCGATCATTTCCTTTGCCGTCCCGTTTCTGATTCTCGGCGTACCGATTTTTGACATTTGCTTTGCGTTTTTGCGCCGGATTGCCAAAGGGCAGAACCCCATGATTGCCGACCGGGGTCATATCCATCACCGACTGATTGATATGGGCTTTAGCCAAAAACAGACCGTTGCGATTGCTTATATGATGACCGCAATTCTGGGGCTTGCCGCGGTGGTGCTTACGACATCCGGAGAGTTTCGTGCGATGTTTCTGATTGCGTCTGTGTTTGTGGTCGGCGCGCTCGGGATGCGCCATATTTTCAAACCGACAGACGAGCAGGATGAACAGCAAGTGTCGGATGCGTCAGATGCGCCGGTCGGGCAGACGCCCACTGAAGAAACGACACAAAATACGAACGAAGGAGCGCAAGAAAATGAAGAGCATTAAAGTAATGTCGGTGTTCGGCACGCGGCCGGAGGCCATAAAAATGGCGCCGCTGGTCAAAGAGCTTGCGGCAAGGCAGAATGTGCAGAGCCTTTTGTGCGTGACTGCGCAGCATCGCCAGATGCTGGATTCTGTGTTGAATATTTTTCAGCTGCATCCGGACTATGATCTGGACATTATGGAGCAGCGGCAGACCTTGACAACCATTACATCCAAAGCGCTGCTCGGTATGGAGCATGTGCTTGAGCAAGCGAAGCCGGATTTGATTCTGGTTCACGGCGATACGACAACTACCTTTGCCGGCGCGCTGGCGGCATTTTATCACCAGGTGCCGATTGGCCATGTTGAGGCAGGCCTTCGCACGTGGGATCGCTACTCGCCGTTCCCGGAGGAAATGAACCGCACAATGGTGGGCGATCTGGCAGCGCTGCACTTTTCTCCGACCAACGCCAACGCGGACAATCTGCAAAGGGAGTCCGTGATGGGCGAGGTGTTTGTCACAGGCAATACGGTGATTGACGCGATGGCGACAACGGTGCAGGAGAATTTTCGATTTACCGAGCCGCTGCTCAATGAACTGGATTATACCGGACGCAGACTGGTGGTGGTGACCTGTCACCGCCGGGAGAACTACGGCGAGCCGATGCAGAACATCATGCGGGCCATTCGCCGCATGGTGCAAATGCATCCGGATATCGATGTGGTCTATCCGGTACATTTGAGTCCGGTTGTGCGCGAGTGCGCATTTGGCATTCTTTCCGGCGTGCCACACGTTTACCTGATTGATCCGCTGGATGTGGAGCAGATGCATAACCTGATGGCGCGCTGTTACATGGTCATGACCGACTCCGGCGGTCTGCAGGAGGAAGCGCCCGCGATGGGCAAGCCGGTGCTGGTGATGCGCAGGGAAACCGAGCGGCCGGAAGCCATTGCGGCGGGAACGGCGCAGCTGGCCGGCGTGGAAGAGGAGCAGGTTCTTGCTTTGGCAAACGAGCTGCTGAATGATCCGGAAACGTATCATAAAATGGCAAAAGCCATCAACCCGTATGGTGATGGACATGCCTGCCGCAGAATTGCGGATGCGATCGAATGGCACTTTGGAATGCGTCCGGAAAAACCCGAGAATTTTTCAACCGAAAAATAATTAGGAGGCAGCGACATGGAACAGAAAAACAGCGGAAAAGTTGTTTGGATTGCCATTGTCGCTGCCGTTTTAGTGACTGGGATCTTGATTGCCGTTTTTTTTGCGCTGCAATCCACCGGCGACCGCTCTGAAATCGTGCTGCCCTCTGGGCAAAGCAGCCACGATGCGCCTGCGCCGACGCAGGATGACGGCGCTTCGCTGGTGGAGGTGTCTGTCAATAATGTGCAGACGGTCATTGCCGGACTTTCGCGTCCTGCGGCCTATCGGCAGTCCTTCTCAATCCAATCCGCATGGGATGACGCCGCTGCAAGCAGCACTGTGACGATGTATGTGGCCGATGCGGTCACAAAAGCGGATATTGCAATGACGGGTCGCGACACGCAGCACCTTTTGACGGATGGGAAAGTGGCCTATCTCTGGTATGGCAGCGAGTATCGCTATCGCGCGCTGCAGCTCGATGAAAGCGTGACAAGCGACGATTTGACCCATATTCCCACCTATGAGGATGTCCTGCAATATGATGTGTCTCTGATTACGGCCGCGTCCTATGTCTTTGAAGAGGACAAAGACATCCTGCTGGTGCAGTGCGTGGACGGGGATTATTCGGATACGTTCCGCATTGACCTTTCCACAGGCCTGCTCTGTGCGGCGCAAACCGACTATTTGGATCGGACAATTTATCAGATGTCTGAGATGGAAACTGCGTCGTTCAGCAAGGCAGATCCGGTGTTTCGCCAGAACTTTCTGCTGCCGGACGGAACCAATCCGTTTTCAGAAGAATAAAAACACGATGGCGGCCACCAGCACCACAATGTCGTCGCCTTCGCCATCGAGCAGCAGCAGCGCAAGAATGGCCAGAACCAACAGATCACCGGTGTCAATTTGGCGCAGATTTAAGAAGGACAGCGGCGAGGCGTGCGGCGGCTGACATGGCTCCGGCGGCCTTGACGGTTCCGGTGGCCTCGGCGGCGGTTCCGGGCTATGGGGCGGCGCATGCTGCGGCCTTGTCGGTTCCGGCAGGTGCTCACAACGGCAGCTGCCGTCAGCATTATGAATATAGCGGTTATACGTCTGGCTCACCTCATTTCTCACCGGCGCCGTAGTTGCGCAGCGCAGCCTCTGCAATACTGGCCAGCTTGGCAATTCGTATGGCACGGCTGATGGACTGCTGCCGATGCTGGTTGAGAAACGGCCGCAGCGCGTTGAGCAGCGCCATCTGATTTCCACTGATTTTGCCGCCGGACTTCATAGCTTCCATCACGGTGTGGATCGCGTTTTCCTCAAACAGCGGTTCAACCGGCACAGCCCCGTCCGCGTGCGGCGAGTCGTCGGAGCGTGAGGAATCTGGCGGAGGAAATCCAAGTGATTTGGCGATGGACATGATTTGCTCCATGCTTTCTGGATTCGCTAAGATTTCGCCGATGCGGCCCTCTAAATCCTCCATGGCGCGTTACTTCTCGTTGATTTTTCGAACCAGCTCCTGCGCCTCCGGGGTGCGCATCAGCGGCTCAAGCAGCTGCTTTGCATCCTCTTGCCGGCCGGATTTCAGCGCGTCTGCGGCTTTGCGAAGAACCGCGCCGCCGTCTTGATTGAGCAGCGCAATCAGACTTTTCCCCTCTGAGGAGCCGAGCACTTTTTGAATATCGAATTCTGAAAAGGGCATTTTTTGTTTTTCCATTCAGATTCCTCCTAATCTGGGATGCTATATCCTATGCGATTTTGTTTGAACAGGTGATGATCTTCATGAAAATACTTGTGCTATCCGATTCTCATGGCTGTCTGGATTTTATGCGCCGTGCGGTAGAAATAGAGCAGCCAGATGCGGTGTGTCATCTTGGAGATCATGCGCGCGATGCGGCAATCCTGAAAAAGGAAAATCCACAGCTCCCTGTGCATGTGGTGCGCGGAAACTGCGACTGCTTTGGCAATGCGCCGGATGAAGCGCACATCACGCTTGGCGGAAGGCCGATTCTGATGATGCACGGCCACCGTTATGGCGTGAAATCCTCGCCCTATCGTGCGATTCTTGCTGCAAGGCAAGTTGGTGCAGTGGTGCTCCTGTTTGGGCATACGCATCGGCGCACCTGCTTTCTGGATCAGAACCTATGGGTTATGAATCCTGGCTCCTGTATGGGCAGCAAACCGGTTTCTTATGGCGTAATTATGATTGAGAACTGCCAAATTACCTGCCAAACACATGTGCTTGACGGGTGAATGCGGCTTTGAGAGGAAGTGACATGATGGACGTGTGCGATGATTATCCGTTGGATGCTTATTTTATGGAGGATAAACAAACGCGGGAGCTGCTCAAATCCATTCCAACACCGTTTTATCTGTTTGATGAGCAGACAATTCGGGAACGCGCCAGAAAACTAAATGAGGATTTGAATTGGTGCAATGAATATGCGCAGTATTTCCCAATTGCTGCCTGCCCGAATTTGGAAATCATGAAGATTTTGCGGGACAGTCGTGTTGGTGCGTCTGCAGGCTCGGCCATAGAACTGAATATGGCGGTCGCGGCAGGCTTTACAGGCGATCAGATCCTGTTTTCGCCGCCGTTTCCCGAGAAGACGGATTTTCTGGCTGCGCAAGCAGCCCACCCCATTGTGGTACTGAGTGATCCGGAGGTGGCCAAAATCTATGCGTCGTACGGCGCGCTGGGCAGCACGGTTTGCCTGCGCTATAATCCGGGCGAATATTGGGTGCGCGGCATGAAACGGACATCCAGAAGCAAGCTTGGCATGCTGGAAAGCGAGATGCGTGCACTCATTCCGCAGCTGTAGCAAATGGGCGTGCAAAGAATCGGCATTTCCGGCTGCTTTGGTAAAAATGAGGATCCCGTCCAGTATTATCCCGTGACGACAAAGCGATTACTCTTGTTGGCGGATCGACTTTTGGAGCAAGTGCCGTTTGACATGGCCTTTGTGGATATTATGGGCGGTCTTGCCGTCACACAAAATATGGAAAACGAGCAGACGGATTACACGCAGACTGCCAATTTGGTGCGTGAGGAAATCGTAGCGTTTGAAAGCAAGCATGGGCATTTGCGCATGATCACCGAGATCGGCCGCGCCATGATGGCGCCGTGCGCGATTTTGGTGTCCCGGGTGCTCCATGTGCGCAATGCCGCCAGAAGCTTTTTGGTGCTGGATGCGTCCTCTTCGGATCTGTCACGGCATGTGGTGTTTGGAACGCAGTATCATGTCAGCGTCCTTGGAAAGCGCTCTATCCACGGCAGGCAGTACTATGACGTCGTTGGGAAAATCAATTCCTCCAGCGACTGCCTTGCCGAGCGATGCATGCTGCCCAGCACGGATGCGGGCGACTTCTGCGTGGTGCACGATGTTGGCGCGCATTGCGTGGGAAACATATATTTGCGCTACGGCTATGGCCGGTGCGGCGTCTATCTGCGGTCGAACGATGGCACGGTGAAGCTGATTGACGCGCCTGTCCGCCCGTCGGCGTTCAGTACATCGCAATAAAGGCAATGGTGGAAATCACTGTGCACACGCCGATGGCCAGTGTTACAATGGATTCTGCCCACGCGAGCACGCCCTGTAAGAACGGGGAAGGGCAAGCGTGGCTCGGTTCTTCCAGGATTGGCTCTCGATTGACCTGCGTATCCTGAAAATCTACGTAAATGACATGTTTGGCATCCATATGGAAGACCTCCTTTTGTCATCATCATACGCGATCACCTGTCCGTTATTACGGACAATTTACGCGCGCAGGCGCAAAAAATACAAAAATCTCGGCTCCTGTTTGACAGGCAGCCGAGATTTTATCATTTTCCGGATTAGCAAAGACCGTATTCCTGCGCTAACTGACGAAACGCGGGCAGCGAACGCTGAATGGTTTCGTGGCTGACACAATAAGCGATGCGGACATATCCCGGGCAGCCGAAGCTGGTGGCCGGTACAATCAGGATATGCAGCTGCTTGGCACGCGCCACAAACGCTTTGTCATCGCCATTGGGCGCTTTCACAAACAGGTAAAATGCGCCCTCCGGTTTGATGCAGGCAAAGCCGTCTGCGCGCAATGCGCCATAGAGCAGCTCCCGGTTTCGGTCATAGACGGCGATGTCGGTTTTCTCGTTGAGGCACTGCGCGACAACGCGCTGCAAAAGCGACGGCGCGTTGACAAAGCCCAGAACGCGGGTGGCAATGGATGCGGCAGAGTAAATGAGCGCAGCATCGTCGGCTTCGGACGGGATGACAAGATAGCCGATTCGTTCGCCGGGCAGAGAAAGCGATTTGCTCCAGGAATACCCAACAATGGTGTTGCGGTAGTACTTTGTGACGTAGGGCACTTCCACGCCGTCATAGGCCAGCTCCCGGTATGGCTCATCGGAAATCAAATAAATCGGCGCACCAAATTCCTGCTGCTTTTCTTCCAAAATTTCGCCAAGTGCGGTCAAGGTCTGGGCGGAATAGACAACGCCGGTGGGATTGTTGGGGGTGTTGATGATGACGGCCTTGGTTTTTGCCGTGATCCGCTGACGAAATTCTGACAGGTTGGGCTGAAATGTTTCCAAATTCGGCGAAACCGCAATGAGCGCCGCATCGTAGTTTGCCACATAGTTGGTATATTCTGTAAAAAAAGGTGCAAATGTCAACACTTCGTCGCCGGGGTTGAGCAGCGTTTTGAGAATCACATTTAAACCGCCCGCAGCGCCGACCGTCATAATGAGATTGTCCCGCGTAAATGCGGTTTGGAAGCGTTCGTTGATGGAGAATGCGATGCGGTCGCGCACGTCCTCATAGCCGGTGTTGGACATATAGCCGTGCACCATCAGGGAATCCTCGCTGTCAAGGATTTGGATGGCAGCTTGGCGCACCGCCTGCGGCGCGGGCACACTGGGATTGCCAAGACTAAAATCATAGACGTTTTCCGCGCCGAATTCCTTGGCCATCTGCTTGCCCTCTTCGAACATGGCGCGAATGACGGAATTGTTTTGGGCAAGCTTTTTCATTTTTTCTGAAATCATATCGGTTTGCTCCTTGTTTTATAACTTTGTTGCGTCGTCTGACGCCATGCGGCCCCAAGCCCTTGAAAGCTCCACCGCAGTGTGATAGTGGCGCAGACGCGCATCCCGCTCATCGGCAGAGATCACCGGCGTGAACCGTGCCTGTTCTGCGCGCATGCGCGTAAGCGCGGCAGTATCCGGCCAAAGTCCAATGCCGAGTCCGGCAAGAAAGGCTGCGCCTTGCGCGGTGGATTCCACATTGGCAGGCCGACTCACCGGCACGCCGGAATAATCGGCTTGCGCCTGCATCAGGAAGTTGCTGACGCTGGCTCCGCCATCGGCGCGCAGTTGCTTGATGGCAATTCCGGCATCCAGCTTCATGGTTTCAATCAGATCGGTGACCTCAAACGCAATGGATTCCAAAACTGCGCGGCAAATCGCACTTTTTCCGGCGCCGCGCGTCAGGCCAAAGAAACAGCCACGTGCCTCCGGATCCCAATAGGGCGCGCCAAGGCCGGAAAAGGCGGGTACAAAATAGACGCCCTGATCCGCCTGCGGCGCTTCCGCCAAAAGGTCACATGTATGCGCAGCGTCAATGATGCCAAGCTCGTCGCGCAGCCACTGGATGGCGGAACCGGCGTGAAACGCGCTGCCCTCCAACACATAGGTGGTTGTTCCATCGTAGCTCCAGCCGATGGTGGTGAGCAGCCCATGAAAAGAGGTCACCCTTTCTGAGCCGGTGTTCATCAGGGTGAAGCAGCCGGTGCCGTAGGTGTTTTTCGCCATGCCGGCGTCAAAGCAGCACTGCCCGAACAGCGCCGCCTGCTGGTCGCCTGCAACGCCGGAAATGGGTGTTCCGGCAAAGGCCTCCAGGCCGGGAAGGCCGCCTGCAAGATGGCCGCAGACGCCGCTTGATGTAACGGGCTTTGGCAGCATGGCGGGGGGGATGTCCAGCGCGCGCACCAGCGTGTCATCCCAGCAGCACTTGGAAATGTCAAAGAGCATGGTGCGCGCAGCGTTGGAATATTCAATCACATGACTGCGTCCGCCGGTGAGATTCCAAATCAGCCAGCTGTCGATGGTGCCAAAGAGCACCTCGCCGCGGCAGGCGCGTGCGCGTAGTGTGGGGTCGGCGTCCAGCATCCACTTGATTTTGGTGCCGGAAAAGTATGGGTCGATGATCAGTCCTGTCACGGCGCGCACATGCGGCTCCAGCCCGTCGGCAATGAGCTGCCTGCAGATGGGCGCGGTGCGGCGGCACTGCCAAACGATGGCGCGCCCCACCGGGCGGCCTGTGGCTTTATCCCAGAGTACGGTTGTTTCCCGCTGATTGGTAATGCCGATGGCGGCAAGACTGGCGGGATTCACACCGGAAAGCACCGCTTTCATGGCGGCAAGCTCGGTGTCCAGAATCTCTGCAGCGTCGGCTTCCACCCAACCGGGCTGCGGGTAATGGGGATGGATTTCAAACTGCCGCGACGCCTGCGGAGTCCCGGATTCGTCATATAAGATCGCGCGGGAACTGGACGTTCCCTGATCGAGTGCAACCACATAGCTTGCCATGCCGTACCCTCCTAAATTTCAATTATCTCTTTATAGTTTGAAGATTTTCCGGTATAATGTCAACAGAAAATTCGGCCAAAAGCATATAAAGTCCGCTTTATGGGACAGCTCGTATTGTATACTGCATGCAAAGACAGAAAGGATGCGATTGTATGCAGATTCAGATGCGTTATGTGAATGGTCATGTGGAGGTTTTTACCAGCGCAGGTCGATTCCTGTTCTCGGCAGACAGCGTGTTCGAGGCCGAGCAGGTGCTTGCGGAGGAAGAAGCAGCATAATCGGGGGAGGAAGCTCATTGAACATTCAGATTTTCGGAAAATCCAAATGTTTTGACACAAAAAAGGCAGAGCGCTACTTCAAGGAGCGGCGCATCAAGGTGCAGCAGATCGACCTGCTGCGGTATGGCATGTCCGGCGGAGAATTTGACAGTGTTCTGCGCGCAGTCGGCGGCATTGACAACCTGATCGACTGGGACGGTTCCTCGCCGGAGGTGGAACTTTTGCGGCATCTTGCGGTGCAGCGGCAAAAAGAGGACAAGGTGTACGAGCAGCCAAAGCTGATGAAAACGCCCATCGTCCGAAATGGAAAGCTGGCGACGGTCGGCTATCGCCCGGAAATTTGGGATACCTGGAAATAACCGAAAAGGCACAATCCGCAAGGATTGCGCCTTTTCTGCAGGCGTAGAACATTCAGATCGGCTCATTGGCGTCCAAATCCTTGGTTTCCTCCAAAATGTGCCGCAGGCTGGCAGTGCCATCGGTCAGCACCCGTTTGACGCGGCTGATCGTGGCGGAGCTGGCATTGGTTTTTTGGGAAATATCCACATAGACCGCGCCATCCAGCAACAGGCTTGCCACGTCAAAGCGCTGTTCCATGGAGTACATTTCGCTGGGGGAGCAGAGATCCTGAAAAAAGTCAAAGCAATCCTCCTTGGTTTTCAGATGCAGAATTGCCTCATAGAGATCCAGAGCGTGTTCCTTTGGGGAAAGAGAGCGCATAGCAACTTCCTCCTTTTTTGGTTTCTTACATTGTAGCACTTTAACGCGTTTATGTAAACATGCTTTTCATGGATTGACAAAAAAAGAAAATCGCGATATAATTCAATTGTTTTAATAACTAACGCTTTAGAGAACAAAAGTAATTCCTGTAAAGGAGAAGAAACAATGCCTGTTACGGACTTTTTAGAGAGAAACCACAAGCTCTATGGAGATGACGTTGCGCTGGTGGAGCTGAACCCGGAGCTTCCGGACACCAGAAGAACTACTTGGATGGAATACGATTTGATTCAGCCCATGCCCTCGCAGCCCTACCGCAGAGAGATCACCTGGAAGGTGTTTGATGAAAAAGCCAATCGCTTTGCCAATTTGCTGCTCTCGCGCGGCATCAAACGGGGTGATCATGTTGCAATTTTAATGTACAACTGTCTGGAGTGGCTGCCGATCTATTTTAGCATCCTCAAGGCGGGCGCAGTTGCTGTGCCGTTCAATTTCCGCTATGCCACCGAAGAAATCGAATATTGCGCCAAGCTGGCGCAGGTAAATATGTTGGTGTTTGGGCCGGAATTTATCGGACGCATCGAGCCAATTGCGGACAAGCTGAGCCGTGGCCGCCTGCTGCTGTATGTCGGCGACAACTGCCCGAGCTTTGCCGAGAGCTATCGCGAGTTGGTGGCGGATTGCTCGAGCGAACCGCCTGCGGTGCTGGTGACAGACGATGACGACGGCGCAATTTATTTCTCCTCCGGTACAACCGGCTTCCCCAAGGCAATTTTGCACAAGCACAGAAGCTTGACGCAGGCAGCCGAGATGGAGCAGAGGCATCATCTGACCACCAAGGACGACACATTTCTTTGCATTCCGCCGCTGTACCATACCGGCGCAAAGTTCCACTGGATGGGCTCTTTGATTTCCGGCAGCAAGGCGGTGCTGCTCAAGGGCACAAAACCGGAAGCCATCATGCGGGCAATTTCCGATGAACGGTGCACCATTGTCTGGCTGCTGGTGCCTTGGGCGCAGGATATTCTGGCGGCACTGGACAACGGCAGCTTGAAGTGCTCGGATTATCAGCTTTCCCAGTGGCGCCTGATGCATATTGGCGCGCAGCCGGTGCCGCCGTCGCTGATCAAGCGCTGGAAAGCCTATTTTCCGGCACATCAGTATGACACCAACTATGGACTCAGTGAGTCCACCGGCCCGGGCTGCGTGCATCTGGGGCTGGATAATATCCATAAGGTCGGAGCAATCGGCATACCGGGCTACCGCTGGGAGTGCAAGATTATTGATGAGCAGGGCAACGCAGTGCCCCAGGGTGGGATTGGAGAGCTGTGCGTCAAAGGCCCGGGACTCATGACCTGCTATTACAACAATCCACAGGCGACGGCAGAAACGCTGCGTGACGGCTGGCTGCTGACCGGCGATATGGCACGGCAGGACGAGGACGGGTTCTATTATCTCGTCGACCGGAAGAAGGACGTGGTCATCTCCGGCGGCGAAAACCTCTACCCGGTGGAGATTGAAAATTACATTCGCGGCTGCGACAAGGTGCTCGACGTGGCGGTGATCGGCTTGCCGGATGCGCGCCTTGGCGAAATTGCGGCGGCAGTGATCGAGGTTAAGAGCGGCTGCACCTGCACCGAGCAGGAGATCAGCGACTTCTGCAATGGCCTGCCACGCTATAAGCGTCCCAAAAAGGTGATTTTCGCGGAGATTCCGCGCAATGCGACCGGAAAAATCGAAAAAGTACGGCTGCGCGAACGCTATGGCGCGGTCAATCTGGTCGAGATGGAAAACGAAGCATAACCAAAAAATCCCCGGCTTCCTGAATCGGAAGTCGGGGATTTTGCTTATTTGGTGCGTTCCAGCTTTACCAGATGTTCGTACTTTTCCTTTGCCTGTACTTCCGCTTCCGCGAACAGCTTGCGCGCGCGGTCTGGGAAGGTGCGGTTGAGGGAGCTGTATCGAACCTCACTCATGATGTAATCGTTATAGTTTGCGCTGGGTTCGCCGGAATCCATATGGAATGGGCGCTCCTTGCGCGGGTCAAAGCGGAACAGATGCCAGTAGCCGGCCTCCACTGCGCGCTTCATGGTTTCCTGCGATTTGCCCATACCGGCCTTTGCGCCGTGATTGATGCACGGGGAATAGGCGATAATCAGCGATGGACCCGGATAGGCCTCCGCCTCCTGAATGGCCTGCACGGTCTGCTGATAGTCCGCGCCCATGGCAATCTGCGCCACATAGACATAGCCGTAGGCCATGGCAATTTGCGCCAAATCCTTTTTCTTCAGTTCCTTGCCCGCAGCGGTAAACTGGGCAACCGCGCCGGTCGGCGTGGCCTTGGAGGCCTGCCCGCCGGTGTTGGAATAGACCTCGGTGTCAAAGACGAACAGATTGACATTCTTGCCGGAAGCAAGCACGTGATCCACGCCGCCATAGCCAATGTCGTAGGCCCAGCCGTCGCCGCCGAAAATCCAGACGGACGGCTTCGGGAACAGGTCGCGCATGCTGTAAATTTCCATTGCGGCGGGAGAACCGTCATCCAGCAGCTGCGCTTCCAGCTTCTTTGCGCTCTGCAGGGAATCCGGGCCGTTGTCCATACTGTTGAACCATGCCTGCGCCGCTGCGCGGGTGCGGGTGTGCGTATATTCATCGGCCAGCAGCTTGGAAATCAGGTCAATGAGCTTTGCGCGGCGCTGCTCAACGGCCAACTTCATACCAAGGCCAAATTCGGCGTTATCCTCAAACAGCGAGTTTGCCCAAGCCGGCCCTTTGCCCTCGTGGTTGACGGTGTAGGGCGTGGTGGGAGCAGAACCGCCCCAGATGGAGGAGCAGCCGGTGGCGTTGGCAATCATCATGCGTTCGCCGAAGAGCTGGGTGACCAGTTTTGCGTAGGGCGTTTCACCGCAGCCGGCGCACGCGCCGGAGAACTCGAACAGCGGCTGTTGGAACTGGGAACCCTTGACTGTGAAGCGGCTGTAGGGAACTTTCTTCTCGGAATAGTGTGCCACGGCATAGTCGAACGAAGCCTGTTCCTTGCGCAGCGCATTGAGCGGCAGCATTTCCAGCGCTTTGTTTTTGGCCGGGCAGACATTGACGCAGGAGCCGCAGCCGGTGCAGTCCATGACCGAGGGAATAATGGAGAAATAATATTTTTCCATGCCCTTGCCGTTCATGCGCTTGGCCTTAATGTCCTCCGGTGCGGCGGCAAATTCCTTGCCGTCGAGGACAAACGGACGGATGACGCTGTGGGGGCAGACAAAGGCGCAGCGGTTGCACTGGACGCAGTTATCCGGAATCCATGCGGGCACCTGCGTGGCGATGCCGCGCTTTTCAAAGGCGGCAGAGCCTTGCGGCAGCGTGCCGTCGGCAATCTGCTGCGTTTTGGAAACCGGAATGGTGTCACCCAGCATGGCGTTGGAGGGAAACTGAATTTCGGTGGCAAATTCGTCCAACGCATCGTTGCCGGTGGGCTTAAAGTGCGCGGCGGGATGCTTGGCGGGCGCCGGATTCATCCAGGATTCCGGCACGTCAATTTTGACAATATTGTCAAGGCCGGCGTCTACCGCGGCAAAGTTCATATTGATGACGTCGTCGCCCTTGTGGCCGTAGGATGCAACAATGGCGTCCTTCATGTACTTGACGGCGTCGGCAATGGGGATAATGTCGGTCAGCTTGAAGAATGCGGACTGCAAAATGCTGTTATATTTATTGCCCAGCCCCAGCTTTTCGCCAAGACCTACTGCGTCGATGGTGTAAACCTGCACATGGTTTGCGGCAATATAGCGCTTGGCCTCGGCTGGCAGCTTCTTGTCAAGGGTCTTGAGATCATAGTTGCAGTTGATGAGGAAGATGCCGTTGGGCTTACAGTCCTGCGCCATCGGGTATTTTTCCAAATAGGCGGCATTGTGGCAGGCGACGAAATCCGACTCGGTGACGTAGTAGGTCGAGCGAATGCGCGCCGGGCCAAAGCGCAGATGGGAAACGGTTACGCCACCGGACTTTTTGGAGTCATACTGGAAATAGGCCTGCACATTGAGATCGGTGTGGTCACCGATGATTTTGATGGAGTTTTTGTTGGCGCCGACCGTACCGTCCGAGCCAAGTCCCCAGAATTTGCAGGACTTATTCTCCGGCGGCTGGGTGTCAATGTGGCGCTCGATCGGCAGCGACAGATGGGTCACATCGTCGTCGATGCCGATGGTAAACGGGTGCTGCGGCTCGTCTTTCATCATGTTCAGGTAGACTGCGACGTAGCAGGCAGGGCCGGTATCCTTAGAACCGAGGCCATAGCGGCCACCATAGACGGGCACAGCGCCAAATTCGGTGCCGTGGAGTGCGGCGATGACGTCGAGATACAGCGGCTCGCCGATAGAGCCCGGCTCCTTGGTGCGGTCGAGTACGGAAATCTTTTTGACGGTTTTCGGCAGCACGGCAGTTAAGTACTTGGCGGAGAACGGACGGTACAGATGCACGTTAATCATGCCGACCTTTTCGCCCTGACCGGTGAGGTAATCCACCACTTCCTTGATGGCGTCGCAGCCGGAGCCCATGGCGATGATGACATATTCTGCGTCGGGGCAGCCGTAATAACCAAAGGGCTTGTATTCGGTGCCGAGCTTCTCGTTCACCTTATCCATATAGGACGCAACAATATCAGGAAATGCGTCATAGTGCAGGTTGCTGGCCTCGCGCGTCTGGAAGAAGATATCCGGATTCTGCGCCGAGCCCTTCAGCACAGGATGGTTGGGATTGAGCGCCGAAGCGCGGAAGCTGTTCAGCGCGTCTGTGTCAACCATGGCGCGCAGGTCATCATAATCCCAGACGCCGATTTTCTGAATCTCATGGGAGGTGCGGAAGCCGTCAAAGAAGTGCAGAACGGGCATGTGCCCCGCGATGGCGGTCAGGTGCGCCACAGCGCCAAGATCCATGACCTGCTGCGGATTGGAAGAGGCCAGCATGGCATAGCCGGTGCTGCGGCAGGACATGACGTCGGAATGGTCGCCGAAAATGCACAGCGCATGGGTGGCCAGCGTTCTTGCCGAAACGTGAACCACGCTCGGCAGTCGCTCTGCGGCAATTTTATACATGTTGGGAATCATCAGCAGCAGACCCTGGGACGCGGTGTAGGTCGTGGTGAGCGCGCCGGCCAGCAGCGAGCCGTGCACTGCGCCGGACGCGCCGCCTTCGGACTGCATTTCTGAAATTCGGACAGGTTGGTTGAAGATGTTCTTTTTGCCGTTGGCAGACCATTTGTCCGTCAGCTCGGCCATGACAGAAGACGGAGTGATGGGATAGATGGCGGCAACTTCGGTGAATGCGTAAGAAACATGCGCAGCAGCGGTATTGCCGTCCATAGACTTCAAGGCTCTTGTCATTTGATATCCTCCTAAAGCGGCTGCGATGGATGCAGCCTTCTTGATACTCATTTTATCAGTAAATTTGAAATTTGTAAATATTACACAAGCGAAAAGATGCGATTTTGTACATTTCAACAACTATTGGATAGGAAAAATTGAATTTACGAAAAGAATGCATAAAGGGAAATTGAATTTTATGACGTTATAGGGTATGATAAACACGATATTTGTAGAATTAGGCGGTGAGTGCGTGCTCTATAATGTGACTTCCATGGGAATCAGCGGGATTGACGGCTACATGGTTTCTGTGGAGTGCTATATTTCCAACGGCCTGCCGGAGTTTGACGTGGTGGGTTTGCCGGATGCGGCGGTCAAGGAATCGCGGGAACGCGTGCGCGCTGCCATCAAAAACTGCGGCTTCAAATTTCCGGTCAGCCGGATTACGCTGAATCTTGCGCCGGCCGGAACAAAAAAATCCGGCACCTTATATGATCTGCCGATTTTAATCGGCATTCTGGCCGCAAGCGGCGAGCTGAAGCTGCCCAAAAAACGCAGCGCATTTTTGGGAGAGCTGAGCCTGGAGGGCGTTCTGCGCCCGGTGCGTGGTGTGCTGCCCATGGCGATTGCCGCCGCCAAGTCCGGGATTGAGGAACTGTATGTGCCGGAACAAAATGCAGCGGAGGCGACGCTTGCGGAAAATGCGACGGTTTTTCCTGTCCATGACGTGCGCCAGCTGGTTGCGCACTTGACGGGCGAAGCGCCCATTGCGCCGGCGCCATTATGGATGCCCCAGCGTTCACACCGGCTGATGCCGGATTTTGCGGACGTCAAGGGGCAGGACAGCGTCAAGCGCGCGCTGGAGGTTGCCGCGGCCGGCTCACACAATATTTTGCTAATTGGCCCGCCCGGCTCCGGCAAGAGTATGCTGGCAAAGCGCCTGCCGTCCATTCTGCCCAACATGACCCGCGAGGAAGCGCTGGAGGTGACAGAGGTGCACTCGGTTGCGGGGATGCTTCCGCAGGACGCGCCGATGATGACCGAGCGGCCGTTTCGCCACCCGCATCACACGGTTTCCGCCATCGCCCTTGCCGGCGGCGGCAGCGCGCTGAAGCCGGGTGAAATATCCCTTGCAAATCAGGGCGTGCTCTTTTTGGACGAATTGCCGGAATTTCGCTCCGACGCGCTGGAGATTTTGCGACAGCCGCTGGAAGACGGCCGCGTGACCATTTCCCGCGTCAACGGTACGGTGGAATATCCCAGTCAGTTTATGCTGGTGTGCGCAATGAATCCCTGCAAGTGCGGCTGGTATGGCCATCCGACGAGAAGGTGCACCTGTACGCCGGATGGGGTGCGGCGCTATCAAAGCCGGGTATCCGGCCCGCTACTTGACCGCATTGACATTATGATTGAGGTACCTGCGGTGGAGTTTGAAGATTTGCGCGCCAAAGCGAGCGGGGAAGCGTCTGCGCCAATCAAGGCGCGTGTCGATGCCGCGCGCGCCTTGCAGACCGCACGCTTTGCAGGCAGCGCAATGCGCAGCAACGCCCAGATGGGGCCTGCGGAAACACAGCGATTTTGCCGCTTGGACGATACCTGTGCGGCGCTGATGAAACAGGCCTTTGCGCGCCTGAACATGACTGCGCGCAGCTATGACCGCGTTTTGAAGGTGGCGCGTACCATTGCCGATTTGTCCGGCAGCGCGGAGATCGCGCCGGAGCACATTGCCGAAGCAATTCAGTACCGGACGATGGAGCTTGGAAAATGATCCTGTATCCAGATACTGGCCAAAACAGGAGGCGCATATGAAGAATAAGATCCATAGGCTGCTGCGCCAAACATCAGGCTTTACGCTGATGGAGCTGCTGCTGGCGGTGGCAATTATCGGAGCACTGGCCGCTATCGCGATGCCGGCGCTTTCCACACAGATTGAAGGTGCGCGCGCGTCGGTGTGCGAGATGAATCGCAGCGCGCTTTATACATACCTCTCCACACAGAAGGTGATTGCGCGGTATGCGTCGTTGGAAGAGGCCTACCAGGATATGACTGCGGAACAAAAAGAATCCTACGGATGCCCGAGTCACGGTACCATTGCCGTTTCAAAAAACACCGTTACCTGCACCAAGCACGTACCCGGCAGCGATATGGATGCAATCATGGAGACGGTTGGTTCTATGGGGCCTTCCAGCAATGGCTTTGACGCCATACGCACGTTTTATGAGGCGAACGGAAATGCCCTGCCGGAACTGAAAAAGGACAGCACCGTCTGGAACACGCTGTTTGGCGACCGGGCGCTGCACCAGAATCCCTCGGTGCTCTATTGGCGACCGTCGCGCATGCTCATCAACGGCAAAGAATCGTATGTGCTCTTTGCCAGTGCGGTAGCGTATGTTCCCAGCCAGTCCAATAACAGCGGCATCAACGCCGCTTGGAGCGGCTTTGCCTGTTACTATAATGGCGTTTATTATGTATCCACCAAGGCAAACTATAAAGGCGATATGGATAACGCATCGGTTGCCGGCTGCGGGGATCCGGTGGAAACATGGCTGCAGTCCCATTACTGGAAAAAGGTTTCCTGACGCGGCTGCGCGATGGACGATAAAATCTATTTTTGGAGGAATCCACTTGAACGAATTATTTTTACTGAAGCTTGGCGAAATTGTGCTGAAAGGGCAGAATCGCCGCAGCTTTGAAAAACAGCTGACCAGCAACATTGCCCGCCGTTTGCGCGGCTATGGCGATTTTCAGATCTCTCTTGTACAGTCCACCGTCTATGTGGAGCCGGAAAATGAGGATTGCGATCTCGATGCGGCGTGGGACGCCTGCGGCGCGGTGTTCGGCGTCGTGAGCCGTAACCGCTGCCGTGCCTGCGAAAAGGATATGGATCGCATTTTTGACACCGTGCTGGATTACCTCGGCGATGAACTGACCACGCAGAGCAGCTTTAAGGTGGAATCGAAGCGCTCGGACAAGCGCTTTCCGCTGAATTCCATCCAGATTTCGCAGGATATTGGCGGCCGACTGGCCGACGCCTTCCCGCAGGTCAAGGTGGATGTGCATCATCCGGCCTATACCGTCATGGTGGAGGTGCGGGAAAAAGCTGCCTATGTCCATGGCCCGGCGGTGCCGGGCGCGGGCGGCCTGCCCACCGGCATGGGAAATAAGGCGGCGGTGCTGCTTTCCGGCGGCATTGACAGCCCGGTGGCCGGGTATATGATGGCCAAGCGCGGCATGGAGATCGAGTGCGTCCACTTCTTCTCTTATCCGTATACCTCGCTGCGCGCCAAGGAAAAGGTGCTGGAGCTTGCGCGGCTCATGTGCAAATACTGCGGCCGCATGACGGTGGACGTGGTCGGCTTCACCGAGATTCAGGAGGCCATTCGCGACCAATGCCCCGAGGAATACTTTACGCTGATTATGCGCCGGTTTATGATGCGCATTGCCCAGCGGATTGGACAGGATCACGGCTGCCGCTGTCTGGTCACGGGCGAAAGCCTTGGGCAGGTTGCCAGCCAGACAATGGAAGCCATTTGCGTCACCGATGCGGTTTGTGAAATCCCGGTTTTTCGACCGGCCATCGGCCTGGACAAAGAGGAAATCGTCACCATTGCCCGGCGAATTGGCACGATGGAAACCTCCATTTTGCCATACGAGGATTGCTGTACCGTCTTTACGCCAAAGCATCCCAAAACCAAGCCGAATCTGCAGATTGTGATGGAGGCGGAGCAAAACATGGACGTTGAGGGTCTGATTGCCCGCGCCATAGAAAGCACGGAAAAGGTGACCGTGAAGTACTATGGATGAGTTGGCGCAGCGCGCGGTTGCGCGGTTGAAGCAAGCGGAAAAAACACTTGCCACGGCGGAATCCTGCACGGGCGGGCTGCTGGGCAAGCTGATTACGGATGTTTCTGGTAGCTCCGCCGTCTATCCCGGCGGCGTGATTTCCTATTCCAATGGCGTCAAGCACAATTTGCTTGGCGTTTCACAGGAAAATCTTGACGCCTTTGGCGCGGTGTCAGAACCGGTAGCGCGCCAGATGGCGCATGGCGCGCGCCGCGCAATTGGCGCGGATATCGGCATTGGCGTCACGGGCATTGCCGGGCCCAACAGCGACGATACAAAAAAGCCGGTCGGTCTTGTGTATCTTTGCCTGGAGGACGACCACGGCAGTATTTGCCGGGAGCTGCACCTGCATGGCGCGCGGGACGAAATTCGCAGCGCATCCGCGCAGGCCGCGTTGGAGCTGCTGCTCGAAGCATTGGATGGCGTCCATTAAAACAGAAAACGGCGGGCAGCAAACCGGATTCGGTTTGCTGCCCTCCGTTTTCTTGTAGGAAATCAATTGGTGGGGGCATAGTTCACAATCACGCCCGCATCGGTGAGCGCCGATACATCGCTGATTGGGTTGGAGAAGGCGTCGACCTGCACCAAATTCCAGCAGCCGGAAAGCGCGCTGAGCGAGGAAACATTGTTATAATCAATGTCAACATAGTTCAGCTCCATGAGCTTGCCAAGGCCGGAAATGTCCGAGATTTGATTGTTTTTGGCACGGAAGCGGTGCATCGTGCAGTCCGCAGAGAAAGCGGGAACTGCCGTGATAGCATTGTAGTCCAGCGTGACCGTGTCGAGCGCCAAAAGCGCGCTGAGCGGCGAAATGTCACTGATCTTGTTTTGGGTCAAGTCAAGATTTTCCAGAGTTTTGCACGCGGCAAGGGGCGCAACGTCGGTCAGCTGATTGCTGGCGGCGGAGAGCGAAGTGAGCTTTGTCAGCTTCGATATGGCGTCAAGGTCGGTCAGCGCGCAATTGTCGGCGGTCAGCTGCGTAAGATTCGCGCATGCGGAAATGGGAGAAAGCGACAAGATGGAGTTAAACGACACATCCAGCGATTGCAAGCTGCTTAGGCCGCCCACAACACTTAGCGCCGTCACGGCGTTGCTGTGCAGGTCGAGAGTTTCCAGCTTGGTCATCTTGGATAGCGCGCCAAGATCGCCGATGCTGTTGCTGGAAATATCAAGGCTGGTCAGCGTGGTCAGGGAAGCAAGCGGACGTATGGTGGAAATGCCGCAACCGCTGAGATTCAGCTCGCTTAGACCCGGCAGCGAGCCGATGGCGCGCAGCGCGCTGTCTGACAGGGCGCTGCCGGACAGTGACAGCGTTTTGAGCGCGCCCAGCGCGCCCAGTGCGTCCCAGTCAAAATCGGAAAAGTGCTCGGCGGTCAGTGCGGTCAGGCCGGTAAATATGCGCAGATCCTCCGCGGTAGCTGCGTCCTCCGGCAGCGTAAATTCTGTGATGGACCAGACCTCGTTGGAATAGATGGGATCGCCCTGCGCCTTGTCAAGCAAGGTACGCACAGCGCGCTCCACGGCGCTGTCAGCAAAGGTTACCGGTTCAATGACGCCGCCCACGGTATAGGCAGCCTGGGCAGGCTCGCTCACCAGACCATCATCGGAAACAACCACGGCAATTACGACCGATTCTCCGCCGGGCAAAGTGATGGGGTCTTTGTAGGGGCCTTCAGCGATGGTTGGGAATTCCCCGCCGGTCATCAGATAGGCTGTGCCGCCGCCGTAGGACAGGGACACATCAATATAAGTGTCATAGCTGCCGCTGTCCGGCTGAATCACAGGCGTGGCGGGGCGCTGGGCGTTCAGTGTTTCCCAAACGGCGGCGTCTGCGATATTTGAAAGCATTTTAGAGGCGTCGAGCAGCTTGTCCTGCTCCACATAGGCTTTTGAAAGCGCCTGATAGAGGGTGGCACTGGATGGATTGTCCGCAATTGCGCCAACCAGCGTGTATTCCACCTTTGTGTAGTTTCCGGCGCTGTGGTACGCATTGGCCAGACCGAGCGCATAGTCGGTATTTTCCGGATTCATGCGAACAGCCTGCGCATAGTATTTTGCCGCGCGGGTATAGTGCGCGGAAGCGGCAGCACTTGCGCCCTTTTCCGCATAGTAGTCAGCGGTGTAGTCTGTCTGAAAATAGAGAAAGTACCATGCCGCGCCGCCAAGAAGCAGCAGCGCCAAAAGGATCGGAAGAATAATTTTCAGTGCCTTTTTCATGAAGAAACTCCGTTCAATCAATATTGTTTCCATTATATTGCACGCAATAGGGGATGTCAAGAAAGGCATTCTTTTCTCGAATTTTCGAAAATTTGAAAGAATTGACACATCGCCGCCGTGCGGCTACAATATAAGAAAGGAGGTCGTTTTTTTGGAACATTTATTAATCACAATCAGCCGAGAATTTGGAAGCGGCGGCGGCGCAGCGGGGGAACTGCTGGCAGAGAAGCTGGGGATCGCCCACTATGACAGACTGATTCTGGATGCGGCTGCGCAAAAACGCGGGATAGATGCGCAGAAGGCGGCGCAGTATGACGAACGGCTTTCTTCTGCCTTAAACACCTGGTTCTCTTCCGAAGGACAGTCCATTTCCAGATCGCTGTATAATGCGGAAGCGTCTGTGATGAAAGAGATTGCCGCGCGCGAAAGCGCCGTGTTTATTGGGCGCTGTGCCGACGATGTTTTGATGGAGGAAAAGCCAATTCGCGTGTTCCTCTATGCCGATAAAAATGCGAAGCTTGCCAGAACCATGCGCAAGTATCAAATGGACGACCCCAAAAAAGCGCTGGCCATGATCAGGCGGAACAATACCAACCGGAAAAACTACTATGAGTTTTTCACCATGCGCACTTGGATGCGTCCGGAAAACTATGATTTCATGCTCAATACGTCAACGCTCACAACGGAGCGAATCGTCGAGATTCTTAAAAATTATGTGAATGCGGTCAGAAAATAACAAATGAGCGGCTCAAACTTGAGCCGCTCGTTTGTTATTTCAATAGCGCTTTGATATTTGCAGTCACAGCCGCGGCACCGGGCATTTGCAGCCCCTGCACGGTGTAAAGCGTCATAATATAGGTTTTCTCGGGGTCGAGATCCGTAAAAACGAATTCCGGCGCATCGCCCGCCGCAATGGGACGGTAGGTGATCTGCTCGGGCGTGTCCTGCTCGGCAATGCCAAGCTGCATATCCATCGGGGTAGATCCGCTATCTAACGTCCAGGTAAGCTCGATGGAGTCCTCGGACGGCGCGGTGGCTTCAATGGTCTCAATGGCGGCTGACGGAATCACGGCGGTCATGGGGACAACGGATTCCGGAAGCATGCCTGCGCACGATACGCTGACCGTATACACACTGCCCGGCACAAGATCGGTCAAGGTGATGCTGTCGGTCGTGACAGGTTTGCTCTGCGCGGGCACGCCATCCGCCTGATACGTCACAAGCCAGCTTTCCGGCTTGGAGCCGGTATAGGTCCAGTGCAGCTCGGTGGAGGTGGTTGTGACCAGCGTCTGCGTCACCACCAGATCGGCAATGTTTTCAAGCGTGGTGCAGGAAAATTCCCGCGTTCCGGACAGCGTGTAGTCAGGCAGATCCAGCAGCTTGAAGGTATAGGCTGTGGCAGGGGAAAGGCCTGTGATGCGCGCGGAATGGCCGGAGAAGTTGACATGTTGGGTGGCTGCGTCCGCTCCGGTGATTTCCAGCGACCAATTGACAGGCTCAGGCCCGCTGACCGTCAGCTGCAGCGCAACGCCGGTTTCATAGATTTCGGTGGCGGTCAGACTGAGAATATCGGTGACGCCGAGCGTGGAAACGGTGATTTCCGATTCCCCGTTGACCTTGCGTTGCTTCCCGGAATCCACGTGCACCGTATACTGCGTTCCGCTGGCAAGCCCGGTCACTTCAAACGCGGTTTTCGCTTCATTCAAAACACCCTGAAACTGATTGCCATAGGCATCGGTGCAGGTGAGCAGTAGATCATCCGGGGCGCAGCTGCTCGACACCGCAAGGGTGATGGAGCTGCTGTCCCGCGCTGCGGCGGACAAATCATAAATTTCAACCGGCTGATGCAGCATATACCAAAAAGCGGCAAAGGCAAAGGCGGCGGCCACAATTATCAGAATGTCCTTCATTCGCTTTTTCCGCACATCATTTGCGGCCGGCTGCGAGGCGGCCTTCAACGCGGCGATGGCTTCCGCCTGCGTCATGCGCGGCGGCTGTTCGTCCGCGGGCTGCTCGTCTGGAATGACAGGCTCTGTGGCCACCGATTCCGGCAAAACTTCCGCGGCGGGCTGCTGTGACGGCGCGGCAGGGGAAAGGTGCGCAACAAAGTCCTCCTGCAGCTGCGAAACGTCCGCAAATCGAATTGGTTCAATCACCTCGTCCATCGCTTCCTCGGTCAGCCTGCAGTCCTCGCTGGTGATGATGGGCGGGACAATCAGAATTTCGCCGATTTTGTTCCGGTTGCGATAGTCAAGTAACGCTTTTTTCAGATCAGATGGCGTTTGATAGCGATCTTCCGGCGCAAAAGCGCATGCTTTGAGCAAAATTTCCGACAGTTCATAGTCGGCGTACAGCGGCACCGGCAACGGTTCGCCGTTCAAGCGATGGGTTTCCGCAGCCTTTTCCGACGTTTGCTCGTCAATGAATGGGCCGTGATTGCCGTTGAAAATGCGGTACAGAATCATGCCGACGCCGTAAATGTCGGCCGTCTGATTCAGATGGTGCAGAATATCGGAAAATTCCGGTGCGGTGAATGGGGAAAACTGCCCGTCCGGCATGGCACAGTAGTCCAGATCGGCAATTTTTGTGTAGCCCAGGTCACCCAGCAAGTAGTGTCCTTCCGGCGAAAGATAGATATTGGACGGTTTCACGTCCCGCTGGATGAGCGCATTTGTGCGGAGCGCCTCAAGCGCCGCGCATAAATCAATCCCTAGCTGTACCGCCTGAATCTGCGTCATTGCGTTTTGCACAATGTGCGTATCCAGCGTTTCCAGATAGTCGGAAATTAAGTAGAGGTCGAAGCCAATTTCGTCCGTTTTTTCATCCAGCTGACAGTGCCGGTAGGTGAGGACGAACGGCGAAGCGTCCAGCGCTTTTGACGCCTCAAGCTCATCAAGATAGCTGTCTGCAATGTGGTGATAATACTGCTTGGCACTTTCTTCGTCGGAAACCGCGCCAGAGTAAATCAGCGCTTCAATCTGCGCTTGGGACGCCGGAATGGAAATGTGCTTCATTGCAAAAATTTTGCCGGATTCCAGTTCGGTCACCGTATAGGTTTCGGTTCCGTGGTTACGGCTGAGAAGCGCTTTTATCGTATATAGCTCCGAAAACGGAGCCTGAAGATGTGGGAAATTCATATTTTATGCCTCCAACACAGGCTGAAAAATCAATACTCTTTTAGTTTAATGTATTTCGTCGAAAATTGCAATATGGAAACCTTTACAGCAAAGCCTCCATGAATTTGTATGCAAATTTTGACGAGGCGTTTGGAAAAAATACAGATTAACAATCATTCAGTTGGATTTTGGTAAAACATGTGCTATAATAGCCGCAAAGCGGCTATTATATGCGCATTTTGGCGCTCCGCGCCAAAGCGCTTAAGATATTTCAAGGCCTTGCCGCTGGAAGCGGCAGATGGCCATATTATAGCATGATGAAATC
>JAQUZL010000082.1 GCA_028691385.1 Oscillospiraceae bacterium
AATAACGAGAGAATCCAGAAGAAAACAAAATGGATGCCTCCCGCGAAATTCAGGGAAGCATCCATAGACTGCGCCTAAAGGACTATTCAAATTTAAAGTGTCCAGATTTCTGGGTACATATCATTTCGGGTGTCTTTTTTCTATTGTTTTGCGTTGCGCAGCGTATGGCGCAGCGCGCGGCATTCGGCTGGGGAAAAGGTGGGCGTTGTGCCGCCGAAAAAGCGCGCGTTGAGCGCGTTGCCCAGCTTATCAAGCGCGGATGCGCCGACGCCGGCTTTGCGCGCGACGGCGGAAAAATAGTCGCAGGCACTGACGCCGGCTGCGCGGCGCAGTCCATGCCGCGCGCCCCAGCGCTCAAGCCACACGAGCATGCCCTCCGGCGTGTCGCGATTGCGCAGCGCGGCAAGCCGGAACGCGAGCTTTGCAAACAGCGGCCGCTTTTGACGGCGATCGGCCTTTTCTACCACGCCCTGCACGGTCTGCTTGGCGCAAACGCGAACCAGCTTTTTTCGGCGGTATTTTTTCAGCAGAACAACGGCCAGCACAATCACGGTGACGGCGGCAATCACGCCGAGGGCGATGAGCAGCCACTTGGAAATGGGCAGGGCGTCGGCTGCAAATTCCTCCGTCGCGGCCGATACGGTGGGCGCGGGCGCGTCCAGCGTGTCCATGGGGCCAACCTCAAAATGGGACATCAGCCAGTCCAGAAAGCGCTTCATGACGCCAGCAACCGCTTGCGCGGCGCTGCGCAGCGCGCGGGCGAGCTGACCGGTGATGGCGCGGCTTGCGCCGGAAACAATGCCGATGAGCAGGATGCACAGCGCGGCCAGCCCCGCCAAAATGCCGCCATAGAGCGCAAGACCCGCGCCGCGGTCGCCATAGAGCACATTGTCGTGCGTGCCAAGACTGCGCAGCGCAGCCGTCGCGGTGATATTTAGGAAAAAGGAGCACAAAAGCAGCGCCAGCAGCGCGTGATAGGGATAGGCGATGTAGACAATGCTGAACCAGATCATGGAAATGACCGTCATATCCACGCGGGCAAGCTGCTTGAGCATGACAGGCGGTGTGATGGCGCTCTGCGCGGCGGAAAAGACAATCATCCCGGCGGCAACCATTAAAAACAGACGACATAGAAGGCTTGCGCCGGTGGTAAATACCAGCAGCGCGGCATAGGCAGCGCCCAGCACGATGCCGAGCGTGGTGATTTGCGAGATGGTGCGCGGCGCGCGCAGGTACAGGCAGAACGTCAGCTGAATCACGGCCGCGCCAATGGCCCAGAGCCAGGGATGCATGCTCCAAAGGGAACCGGGCTGCAGGGAAACGATGGTGAACATGCCCACAGCCAGCGCCACGGCCAGGTTAAAGGTCGCGACAATCTGCGTCCAGAGTCGAATCGAGCGGCTCATGACGGCGCACCTCCTTTCTCCAGCCGGGAAAACGGCAGTTTGGAGAAGCCCAGCAGCACACCGTTGGGATCGTCGTCCGAAAAGGTCAGCGCGGTAGTCATTCCGACGTCAAGCTGCCGCAGCAGCGCCTGACAGCGGCAGCTGGCGCCGGAATGGGTGAGCACAAAGGTGCGCCCGGCGTCATTGTGGCGGGCAAGCAGCAGCCGGTCGTCAAAGGCGGCGGTTGCGGTTTCTGCGTCGAAGGCGGACAGGGCAAACAAAATAGCCTCCAGCGCGGCTTCCTGCGTGCCCGGCAGCAGGCTCACCGGCGCACAGGCGGCGGTTTTCGGCAAAAACAGACCGCACTGCATCCGTTTTTCCATCAGGGCGGCGATGAGCGAGGCTGTGGCGGAAATGGCATATTCGGCGGGGGAAAAGGAGGCCGCGTCCAGCACAAACAGCACCGAATGGGGCAGCACGGTTTCAAACTGCTTGACCTGCAGCTCCTCCTGCCGCGCGGCCATGCGCCAGTCGATGCGCTTCCAGCTGTCGGTGTCGGCATAGGCGCGGATGTTTTTCAGCAGTGTCACGTCCTCGTAAAATCCTGCGCCGGCGCTTTGGCCGCCCAGCAGGTTTTGCAGCAGTGGTTCCGGCTGTACCGGGATGCGCTTCGGCCAAACCACAAAGGTCGGTGGCGCGGCAAGGGGTTGATCGCAAACGTTTTGCACCAGACCAAAGCCGTCGCCGGAGTGGAGCTTCAGCGCGTCGAAGCGATAAACGCCCCGCGCGCGGGCGGTGAAGGTGCGCTCCCACCGCAGCGCGCGCCCGCCCAGCAGAAAGGCAATGTTTTGGCGCGCTTCCGGCGGCGCGTCCTGCGCCTGACCGGACGCTTCGGCGCGGGAAAAGCCGTCGCCAAGCGCCAGACAGTCCCGGGGCGGCAGCGGCTGGCCGATTTCCAGCCAGATGAGCGGCAGCAGCTTCTCATTTTCCACATGGTAGCGCACAGTCATGGTTTGCCCCACATAGACGGCGGGGCAGCTGCTCTCACATTCGGCGGTGACGTGGTGCAGCGCCGCATCGCCCCAGAGCCTTGCCAGCAGCCCCACGATGCAGAGCATCACCATCAGCCCACCGAAGGCATGCAACCCCTGCCAGAACAAAATGATGGCGGCGGCAATGCTGCCGCCAATCATCGGCCACGCGACCAGCAGACTCGAGAAGGCGCCGTCCTTACGCTTGTCGTGCGGCATGGAACAGTTCCTCGTGGGTGGGCGGCACCGGAACGGACTGCAAAATCTCGGCGATGACGGCCGATTCGTCCTTGCCGGACAATCGCGCTTCGCTGGTCAGCGTCAGGCGATGGGCAAGCACCGGCTCCGATAGCGCCTGCACATCCTCCGGCACCACATAGTCCCGCCCTGCCATGGCTGCCATGGCCTTAGCGCCGCGGAACAGCGAGCGGGAGCCGCGGGGACTGACGCCCAGCCGCACCAGCGGATGCACGCGCGTGGCGCGGCTCAACGAAACAATGTAGGCGGTGATTTCATCGGAAACATGAACGCACTGCACCTGCTTTTGCAGCGCGGCAATCTCCGCAGCATCGGTGATGGGCTGCACCTTGTCAAAAGGGATGGCAGCGCCCACGCCGCGCAGCATCTCGGCCTCCTCGGCCTGCTCGGGATAGCCGAGGGAGAGCCGCAGGAAGAACCGATCCATCTGCGCAGCGGGCAGGCGGAACGTGGATTCAAATTCCACCGGGTTCTGGGTCGCCATGACGATGAACGGGGTGGGCAGGCGGTCAGTTTCGCCGTCAATGGTGATTTGGCGTTCCTCCATGGCCTCAAGCAGCGCGGACTGGGTGCGCGGAATTGCGCGGTTAATTTCGTCGGCCAGCAGAATGTTGGTGACCACAGGACCTTGCATCCGCTTGAACGCGCCGCTTTGGCGGTCATAGATGTTCATGCCCGTCACATCGGAGGGCAAAAGATCCGGGGTAAACTGGATGCGCCGAAACTGGCACCCCAGAGCGATGGACATGGTGCGAACCAGCGCCGTTTTGCCGACGCCCGGCATATCGTCGAGCAAAATGTGTCCCTCTGCGAACAGCGCGGCAATCATCAGATGAATCTGGGCGTCTTTTCCGATGACGATCTTATGGATTTCTGCGGTCAGCGCGGATGTTAACTCCTGTGGCGTTTGCATGGCGGAGCCTCCTAAAAATAGTCGATTTCTGTTATTTTAACGCGTAAGCGTGGCGAGAATATGAACGAAGTGTAAAACTGTAGCAAGAGAAAAATTGCCAGAGCAAATAATGACTATTGGTCAAAAAATTTTCAAAAACGCTTGAAAATCGGCAGTGCCTTTCCTATAATAAGGGCAGAATCTGGAAAGAAGGCGAGGACGTGGGCAAAGCGGAGGATAAGAAGCGCTGGAAACAAAGCTCTTTGCTGGACGCCGCACTGGATCTTTTTACAGATAAGGGACTCAACCAAACCTCGATTGCGGAGATCGTAGATCGTGCAGGCGTGGCCAAGGGAACGTTTTACCTGTATTTTAAGGATAAGTATGACATTCGAAACCGACTGATTGTCTATCAGTCGGATAAGATTTTTGCCGGCGCGCTGGCGGAGCTGGAAACGCAAACGCTGGAGCTGCTGGAGGACAAGTTGATGTTTATCGTCAACTATGTGGTGAACTATATGGCGCAGAATACCAAAATCTTGCGTCTGATTGCCAAGGATCTCGGCTGGGGCGTCTACCGCAGTATGCTCAACGAGGACGGAAAAAACGGTGGCTTCCGTGCGGATTTTATTGCGCTGGCAGAGCGCTCCAACACCCATTTGAAGGACCCGGATATTATGCTCTTTGAGATTGTGGGGCTGGTGGGCGTTTCCTGCTACAATATTATTTTGTATTCCGAGCCGGTGACGCTGGAGGCCTATAAGCCGTATCTGTATGAAACGGTACGGGAGATTTTTCGCGCGCATGTGATTGCATAGCAAAAGCCCGCTGCGCAGCCAAACGGCCGCGCAGCGGGCTTTTCAGTTTGCCTTATCCGCTGACCTTGGTGGAGGTGAGCGTGTCAAGAATCTCGCCGTTGTCGCGCAGCAGCAGAAATCCGGCGTCCCAGGGCAGCAAATTGCTGACGCAGGCACTTTCACCGGAGAGTGTGTAGGTGAGATACAGCTTTTCACCGGTGAGCGCAACCGCCCAAATGCCTGCTTTGCCGTCCACTGTGCAGGTATAATCCTCGCGGAATTGGTATTCGGTTTGGCCGTCGCTGCCAAGATAGTCGCCCACCAGCGCGGCTGCCATGGCAACCGCGTCGAGCGCGGCGTTCATGGCGTCGTCCGCGGCGGCGTAGAGCTGCGTGGTTTCAAGGCCGGTGACTGCATAGTGAAACATGGCGTCATCCGTTGGCTGCATGGTGATGGCGTAGCTTGCAAGGGCGTGCTCGGTTTCATCGAGCGCAATGAGATCGGCGCGCAGCACGTAGCTGCCATCGCTGCGCGCGTCGCAGGCGGTGATTTGAATGGTCATCAGCCCAATTTCGCCAAGGCCAAAGCAGTAGCGCGCATCGTCCTGCGTGACAAGAAACACGTCCTCCGGAATTGCCGGAAGCACCGTGCAGTCCTGCAGGCCATAGAGCGTGCCGGCCAGCTGCGAAACCGTTTCCGGCGGCAGATAAATGTGATCCTCGGTGAGCTCGGCGGTACGCAGCGCATATTTGCAGAAATTGACCAGATAGGTGACCGCGTTCCAGAACGCGGCGTCCTGCGCGGCGTTTCCATCGTAGTATGCGCCGCCGTTGGCGTAGCTCTGATAGATCAGCGCCTCGATGGCATAGATCATATTGTCGCTGCTTGCCGGCATGGTGACGTCATCTGCGACATAGGCACTGCCAAGCGACGGATCAATCAGGCGATCGGCGCTGCTGTCATCCGGCGCGACGGGCGGCGCGGCAGGGCTTGCGCCGCAGGCGGATAGTACCAGAGCGGTGGCGCAGAAAAGAGCGAACAAGGAATATCGACGCATGAAAATCCCTCCTGTTTGAGCAGCTGTAAAGTCGAAAAATGGTTGGTTTGGCTGTTTGTGTAATCGTTTAGGGCACGGAGCGCCAAACTGCGCAGATCGTACCCGCCTAATATTGATTATACCACAGGTTGCGTCAAAAGAAAATGCGCTAGCCCAACCTTATGCGGCTGGCAGAAAAAACAGACTGCAATTACGCTTGTGAGAGAAAAGAGGAAACCAATGGAAGCATGGAAACCGGGGCGGTATCGCCACTTCAAGGGCATGGAATATGAGCTGATCTGCATGGCCACCCATTCGGAAACGATGGAGCCGATGGTGGTTTATCGCGCGTTGTACGGCGCGCATGACGTCTGGGTGCGGCCGGCCGGCATGTGGGATGAGCCGGTGCCGGGCGCAGGCGGCTTCATGCCGCGCTTTGCCTACCTTGGCCCTATGGAGCAAACATAAACAGTGCGCGCAGAAAGCAGAACGCTTTCTGCGCGCACTGCGCAATGGGAAATTTTATGCGCCGAGGCGGCCGTATTCCTCGCCCATCATCACGTGGTCGTAGGTTGCCGCGCCGCGAGCCTCGGGCGCGGTGAGCGTAAAGCCGGCGTCCTTTTGAAACAGCATGATAAAGTCGGAGCCGCCGAACAGAAAATAGCCCAGCATATCGCCCTTTTGGACGGTCTGACCGACCTGCACATTGGGTTCGAAGTTCACAGAGGACACCTGCGACATGCCAACCGGCAGCAGGGCGACAAGCCCATACTCGGCGGTTTCCACGATGACGCAGCCGCGCGTTTCGACCATCTGCCAGCCCGGCACATCGGCATGGAGCACGTATTTTTCATTCTCCGCGTCCCATGTGACCCAGCCGCCAACGGCGTCGTCCTGCTCAATAAGCTGCACTTCCTTCACCACGCCGCTGACCGGGAAATGATAGCGGTGGTAATCGTGCACATCCAAAAATGTGTGGGTCAGCGTGCCGCCGGCAAAGGCGTCCCGGTAGGCGCTGCCGGGGCCAAGCAGCTCGGAAATCGCGTTGAACGTCTGCGATTTGATGCTGACGCCCTCTTTTTGCACAATGTTGGAAGTTTCGTCAATATCCCAGACGCCCTGCGGGGTGGAGTCGGCCGGGGATACGACCACCGCGTCATCCTCCGCGGCGGCGATGGGGCGCTGCGCGGGACTGCGGAGATACCGGGAAAAGAATTCGTTGAAGGTCGTCCAATTCTCCGGCGCTTCATACCAATCACCCTGCAGGCCAAAGCTTTCGTCCTGATAGATGAGGTCATAATATTCCTGATTCCAGGAATCGGTGGTGCTGAGGTATTCGCCCCAGTCCCGGGTGAATTTGATGAGCCAGCTGCGGTATGGCTCGGCGTATTGCAGGGAGTTGTTGTAAAGATCCTGCCCGTTTAGCGCATCGAGCGGCTGGTCGTTGATAAAATAGAAATAATTCAGACTTTGGTCAATTTTCGTATACAGACTGTCAGAGTTCACGTCCTTGGAAATATTCCAGGGCATTGCCTTTGCGGCCCAGTCAATATAGTCATAGTACTGCTCCAGCGACTGGGCGGGGTTGGTGGTGGGATCGGGGTTGATCGCTTTTGCCTGTTCGATGGACTGCTCCAGAAGCGCCTTTACTTCCGGCTGTTCCTCCAAAATCGCAATCAGCTCCAGGGTGATGGGCGCGTGCGTTGTGGTTTCGGTGGTGTTCTCCGGTGTCGGCGCCGGTGGCGGCACTGCGGTCTGTCCACAGCCGGATAACGCCATCATAAGCGCGAGCAAAGCGGCGCATAGCCTTGTATGGCCTGCATGGTGTGCAAATTCCTTTGGGTGTTGCATTTTCATTCCTCCAAACCGAACTGTCCATAGTTTGTCCGGTAAAAAAGAATTTACACACGTTGGAAAATATCCCCAAAACAAAAAACGGACGGGCATCTGCCCATCCGTTTTTTCGTTATACCAGCTTTTTCGTTTTCCACTGACCCGAACGCAGCCGCAGCAGCGAAAGTGCGGAGCCAACGCCCCAGCCGATCAGCAGCGACCAGCACACGGCCGTCCAGCCGATGACGGGGGCAAGGGCATAAGCCGCCAAGACCCGCAAAAACAGGTTGACCAGTGTGATGCAGACAAAGAAGCGCAGGTCGCCCGCGCCCTTGAGTACGCCGTTGCAGACCATCATCAGCGCGAACAAGACGTTGATGCAGGCGACGATGCGCAGATAGCGCACGCCCACGGAGAGAACCTGCGGATCGGTCACGGCAGCGTCCACAAAAGCGCCGATCAGCGCGCGTGGGAACAACTGCAGCAGCAAAAATACCACAACCACCATCGCGCCGGCCAGCAGCAGCGCCGCGATGATGCCGCCGCGCACACGCTCCGGCTTGTCCGCGCCGACGTTCTGGGCGGTATAGTTGCTGACTGCGTTGGAGATGTTGGCCAGCGGCGCGGTGGCAAGGTTGTCAACCTTCACGGCGGCGGAATAACCGGCAATGACAGCCGAGCCAAAGCCGTTGACCACGGACTGAATGAGAATCATGCCCAGCGACACAATGCACTGCTGCAGCGTGGAGGGCACTGCGACGCGGCAGATTGTGCAAAAAATATGCCGGTCAAATGCGGCGCGTCCGGGAAGCGCAATGCGCCGCAGCCGCGAGAGCAGCACTGCGCCGCACATCAGCGCGGAGACCACCTGCGAAATCACCGTAGCGATGGCCGCGCCGGCCACACCCATGGACAGCACCGCAACAAAGTACAGATCCAGCACCACGTTGAGCAGGCTCGACCCGATGAGAAAATACAGCGGAATTCGGGACTCGCCCATGGCGTTGAAAACGGCGGTAAAGGCGTTGTAGCAAAACAAAAACAGGACGCCGGCGATGTAAATGCGCAGATAGCTGTCGGCGTCGTCAAAAATGTTTGCCGGCGTGTCCATCCTTGCAAGAATCCAACGGTGCAACGACAGACCGAGGACGGTTAGCACGCTGGCAAAAACGACCATCGCAATGAGGAAGGTCACAATGGCGTTTTTCATCTCGGCAAGCTTTTTTGCGCCGAACAGCTGCGAGATCACCACCGACGCGCCGAGCGACGCGCCGATGCCGAGCGCGACAAACAAAAAGGTAATTGTGGAAGTTACGCCGACGGCGGCAAGCGCGTCTGACCCGACAAAGTTGCCGACAATGATGGAGTCGACAATGTTATACAGCTGCTGGAAAAGATTGCCGATAATCATGGGAATGGCGAACCGAACGAGAACGCCTGCCGGCTTGCCGATGGTCATATCCTTTGCCATGGAATCACCTCAAAACAAGCTCATGATAGCAGATTGTATGAAAAAAGGCAAGAAAACGAAACACGGCTGCGGAGCAATTGCTCCGCAGCCGTGTTTGATTATTCGCAGCAGGTTTTCATGCCCTGCAAGGTCATATCCAGCAGCTTGTCCAGTTCCCAGCCAAGATTTTTTGCGCCGTCCTGAATCACCTCACGGCTGCAGCCGGCGGCAAATTTCTTGTCCTTAAACTTTTTCTTGACGGAAGAAAGCTCCATGTCCTGCACGCTCTTGCTCGGGCGCATCAGCGCGGCTGCGCCGATCAGGCCGGTCAGCTCGTCGCAGGCAAAGAGTACCTTTTCCATTTCATGCTCCGGCTTCACATCGCAGCACAG
>JAQUZL010000083.1 GCA_028691385.1 Oscillospiraceae bacterium
ACAACATCTTTATTTATATCAATTTCTATTACTCTACTATTTAAACTGCTATATGTTTCATCTTTTTCTACCGGTGGTGTGCGACTGCGCGACATTTCTGCGGGAAATGCTGGATGCGCTGAAATAGAAAAATGGGGACGCAGGATGCGTCCCCATTTTTTTGCGGCTGCGTCAATCGCGCAGCAGATCAATCAGCATGTGCCGGGCGCGGGCATCCTCCCGGGAAAAAAGCAGCTTGCTCACAAGCCACCCCGCTGCGGCAAAGGCAAACCCCATCAGCAGCGCGGCGGGATTGTGCTCTGTGAAGAGCGACACGACGCCGGGCAGAACGCCGATGCCGGCTGCGCCGGCCATCCAAATCCAAAAGAAAATCTGGGTATAACGGGAAAAATCGGCGTGCACGGTCAGGACCGCGCCCTGCTCGGATTTTGCGATGGTACCGCGCAGCACCGGCAAAAAGGAATTTCGCCCGGAGATGCTGCGGGAAATTTGAAAGGATGGAAAGGTGACCGTGCCGAAAAACGGCTTTTCCGAGCGCTGTTGGCCGCGATAAGGGCTGCCAACCTGTCCGCGCAGGCGCGCGGCGGCGGCGCGGGGGGAAAGAGCCGTCGAAAGCTGATAGGTGTGATGGGGAATCAGGAACATAAAACCTCTCCTTTGCGGTGCTTTTTGTGATTGTACCACGCGGCGCACGCCCCTGCAAGGTAAAAAAATGCCCGACTCGTCACGAGCCGGGCATTTGCGATGTTATTTGCCAAGTACCTTCCGCACGTCCGGGTTGACCAGATTGACCGGCGGCTCGCCGGTGGAGAGCACGTGGGCGATCTGCTCCGCCGGAATCGACTGCAGCTTGATCTCCGATTCCACCGAGTACCACGCGGTGTGCGGCGTGACGATGACATTTTTCCGCCCCATGAGCGGGTTATTCACCGGCGGCTCGCCTTCCAGCACGTCCAGCATTGCGCCGCTGATCAGCCCCTTGTCCAGCGCCCAGGCCATGTCGGCGGCGTCCACAATGCCGCCGCGTCCAACGTTCACAACCACCGCGTTGGGCTTCATCTTCTCAAAGGCGGCTTTGTTGAACATGTGGTGGGTTTCATCGGTCAACGGGCAGTGAATGGAGATGATGTCGCTGCCGGAAAGCACCTCGTCCAGCGTTTTGCATTCCACACCAAGCTCCGCCATGACCTTCGGATCGCAATAGGCGTCGTAGGCCCAGATTTGATCACAGGAGGGCTTGAGCTTGATGGCGACCTCGCGCGCAATGCGGCCAAAGCCGATCAGCCCCACAACCTGATGGCGCAGGCTGTTGATTTTCTGCGGCTTGCCATACCAGTTGCCGTCGGCAACATAGTTGGCGTAGGTGAACAGACGGCGACCGGCGGCGGTGATGAGCGCCATGGCGTGATCGGACACCTCGTCGGTGCAATAGTTCATGACATTACAGAAATAAATGCCGTTTGCGGTGCAGGCCGGAATGTCGATGCCGTCCACGCCGGAGGCGTATTTGGCGATGACCTTGCAGTTTTTCAGTGCGGCAATGACGTCGGCATTCATGTCGGCATATTGAAAAATCACAGCGTCGGCGTCTTTTGCCGCTGCAATGACGCTTTCGGCGTCGCGCACCTGGCAATCGACAATGTCCGCGTCGATTGCACCCAGAATCCGCTTTTCGTTGTCAATTGTTTCATACTCGTGGTCGGTGATGACCACCTTGAATTTCCCCATTTCAGAAACCTCCCAATCTCAATCATGCTTCCTAAATTTTAACATTTTATCTCCATGTGTCAACGGTAAAATGTATCAAAGCTTCAAATTTGTGCAAAAATCTCGCCAATGGGTGCGTGAATTGTGAGATTTGCATCGTTGTCGGCGCTGGTGGCGGCTTGATTGATGAGCACAAGGCGCGAGCCGGTGTAATAGCGGATGAGTCCGGCGGCGGGGTAGACGGTGAGACTGGTGCCGCCGATGATGAGCATATCCGCGCGGCAAATGGCGCGGATGGCGCCTGCAATGCAGTCCTGATCCAGACCCTCTTCATAGAGCACCACGTCGGGCTTGACAATGCCGCCGCAGTCGCAGCGGGGGATGCCCACAGCATTGCGGATGAAAAGCGCGCCGGCAAGACCGTCATAGCGTTTGCCGCAGCGGGTGCAGCGGTTGCGGTAAACCGTGCCGTGGAGATTGAAAATCTGTTGGCTGCCAGCTTTTTCGTGCAGGCCGTCCACATTTTGGGTGACAACGGCCAGCAGCTTGCCCGCACGCTCCAGCTCCGCCAGCTTTTTGTGGGCGGCATTGGGCGCATAGTCCAGCGGCATCAGCTTATCGCGGTAAAAATCGAAAAATTCCGCGGTGTGGGTTTCATAAAAGGAGTGGCTCAGCATGACCTCCGGCGGGTACGGAAATTGCATGGAATAAAGCCCGTCCACGCTGCGAAAATCCGGAATGCCGGATTCTGTGGATACGCCTGCGCCGCCAAAAAAGACAATTTTTTGGCTTTCCGCAACCCACTGCTTCAGCGTTTCAATCGCTTTGTCCATCGGCTTGTTCCTCCTGCAACTCCCGGAGCAATTTCCGGTCCTCTTTGCTGCCAAGATCCAGCGCGTCATACAAATCCGGCCGGCGCGTGCGCGTGCGCAGCAGCGACTGCTTGCGCCGCCATTTTCGGACGTTTTCATGGTTGCCGGAGAGCAGAATCTTCGGCACTGACAGGCCGTGCCAGGTTTCCGGGCGGCTGAACTGCGGATATTCCAGCGTGCCGGCATAGTGACTCTCGTCCTCAAAGCACGCAGGGTCGGACAAAACGCCCGGCACCATGCGGCAAACGGCGTCAGAAATCGCCATGGCGGGAATTTCACCGCCGGTCAGCACAAAATCGCCGATGGACAGCTCTTCGTCCACGCATTCGTCGATAAAGCGCTCGTCGATGCCCTCATAGTGGCCGCAGACCAGAATCAGATTCTCCAGCTTGGACAGGCGAATCGCGTCGGCCTGGGTGAAGGTTTTGCCAGCCGGACTTAGATAGACGGTGTGCACCGGCGCGCCCGCTTCGTCGCACAGATGCGCCCAGCAGTGGAACAGCGGGTCTGCCTGCATCACTGCGCCGCGGCCGCCGCCATAGGGATAGTCGTCCACCTGATTTTGGCGGTTGGTGGTATAATCCCGAATCTGGTGCGCTTCGATACGAATGAGATCGCGCTCCTGCGCGCGACCCAGAATGGACTCGCTCATCATGTCGCCCACGGTGTCCGGGAACAAGGTCATAATATCAATGCGAAGCATCGGTCTGCATCCCCTCAATCACGGATACGGTCATAAAGCCCGCATCCACATCAATTGTGTGAACAAAGGCGTCGACGTTCGGAATCATATATTCCTGCTCGCCGCGGATGACCAGCACGTCGCCTGCCGGCATGGGCAGCACCTCGGCCACATGGCCAAGCACTGCGCCGTCGCCGGTTTGGGCGGTAAGGCCGATGAGATCGGCGATGAAACAGACGCCGTCCGGCAGCTGCAGCGTGCTGCGGTCGATGGTGACAATTTTGCCGCGCAGGGGCGCGGCGGCCTCGACGGCGTCGATGCCGGTGAATTTGCACAGTACGCAGGTGCCCTGCACGCGGCTGCGCGCGACCTGGTAGGGCGCGCCGTCCAGATACAGCGTATCAAATTGCAGCAGAAAATCGGGGCCGTCGGCCCAGGGCAGAATTTTCACTTCGCCCAAAAGCCCATGGGTGCTGACGACCTTACCGGCCTGCAAAAACGGTTGCTTCATATGGGAACCTCCTGTGGGTTACATTTTCATCATTATACCAAATGCCATGGCATTTTCCAAGGGGATAGAAAAAATGCGTGGTTTTTGCAAACCACGCATTGGGGTCAATCGACGATATCCACCGAAACCTTTTTTCCCTGACGCTGTGCCACGGATTTGACCACGGTGCGGATTTCGCGGGCAATTCGACCCTGACGGCCGATGACCTTGCCCATGTCCTCGGGTGCAACCCGAAGCTCCAGCACGGTTTCGTCGCCCTCTTTTTCCGTCACGGAAACCTGATCCGGTTGATCCACCAGATTTTGGGCGATGTAAAGCAGGAGTTCCTTCATGAGAACACTTCCTTACTCGATGATGCCGGCTTTTTTCAGCAGTCCGCGCACCGTTTCGGTGGGCTGAGCGCCGCTCTTGATCCAGGAATTCACCTTTTCTGCGTCAACAGACAGGGTGGCCGGGTCGGTCAGGGGGTTATAAGTGCCGATTTCTTCGATGCAGCGGCCATCGCGCGGGCTACGGGAGTCAGCGACAACAACGCGGTAAAACGGCTCTTTTTTCGCACCCATTCTGCGCAGTCTGATCTTAACCATGGGGTTCACCTCACATAAAAATTAAAGATTCTATCTCGTAAAGCAATTTGCTTTGAACGAACTTACATACCCGGGAAGCGGAAACCGCCGCCCATGCCGCCCATACCGGGCAGGCTGCCCTTTTTGCCGAGGGCCTTCATTTTTTTCTTCGCGCCGGGACCTGTGAACTGCTTCATCATCTGCTGCATGGAATCAAACTGCTTGAGCAGCCGATTGACGTCCTCCACCTTGGTGCCGGAGCCTGCCGCGACGCGGCGCTTGCGGCCGGAGTTCATGGCAGCGGGCGCTTCCCGCTCATAGGGGGTCATGGACAGAATGATGGCTTCCGTGCGCGCCATGGCCTTTTCGTCGACCTCGACGTTCTTCATGCCGCCCATGCCGGGCATCATGGAGAGCATATCCTGCATATTGCCCATACTCTTGAGCTGGACAAGCTGATCGTAAAAATCCTGTAGGGTGAATTTATTGGTGCGAAGGCGCTGCTCCAGCTCGGCGGCCTTTTTCTGGTCGAGCGCAGCTTCCGCCTTTTCGATGAGCGTCAAAACATCGCCCATGCCGAGGATGCGCGAGGCCATCCGCTCGGGATGGAACGGCTCGATGTCCTCAAGCTTTTCGCCGATGCCGGCGAATTTGATGGGCTTGCCGGTGACGGCTTTCACGGAAAGCGCCGCGCCGCCGCGGGCGTCGCCGTCAAGCTTGGTCAGCATCACGCCGTCAATGTCCAGCATTTCGTTGAAGTGCTGCGCCGCATTCACTGCGTCCTGACCGGTCATGGCGTCCACCACCAGCAGAATTTCGGTGGGATGCACCGCCTGCTTGATGTTCTGCAGCTCCAGCATCAGCGCCTCGTCAATGTGCAGGCGGCCTGCGGTATCGAGGAACACCATGTCGAAGCCGTGCTTTTCCGCATGAACCAGTGCGGCTTTGGCAATATCCACCGGGTTGCCCTGTCCCATTTGGAACACTTCAATGCCCAGCTTTTCGCCCACAACCTCAAGCTGCCGAATGGCGGCGGGGCGGTAGACGTCACAGGCCACCAGCAGCGGGCGCTTGCCCTGCTTCTTCATGTAGCCTGCCAGCTTCGCACCGTTGGTGGTTTTGCCTGCGCCCTGTAGACCCACCAGCATGACCACCGTGGGCGGCTTGGGGGCAATGGCAAGTTTTTGGTTTTCGCTGCCCATCAGGTTCGTCAACTCCTGATTGACGATCTTGACGATCGTCTGCGCAGGCGTCAGACTTTCGAGCACATCGGTGCCGATGCAGCGCTCGGTGGCGGACTTCACAAAATCCTTGACAACCTTATAGCTGACGTCAGCTTCCAGCAGCGCCAGACGGATTTCCCGCATGGCCTCCTTGACGTCCGACTCCGAGAGCCGGCCCTTGCTGCGCAGTCTTTTGAACACTCCGGAGAGTTTTTCGGTCAGGCCTTCAAATGCCATAGCTTACTCCTTTGCCGCGAGGACGAACGACTGAATCAACTTTGCCTGCTCGGCAGGATTGCCGCAGCCGGATAGAATTGCGCCGGCGGCAGCATCAATCTCATGAAATGCCTGCGCGGCGCTACGGGCGCGGGCGACGCAGCCGGTCTTTTCTTCCAAGTCCGTCAGGACGCTTTCGGCGCGGCAGATGGCGTCATGGACGCCCTGCCGGGAGATCCCCTCGTTTTCGGCAATCTCACCCAGGCTGAGATCTTGATTGTAGTATTGGTCGAACAGCAACCGCTGCTTGTCCGTGAGCAGCGCGCCATAGGTATCGAACAGCAGCGCCATGGTGATCGCATCGCGTTTCACGCAAACCCCTCACTTTCAAGGCAAATTGCTTGACAGCTCTCATATTGTAACGGATGACGACACATATGTCAAGTATTATTCCTTTACATACCGTAAAATATGCGTTTACATAATCTAAATCTTGTGCTATCATGGAGAAATCAACAGAGGAGGAAACAACATTGCACTGGAATAAATTGAAAAAATTCACCGCAGCAATCCTAGCCGTCACGGTTTTGACCGGATCGGCGTCGGCAGCGGTTGTTGGGTCGAATCTGAAGAAGTCGCTTCTCACGGTGGCTGGCAGCGCACGGGTGGAAACCGGCGCGTATTACAGCGAGAGCGCAAAGTCAAAACAAACCGAACACGTTCTTACATATGAACCGAATGACGCGCTGATCCCAATGGTGGCCTATGGCGACACGCTTTATGGCCGCAGCGCGCTGGATTATGTGACAAGCTGGGTGCAAAATCAGGGAAACACCGTGGTTGCCGCGCTCAACGGCAGCTTTTTTGATATGAACACCGGAATTCCCTATGGCCTTGTGGTGACGGACGGCATTCTGCGCACCTCCGGTGATTTGGACGCGGTGGGCTTCCGGGCGGACGGCAGCATTGTGCTCGGCAAGCCGACGCTGCAGGTGCGCGCGGCGCTGGGCGGCGCATCGGCGTCGGTATCCGTACATTATAATAAGGCGCTCACCAAGGCGGCGGGCATGGTGCTCTATTCCGGCGATTATGACGCCTATACCAAGAGTACCGTTGACAGCTACAATGTGGTGCTGACGCCGGAAACGGACAAGCTGAGCCTCAACGGCACGGTTTCGGCGAAGGTCAACTACACCGGAGAGTGTGAGTCCTGCGAGATTCCGGCGGGCAGCTTCGTGCTGTCCATGGCCACCGAAACGGACTATACCTACTCGCTGGGGCTTTTGAAGGCGCTGAAAAAGGGGGATACCATCTCCATTCAGACCAGCACCACCGATGATTGGGCGGATGTGCGTTATGCCTGCGCAGGCGGGGAGTATCTGGTGCAAAACGGCGCTGCGGCCACCGCGTTTACGCTGGATTCCGCGCTGCGGCGCACCGGCAGAACGGCGATCGGACTGAAAGCGGACGGGTCGGCGGTGTTTTATACCATCGACGGCCTGCAAAGCGGCTACTCCATGGGTCTGACGCTGGCGGAGCTGGCTGCGCGGATGAAAGAGCTTGGCTGCGTGACGGCGCTCAATTTTGACGGCGGCGGCTCCACCATTTTGAGCGCGCAGTATCCCGGCTATAGCGGCACCAGCCAGCTTAGCTCGCCGTCGGACGGCAAGCAGCGCAAATGCGCAAACTTTATTTTCCTCACCATGCCGACGCGTGCCGCGCAGAACGCGCAGCTGCTGCATCTGTATCCTTACAATGCGGTGGCGCTTCCCAATGCGCAGATTAAAATCACGCCAAAGGCTTCCGACAGTGCGTATTATGCTGCGTCCGTGCCGCAGGAGATTACATATACGGCGGAAAACGGCGAGATGGACGGCAACGTGTTGACCGCCGGAACGGTGGGCGTCGCGACGGTATCGGCAGTTTCCGCCGATGGCGCGTCGTCCGGCTCGGTGGCGGTGCAGGTGATTGAAACGCCCAGCGCCATTTCCATCAAAAGCGGCACGGCGGTGGTGAACGGTACAACCGTCACGGTCGCCGCGGGCGAAACGCTGGATTTTTCAGCCGCTGCGTCGTTTAACACCTTTGATGTGTATGCCTCCGATCACAGCTTCACCTGGGCGCTTTCCGATGCGGCGGTCGGCACTGTGGATGAAAAGGGACTGTTCACGGCGGCCGAGATTTACGCGGACAAAACGGCGGAGCTGACGGTCAGCTGCGGCGCGCGTTCGGTGAAAGCGGAAATCCATGTCACGGCCAAGCATTCGCCCTTCACCGATTTGCAGGGGCATTGGGCGGAGGAGCCGGTGGATGTGCTCTATGAAAAGGGCGTGCTGACCGGCTCGAAGAACCCGGACGGCGCGCTGGTGTTCAAGCCGGACAACGCTATGACCCGGCAGGAATTTGCGGTGGCGCTGGTGCGCTTCGTGGGTGTGGATACAGCGGCCTATGACGCGGTCGTGCTGCCCTTTGCCGATGCAGACAAGATTGATTCGTGGGCGGTTCCCGCCATGAAGGCGGCCTATGGCCTTGGCTATATTTCCGGCTCGTCGGAGGGCGGCGTGCTGAAGGCGAACCCGCGTTCCACCATTTCCCGGCAGGAAACCATGACCATTTTGGCCAGAACGCAGACCCTCGGCGCGGCGCGCGACAGCCTTGCCGCATTCTCGGATGCGGACACCGTGGCGGCCTGGGCGCTGGACGCGGTGCAGGCCATGGTGGCGCAGGGCGTGATTTCCGGCTCCAACGGCCGCCTGGAGCCAACCGGAAAGGTGACGCGCGCGCAGGTTGCAAAGATGCTCTACAGCCTGCCTGCCGCGCAGCCGGAGCAAGCAGACCAGCCTTGACAGGCAGTGCCGGGATCGCCGCAGTGCGATCCCGGCTTTTTGTATTTGACTTTCCGACTGTTTCGTTGCAAAATAGACCAATAACGGTTGAATGGAGGAGCATGGATGCACAGCGATATTTTGAAGATGCTGCGGCAGGCGGAGGGCTTTTTGTCCGGCGAACAGATGTCCCGGCTGCTGGGCGTGTCCCGGGCGGCGGTTTGGAAGCAGATCAAAGCGCTGCAGCAGGCGGGCTATGAAATCGAATCGGCCACAAACAAGGGCTATCGGCTGGTGTCCGAGCCGGATCTTTTGACACAGGAGACCGTTTGCGCGGCACTGGCGGGGCATCGCTGGGCGGATCGGGTGCGGGTGTTTGCCGAGGTGGATTCCACCAATCGCGTGGCCAAGGAGCTGGGTGCGTCCGGCG
>JAQUZL010000084.1 GCA_028691385.1 Oscillospiraceae bacterium
CGTGCTTTTTGGCCATCATCAGGCATTCCGCCAGCGGCTGTCTGCCTCTGGCAATAATGAGCGCTGGAATTTTGAACAAAAGTAGCGGTCAAACGCGACAAGGCGCTGCTCATGGGTCAGTTCCTCAAGATAGGTCGTTTCCACCAGCCCGATGACCTGCAGGCGCATCGGCTCGAAATGCTCAAAAAAACCGGCGAGCTGCAGTGCCGGCCGGTTGACGTCAACCACTGTGATCTGAATTTTCTCATAATCCGGTGCCTGATAAATTGGCTTCATATGGAATTGTTGGACAAGCTTTTGCAGTGGGACACTGTAGCTCTGCTCCATCCCATCGCCCCCCGATTTCTTAATAAATTCTATTATAAACGGTCAAAGCGTCTTTGGCAACCTCGCGAAAAAAAGAAAAAAACGAAAAAATTGTGCTTGCTTTTTTCCGCAACATCCCCTATAATGACAGTCGGCGCTTTTGTAGCGCCGCATTTTGATTTTTTTCACGGCAAGGAGGTGCAGCTCTATGGCGAAATGTGATTATTGTGACAAGGGTGTTAGCTTTGGTATCCAGGTTTCTCACTCTCACCGTCGTTCCAACCATGTGTGGAAGCCGAACGTGAAGCGCGTTAAGGCCATCGTAAATGGTACTCCGTGCCATGTGTACGCCTGCACGCGGTGCCTGCGTTCTGGCAAGGTTACCCGTGCAATCTGATTCATTCCATGCATCTTCCGAAAAGCAGAACCGAAAGGTTCTGCTTTTTCTATTGTCCAAAAGGCACCGGCTGACGTCAGCCGGTGCCTTTTGGACACTCTGCAGCCACGCCGGTTATTTCCACCCGGCGTCCTCCAGTTCGTTTTTGCGCTCACGCGCCATTAAGTCTGTCAGCATGTCATGCACGCTGGCATTTTCGTACAGCGTATGATAGGCCGCCTGTGTAATTGGCATGTCCACGCCGGTTTTACGCGCCAGCTCCATTGCCGACGCGGTGGCGTAATAGCCCTCGACCACCGCACCGACCGCCTTCATGGCCTCCTGCGCAGACTTTCCCTCGCCGATTAAAATGCCGGCGCGGCGGTTGCGCGAATGCATGGAGGTGCATGTGACAATCAAGTCGCCCACGCCGGAAAGTCCCGCGAAAGTTTCCGGGCGCGCGCCCATGGTCATGCCGAGTCTTGCCGTTTCCGTAAGACCGCGCGTCATAAGCAGCGCCTTTGTATTATCGCCAAAGCCCATGCCGTCGCAGATGCCTGCGCACAGCGCAATCACGTTTTTCAGCGCCGCGCCCAGTTCTACGCCGATGACGTCGGTGCTTGAATACACACGGAACCGTTTGTTCATAAAGATGTCCTGCAGCAGATGCGCCACCGCAATGTCCTCGCAGGCCGCAACGCAGCCTGTGGGAATACCGCGACCCACCTCTTCGGCATGGGACGGTCCGGACAGCGCCGCAACCGTTCTCCCGGTCACCTCGTGAAGCACCTGCGTCAGCCGCAGCGAGGTATCCTTCTCAATTCCCTTTGCCACCGAAACCAGCACCGCATCCGGCTCCAGATAGGGGCGCACCAGCAGCGCGGTGGAACGCGCGGCAAACGACGGCGACGCCATGACCACCAGCTTTTTCCCCCGCACACAGGCGGGATCGCTGGTAAAGGTCATATCCGGCAGTGTCACGCCCTTCAGCAGCGGATTTTCCCGGCGCTCGGCAAGGTTTCGTGACTCCTCCTCGGTAAAGGACCAAAGGGTCACATGATGCCCGTTTTCATGGAGCACCAACGCAAGCGCCGTGCCCCAACCGCCGCTTCCGACAACAGCAATGTCCATTATGTATCCCCCTTCGATTTTTTGAACGTCAGCTTCCGCTCGTTGCCGTGCATAAGCCGTTCTATATTTCCATGGTGTTTTGCAATCGCGATTAACGCAATCAAAAGGCTCATTAGAACGATGACCCAGTTGTTGCGGAACATCAGCCAAAACGCGATGGGATAGGCCACCGCCGCCAGAACCGAGCCGAGCGAAACATATTTTGTCAGCACAACCACAATGAGAAACACGCTAAACACAATTGCAAAAATGCGCCAGTCCATCACAGCCGCCAGCGCCGCGCTGCTCAGAACGCCCTTGCCGCCGCGAAAGCCGAACTCAACCGGAAAGATATGCCCCAGCATACAAAATGTCCCGGCAAGCATCTTGCCCTCGTCGTGCAGACCATAGCATCCCAGCAGCCAGCCGCCGATCAGGCTCGCCGCAACCACCTTGGCCACGTCGATGGCAATGACCAGCAGCGCGCCAGCGCCGCCGTAGTTGCGGTAAAAATTTGTCAGTCCCGCGTTGCCGCTGCCTTTTTTGCGCACATCATCATGGGCAAAGCATTTGGAAACAATGATCGATCCGTTCAGGCCGCCCAGCACATAGCCAATGACAGCAGCCAGTGCAAGCATTACAAACTTCACGCCTCATCGTCCCCTTTCTGACGAATGGTAATTTTAATGGGCGTCCCATCCAGTCCGAACACCTCGCGAATCTGATTTTCCAGATACCGCTGATAGGAGAAATGGAACAAGCTGGCATCGTTGCAGAACATGATAAAATGCGGCGGCTTCACACCGGCCTGCGTCATATAGTAGACCTTCAGGCGGCGACCCTTGTCCGTAGGCGGCTGCACACGCGCGGTGGCGTCCGCCAGAATATTGTTCAGCGTGCCGGTTTTGATGCGCATCGCGCTCTGATCGGCAACGTAGTTGATCAGCTCAAACAGCTTGTCCACCCGCTGCCCGGTGAGCGCGGAAATAAACAAAACCGGCGCATAGGGCATGTAGGACAGCCCCTCGCGAATTTCCAGCGTCATGGTATCGAGCGTTTTACTGTCCTTTTCGATGGTATCCCACTTGTTTACCACAATAATGGACGCCTTACCCGCCTCATGGGCAAGTCCGGCAATCTTGGTGTCCTGATCGGTCACGCCCTCGTTGGCGTCGATCATAATCAGGCACACGTCCGCGCGCTCGATGGCGTCCATGGTGCGCAGGTTGCTGAAATGCTCCACCGCGTCGTCCACCTTGGATTTCCGGCGCATACCGGCCGTGTCGATGAACACATAGTGTCCATGGGTGTTTGCAAATTCCGTGTCGATGGCGTCGCGGGTTGTGCCCGCCACGTTGGACACAATCACGCGCTCTTCGCCCAAAATACGGTTGAGCAGGCTGGATTTACCCACGTTCGGCTTGCCGATGATGGCCACGCGGATACGGTCGTCCTCCTCCTGGGTCTGCAGCTCGTCCGGAAAATTCGCCACGCAGTAATCCAGCAGATCGCCCGTGCCGTGGCCGTGCACCGCGGAAACCTCGATGGGGTCGCCGAGACCCAGTCCGTAGAACTCGTACACATCCGGGTTCACACCGCCGGTGCTGTCGCATTTATTGACCGCGATTGCAACCGGTTTCTTCGCGCGCTTCAAGATGGCCGCAACCTCCTGATCCGCCGCGGTCATGCCGGTTTTGACGTCCACCACCATGATGATCACGTCCGCCATTTCGATGGCGATTTCCGCCTGCCGACGCATAAAGCGCAGCATTTCGCTGTCCGTTTTCGGCTCAATGCCGCCGGTGTCCACCAGCCGAAATTCCCGGCCGTTCCAGTCGCATTCCCCATAAATACGGTCGCGCGTGACGCCCGGCGTGTCCTCCACGATTGCCGTGCGGCGTCCGGTCAATTTATTAAACAGCAGGGACTTGCCGACGTTCGGCCTGCCCACAATTGCAACGAGCGGTTTTGCCATATTGGCCACCGTCCTTTCCGAATCCATTCTATAACATTATTGCATTTTTCATACGTCCGGTCAACCGGAAAACGCAGAAAAAACGAGGGACGCCGAAGGCATCCCTCGTTTCTGTACGGATCGCTTAGTCAGCTTTCACTGCAATTACCGTACGGCCGTTGTACGTGCCGCAGGCCTTGCATGCTCTGTGAGGCATCACGGTTGCACCACACTTCGGGCACTTCACAAAACCGGGCATGTCCAGCTTCCAAACGTTGTTCCGTCTGGTATCGCGTCTGGACTTCGAAACTTTACACTTTGGTACTGCCATTGTTCAATGACACCTCCTTGGTCAAATTTGCCAATTGGCAACTTGTTATTTTTCGAAAAACTTCTGCAGCGCTGCCAGCCGCGGATCAGGTTCTGGCCGACAGTCGCAAGCGCCGTCGTTCAAATCTTTTCCGCAAGTCGGACAGAGTCCTTTGCAGTCGGGCCTGCAGAGCATCTTGGAATCCATGTTAAGCACAAACGTCGTTGTGACGATTTCATCCAGATCCGCATCGTTCCCTTGTAAAAGGAAACAATTTTCGTCCAGAAAGTCCTCCTGCTGTACCTCTGTAACCAGAACCGCGTCAATGGGATAGGAAATATCCTCTGTAAACGGTTTGGCGCATCGGTCGCAGATGCAATCCAGTGTCGTATCGACATGACCTGTCATCGTTAAAACGCCCGCTGTGTTGCGAACAATTCCCTTGGCGCTCACTGGGGACTGTACCGGGCGAATTGCCCCAAATTCCATGTCCCGCAGATCAAGGGTTGTCTCAAATGACGCCGACGCGCCGGGACAGTCTATGATCTTTGCCAAGCTTAAACGCATTTTGCTCACCCGCTCCATAGTCGTGCATCGGTCATTATACTTGCAAAGGTGCAAGAAGTCAAATATTTTTCAAAAATTTTTTCCGGAACATTGACTTTTTTCTCACAAGCCGCCATAGTTAGGGGGAAAGCTACTTTGGAGGATGCACCATGAAAGAATTTACGATCGGCGCCAACGACGCCGGGCAGCGCCTGGATCGGTTTCTGACCAAGACGCTTCCCCTGCTGCCGGCCTCGCTTGCGCAAAAATATCTGCGCCTCGGCCGCGTCAAGCGCAACGGAAAGAAAGCCACTCGCGAGGTTCACCTGGAGCAGGGAGATCTTCTGCAATTATACATCAACGACGAGTTCTTTGACAAGCCCCGGGAGGATAATGCGTATCTCACCGTGGCCGCGCCCAAAATCAAGGTGGTTTACGAGGACGAAAACATCCTGCTGGTGGACAAGCAGCCCGGACAGGCCGTCCATCCCCATGACGGCGCGGAATACGGCAAAACGCTCATCGACCATATTCAGGCCTATCTCTATGCCAAGCGGGAGTGGAATCCCCGGGCGGAAAATGCGTTTGCGCCCGCGCTGTGCAACCGGATCGACCGCAACACCGGCGGCATCGTCATTGCCGCCAAAAATGCGGAAGCGCTGCGCATCATGAACCAGAAAATCAAGGATCGGGAGCTGGAGAAGCGCTATTTGTGCATTGTTCACGGCGCGCCGCAGCCGCGCGAGGGCGTGCTGCGCGGGTATATTTTCAAGGACGCAGTCAAAAACCAGGTCTATGTAACCAAAACGTCGCAAAAAGGTTCCAAGACCGCCGTCACATACTACAAAACCCTGTTCAGCGAAAACGGCCTTTCACTGGTGGAATGCGAGCTGGAAACCGGCCGCACACACCAGATTCGCGCCATGTTTGCTGACGCCGGTCATCCGCTGCTGGGCGACGGCAAGTACGGCAAGCCGGATAAAAACCTTGGCCGCACCTATCAGGCACTGTACTCCTATCAGCTGCGATTTACCTTTGCAACCGACGCCGGAATCCTCTCGAATCTGGATCAAATGGTCTGCACCGTCAGCGATGTCCCCTTTGTGGAGGAGTATTTTCACAGGCCGCTTTCCGCATTGCAAAAAAATACTGTCGAAAAATAGTGAAATTTTGTTGACATTTGTTCCCGGACACAATATATTTCAATACAATCGGGTCAGACCGATTATTTTCTTGGAAACGGGGGAGGATCAATGTCCGAATCTTTGATCCGTTTGACGGAACTATCCATGCTCTTTGACGGGGAAACCGTCTTGGACGGATTAAACCTGACCATCAATGACAGTGAATTTCTCACGCTGCTCGGCCCCAGCGGCTGTGGCAAGACCACAACGCTGCGCATCATTGGAGGCTTTTTGTCTCCCACGTCGGGCGACGTGTTTTTTAATGGCCGGCGCATCAACGACGTGCCGCCCTACAAGCGGCAGATTAACACCGTGTTTCAAAAATATGCGCTGTTTCCCCATCTGGACGTCTATGAAAACGTCGCCTTCGGCCTTCGCGTGGCGAAGCTGCCAAAAGAGGAAATTGACAAGCGCGTAACCGAAATGCTGGGCATTGTTAGCCTGAGCGGCTTTGAACACCGTGCGGTGACCTCACTTTCCGGTGGACAGCAGCAGCGTGTGGCCATCGCCCGGGCGCTGGTCAACCATCCGAAGGTGCTGCTGCTCGACGAGCCGCTGGGCGCGCTGGATCTGCGTCTGCGCAAGGATATGCAAAATGAGCTGAAACGTATCCAGCAGGCCATGGGTATCACCTTTATCTATGTGACCCACGATCAGGAGGAAGCGCTCACCATGTCCGACCACATCGTTGTCATGGACAAGGGGCACATTCAGCAGATCGGCACGCCGGAGGATATCTATAACGAACCGGAAAACGCCTTTGTGGCCGACTTTATCGGAGAAAGCAACATCCTTGACGGCGTCATGCTTGCAGACTACAAGGTGCGGATTTTCGGCCACAGCTACGTTTGTCTGGACAGCGGCTTTGCCAAAAACGAGCCGGTGGATGTGGTCATCCGTCCGGAGGATATTGACATTGTCCCGGCGGAAGCCGGCGTTCTCACCGGCACCGTCACCAGCGTCACCTTCAAGGGCGTGCATTATGACATCATTGTCGATTTTGGCGGCTTCAAGTGGCTCATTCAGACCACCGATTTTCAGCCGGTCGGCGCAAAAATTGGCATTATGCTGGAGCCAGATGCCATTCATGTGATGAAAAAGAGCGTATACTCCGACAGCTTTGGCGACTACAGCTCCTATTCCGATGAATACGATGAGCTGGAAGACGACCCGGAGGGGCTGTGCGATGAGGAATAAACTGCTTTCCGCGCCGTATCTGGTCTGGATGGCGATGTTCACCATCGTTCCGCTGTGCGTTGTCGTCTATTTTGCCTTTACCAGCAGCGCAACCGGCGCCTTTACGCTGGATAATATTCTGCAAATTGCGACTTACACGCCAATTTTTCTGCGCTCCATCGGCTATGCCATTGCGGCAACGCTGATCTGCCTGCTGCTGGGCTACCCCGTTGCCTACGTCATTGCGCAGGCACGCCCCGGCGCCCAGCGCTTTCTTTACATGCTCATCATGCTGCCCATGTGCATGAGCTTTTTGCTGCGAACGCTGGCATGGGTTTCTCTTTTGCAGGATACCGGCATCATCAACAATCTTCTCGGTCATTTTGGCATCGGGCCGCTTCCGCTCATCCGCAACGCCGGCGCGGTCGTCGCCGGTATGGTTTACAACTACCTGCCCTACATGATCATGCCGCTGTACACCGTCATCATGAAGATTGACCACAGCCTCATTGAGGCGGCGGAGGATCTCGGCTGCAACGGCCGGCAGGTATTCTCCCGCGTCGTGTTTCCGCTCTCTTTGCCGGGCATCATCTCCGGCATCACCATGGTCTTTGTGCCGGCGGTGTCCACCTTTTACATTTCGCAAAAGCTCGGCTCCACCTCCACCACCATGATCGGCGACGTGATTGAAAGCCAGTTCAAGGCCGCCTATAACCCCAATCTGGGCGCAGCCATGAGCCTTGTGCTGATGGTGCTCATCTTCCTGTCCATTGGCATTATGAACCGCTTTGCCGGCGCTGACGAGGACGAGGTGATCACGGTATGAAAAAGCTTGGTCGTGTTTACACGGTCGTCATCTATCTGTTTTTGTACATTCCGATGATTGTGCTGATTGTCGCCTCGTTCAACACCGGCAAGGATCTCACCACCTTTGACGGCTTCACCCTGCAGCGCTATGCGGAGCTGTTCCGCGACAGAACGCTGCTGCCCCTGCTGGGCAACTCGGTTTTAATTGCGGTGCTCTCAAGCGTCATCGCAACTGTGCTGGGCACTGCCGCCGCCCTCGGCATCCATTCCATGCGCGGCAGAATTCGCTCGGTGGTCATGTCGGTGACCACCGTTCCGCTGATGAATCCGGAAATTGTCACCGGCGTTTCCCTTGCCCTGCTGTTCGTGTTTGTGGGCGTCGTGCTGAAGGTCAATTCCATTCTCGGCTTTGTCACACTGCTCATTGCCCACATCACCTTCAACCTGCCCTATGTCATCTTGTCGGTCATGCCGAAGCTCACGCAGATGGATCCCCACCTGCGCGAGGCGGCGCTCGATCTCGGCTGCACGCCTGTGCAGGCCTTTTTCAAGGTCGTCATCCATGAAATTCTGCCGGGCATTTTCTCCGGCGCAATTATGGCGTTCACCATGAGTCTGGATGATTTTGTCATCAGCTATTTTGTCTATGGGCCGAATTTTGTCACGCTCCCGGTGGAAATCTACAACTATGTAAAAAAGCCCCTGCAGCCCAAAATTTATGCACTGTTCACCCTGCTGTTCCTGATGATTCTCAGCGTTATGGTGCTGATGAATCTGATGCAAATGCGTGACGAAAAGCGCCGTAAGCTGCAAAGGCCTGAATAAACGAATCAAAAGGAGTCTGAAAAAGAATTGAAAAAGAAAATCCTCGCAATGGTTTTGGTGATTGCACTGATGGCAGCTTCCATGACCGCGCTGACCGGCTGCGGCGCCGGCAGCAATGACACCGTGACCATCAACGTCTATAACTGGGGGCAATATATCGCCGAAGGCGACGACGGCTGCATTGACGTCATCGCCCAGTTCGAAGATACCTACCCCAACATCAAGGTCAACTACACAACCTACGACAGCAATGAAACGCTCTATTCCAAGCTGAAAACCGGCGGCGTCAACTACGACGTCATCATTCCGTCGGACTATATGGTTGGACGCCTTGCCAGCGAGGGTTATCTGGAACCGCTGAACTTTGATCACATTCCGAACTACCAGTAT
>JAQUZL010000085.1 GCA_028691385.1 Oscillospiraceae bacterium
CACCAGCAAAAACACACAGCCGTTTTGCTTGTCCGAATCGCCGACGCCCCACTGATTGATCAGCTCGTAGGCGTATTCCTCCGCGTCCAAATCGTTGAGATAATCAATGGTAACCACGGCAATTTCGCCGCCGCAGAGCGTCTTGAGGCTGCCGGACGCGGTGACAATATGATTTTCCGTATCCGCCGAAAGCACATTTGCATAGTCCGCCACATACAGTGCTTCGGTCGGTTCCACCACCGCTGTGCCGGCCGCCGCCGTCAAAGACAGCAGCAGCATGAGCGCGGTCAGCAGCAGGGCAAATCGTTTTCTCATGCAAACGCCTCCAATTCCCGCAGCCCGGTGAGCGGCGCAAGCGTCCGCGCCGGAAGCGCGCCCAGTACGCCCGTGTTAAAGGCGCTGACTGCGCTGTTAAAATAAGCCGACTCGTGGGCAATGGTCATCTGCTTGGAGTCAAAGTTGCCAAGCTCCCGATCCCAGGCGCTCTTGTCCGCCCCTGCCTGTGTGAGCGCAGTATCCAGCACATAGACCGCCGCAGAAAGCGCCTCATTGGCCGCATAAAGCCCGGCATAATCGGAAGAGCCGGTGAGCCAGTCCAGATCCGCTCTTGCGTCTGACACCGCCGAAACCGCATCGTCCGGCGCGTCCTGTGCCCGCGCGATTTTCATCAGGTTTTGGGCATACTCCAGCCGCTTGCCAAGATCATAGGCAATGCCGTAGCCGTCGCCCGTGCCATTTTGAAAGAGATTCCGCACTGCGGCGGCCTGTGCGCGAACCGAGCGGCCGACGCCAAACAAGCTGCCCGCCACCACGATCAGTGCCAACGCCAACGCCGCAAGTTTTCTGTTATAAGCCAGTGACAAGTTTCATTTCCTTTCCCGTTACGCGCGTGTCTGCAGCAGCTTTTCGCGCAGCGTGCCCTCGATCTGCCGCAGCTGGGTTTCGGCCTCGGCTCGCTTCTGGCGACCCTCGGTCTGAATCTTCAGCACCTCGTCCAGCGTGGAAATGAGCTGCTCGTTGGTATGGCGCACGGTTTCAATGTCCACAATCGCGCGCTCGGACTCCTTGGCCGTTTCAATGGTCGCCGTTTTAAGAATGTCGGCGTTTTTGGTCAGCAGCTCGTTGGTGAGATCCGACACCGCGCGCTGCGCCTTGATGGCCTGCTGCGAATGGGCAATGCCCAGCGCCAGCACCATCTGGGATTTCCACAGCGGGATGGTGTTCACCAGCGAGGTCTGGATTTTCTCGGAGATCAGGGTGTCGTTATTCTGCACCATGCGAATCTGCGGCCCCATTTGCAGAGAAATGACGCGGGTCAGCTCCAAATCGTGGAGCTTTTTTTCAAAGCGGTCGCACTGATTGGCAAAATCGTTGGCCTTCTGCGCATCATCCGGCTGCCCGGACTGCTGGGCGTCGCGCTGCATCTGGGGCAGGGTCACCGTGCGCGCCTGGGTGAGCGTTTGCCGACCGGCCAGAATATACATGGTGAGCTGCTTGAAATACTCCAGATTTTTGTCGTACATCTGGTCAAGCAGCGCAACGTCCTTCAGCAGGGTCAGCTGATGGTTTTCAAGACTCCGGGCAATGGTCTCCACATTGCTCTCCACCTTGGAATATTTGCTCTTCATGGCATTAATATTGTCGCCCGCCTTGCGGAACAGGCCAAACAGCCCCTTGCGCTCGTCGGTCGCTTCAAAGCTGCGCAGCTCTGAAACCAGCCCGGTCAGCATCTGGCCGACCTCGCCCATGTCCTTGGTGCGCACGGATTCCAACGCCGCTTCAGAAAAATCGGCGATATTTTTCTGCGCGGCCGCGCCGTATTGCAGCACCTGATTGGAATTGCTGATGTCGATTTTCTCTGCGAAGTCCCGCACCGCCTGCTGCTCTTTTTCCGAGAGCTGGCGCATCTCCGGGCCTGCCTGCGGCGTCTTTTCCGGCTGCTGCGTCTGGGCTAGGGCGGATTCCTGCGTCACCTCCAGCGTGGGAATTTCATCCCCGGTCAGTTCCGGGGCAAGGGTCAGCTTGGGAATGTTTTCATCCATCATCAATCGCTCCTTTTTATCGAACCGTTAAAAATCCTTCTGTTGGGTCAAGCCGCTGGATTGCAGCATGGCCTCCATCACCTGAATGTCGGCGGTAATGTCCATCACGTCCGCCTCATACAGCGCGTCAAGCTGCTTGCGAAAAGCAACCACCACAGTGCCGAGCAGCTGCTCGATGCGCGCCATGGCCGCACGAACATTTTCTCCCTTGCTACGCTGCTGATACATGCTCTGGTATTTTTCCAGCAGCGTGCACGTGGTGGGCAGATAATAATCGAGAAAGCGACGAATCTGCGGCAGCTGCTTTTCGTCCGCCTGCACCTTATCAAATATCTGACCGGCAAGCGATTCCAGCTCGCCCAGCTGCTGGGTGAATCCGGCGTCCGGCACTGCGTCGTTGATGGCGCGGATTTTTTTGAGATCGTTCCGGCCGGAAACAATCACCGCGTCCAGTTCCCGGTTTCCGGTGTTCGGGGCGGCGTCCGGCACGGTGATCGTCTTACTCGGACACACCTTGCCAAGCGCCAGATAGCAAGCCGCGCACGCAGCCGCGCACAATCCAAAATGCCACAGCTTGTACATCGGCGCAAACGCGCTCCACGCAAGCCACAGCCCGCCGGCCGCCCAAATCGGGATGGCGGAACGCTTTTTCACTTCTTTTTTCATAGACCGCTCCTATCTGCCGGATTGATGCATTGATATTCAGTTTATTTTATGCTTCCTTCCCGATAAAGTCAAGAATCTTGCCAGCGCAATTGACACTGAGCGCTTTCGGCATTATGATGGTGAAAATGGCCAATGGGGCTGCCCGCCGGGCAGCCCCTATTGTAAGCGGCCGCAATCCTGCGCGGGAGGAGCCTTCCGCATGCGCGCCGCATACTCTTTTCTATGCCGCAACCGGTCAGTTTGTGTCAAATTCAGGAGGTTTTTCGATGATTAAAATTGCCCCATCCATTCTTTCCGCCGACTTTGTCAATCTTGAGCGCGATATTTCCCGTGTCGCACAGGCAGGCGCGGACTATATCCATGTCGACGTGATGGACGGACTGTTTGTCCCAAATATTACCATTGGTATCCCCGTGGTCGCCGCCATCAAGCGCATCAGCGCAAAGCCCTTAGACGTGCATCTGATGATTGACCGTCCCATTCGCTACATTTCCCAGTTCTGCCAGGCCGGCGCAGACATTCTCACCATCCACACCGAGTCGGACACAATGGAAAACACGGTGTCCGCGCTGAAGCAGATTCGTGCCTGCGGTGCGCGCGCGGCCGTGTCCGTCAAGCCCGGCACGCCCGCCGAGGAAGCCATTCGCTATCTTCCCTATTGTGACATGGTGCTGGTGATGACCGTGGAACCGGGCTTTGGCGGGCAGTCGTTCATGGCGGATATGATGCCCAAGGTCGCCGCCATCCGCGCGGCCATCGACCGCGACGCGCCCGGCTGCGAGCTTGAGGTGGACGGCGGCGTAAATCTCAGCACCGCCAAAGCCTGCATTGCCGCCGGCGCCAACGTGCTGGTGGCGGGCAGCGCGCTGTTCAAGGCGGAAAACCTTGCTGCCTTCATCGCTGCCGCCCGGACGGTGTAACATGGACATTCCAAAGCTTCGAGCGGACGCCCGGCGCACCCTGCAGGGCAGACCGCACGCCAAAGTATTGTGGCTGTTTTTGCTGCTTGGCGAGATCCCGTTTCTGTTTTACCTGCTGAGCTACGCGGCAAACCTGTTCATTCAGGCCATTCCGGGCGGGCTGAATGCCCGCGGGACGCTATCCACTCTCGCCGCCGTTTCCTCGGCGCTGTATATCATCTATTTTGTCGGGGTGCTGGCTGCGCAGCTGCTGAACTATGGCTTTGCCGCCTACCTTCTGAAGCTGTGCCGGGGCAAAAACGGCTCCAAGGCAGACCTGTTTGTCGCCTTTCGGCGGCTCGGGCACTTTGTGGGGCTGTTTCTCATGACCTTTGTGCTGGAAATGCTGTGGTCGTTTCTGCTCATTATTCCCGGTATCATTGCCATCTATCGGTACAGTCAGGCCGTGTTTCTCATGGTGGACGACCCCGAACTCACGCCGGGCGAGGCCATCGCCAAGTCTGCGCGCATGACCGCCGGCCACAAGGGCGAGCTGTTCCGTCTGGATCTTTGCTACTGGTATTATTTTGTGCTGCTCAATGTGGCGGCCGGCACGATTTACCTTTATAACCTTTCCGCTGTGGCTGCGCTGGGGCAGGAAATGCTGCTGGCGCTGCTCTGCGGGGGCGAGGTACTGGGCTTTCTCGTCAGCTTTTGGCTGGTGAGCGAGGTGAGCGCCGTTCGCGCCAACGCCTACCGCGCGCTGCGCGGCGAATACGCCGAAGCGCCCGAAACGGCGCGAACTGCCGATATGCAGGACTAACCAAAATCCCGCCACACCAGAGCTGGTACGGCGGGATTTTTCTATATTTTATTGATGCAGCGCCGCTTCGAGTATCGCCGTGACCGCTTCCGGCGTCACGGTGACCGGGTTGAGCGGCAGCAGCCGGTAGCCCATGGTTCCCTCCACAATTGCAGGGAACATCTCCGCCTTCACGCCCAGCGCCGCAAGATCCTTGGGGATCGCGATGGCGCGCGAGAGCTTGCGCACTGCCTCCACCGCACACGCAGCCGCCTGCTCGGCAGGCAGACCCGCTACGTCCGCGCCCAGCGCGGACGCAATCCATGCAAGCCGCGTCGTCGCGCCCGGCAGGTTATACGCCATCACATAGGGCAGCATCACCGCGTTGGTTTCGCCGTGGGAGCTGTGGGCGATGCCGCCGATGGACTGGGAAATGCCGTGCACCGCGCCCAGTCCGCCGTTCAAAAACGCCGCCGCGCCCAAGGTGGACGCCAGCGCCATGGCGCTTCTGGTTTCCAAGTTTTCGCCGTCCGTCACCGCGCGCTGCAGGTTTTCGCCCACAAGGCGGATGCATTTTTCGGCATAGGCGTCGCTGATGGGATTGGCGTTTTTGGAAACATAGGCCTCGATGGCATGGGTCAGTGCGTCCATGCCGGTGTAAGCCGTCACCTTGGGCGGAATGCCAAGGTGCAGCGACGGGTCAATGACCGCATAGCGCGGAATGATCTCCTCGTGAGAGATGGACAGCTTGGTCTGCTTCACTGTGTCGTCCACCACGCTGGCCGCCGTCACCTCGCTGCCGCTGCCTGCCGTGGTGGGCACGGCGATGAGCGGCGTGGGATGGCGCGTGATCGTTCTGCTGCCGCCAAACAGGTAATCGCGGACGCTGCCCTCGTTGGTCGCCACGACGCACAGCGCCTTGGCCATGTCGATCACCGCGCCGCCGCCCAGCGCGATCACAACGCCGGGCTTTGCCGCGCGAATGGCAGGCGCAACGCGGTCGATGGTGTCGCAGTCCGGCTCGCCGGTCACCGCATCGCACACGCTGACCGTGAGATTTTCCTGCTCGAGTGCCTGGCAGATGGCGTCATGCGCCGGAAGATGCGCGCCGTAGGTCACCAGCAGCACGGACGTAACGTGCTCCGGCAGCAGCGCCTTTGCCAGCGGCGCAAGCTTCCGCGCCGCACCGTTTTCAAACACGATCTTGGACGGCAGCTTCGCCGTGAAGTTTTTTTCTGACAGATTCATGTTGACCCCTCCCCTTTATTGCAGTGCCTGCGCCGCATCGCAGCCGGACTGCACCGCAGACGAAATTTTAACCGCGTGGTCACAGTCGCCGATGCGGTACACGCGCAGCTGCTTCTGCTCGAGCTGCTGCGCCAGCGCGTTGTCCGGCCGCAAACCCATGGCCAAAATCACCTCGTCGGCGTCCACCGTGCAGTCGCCGTCGTTGGTTTCGGCCAGCACGGCGTCCGGCGTCACCGCCAGCACCTTATGACCATAGCGCACCGAAACGCCCGCTGTCCGGGCATAGCCCAGCGCCAGCTTGGTTTCCAGATTGGCGCCCGGATTTTCCGGCAGCATTTCCAGCACCGTCACCGCACAGCCCTGCGTCTGGGCAAGCCGCGCCGCTTCCAGTCCTGTCAGGCCGCCGCCCAGTACCACCATACGCGCGCCCGGTTTGCAGGCTATCTCGCCGCGCAGCAGCGCGCGCACACTCTTCGCCCGCGCAATACCGTCGATCGGCGGCGTCAGCTCCTGCGATCCCGTGGCCACAAACACCGCATAGGGGTGCGTTGCCGCGATTTCTTCCGCCGACACCGCTCTACCCAACGCGAGATGGATGCCAAGACGGGAAATCTGCCGCGCATAATAGTCCGCAAGCCACAGCAGCTTCTGCTTGCCGTCCGGTACGGCAGCAAGCCGCGTCAGGCCGCCGATGGCGCTGTCCTTTTCATAGATGGTCACATCAAAGCCGCGCAGTGCCAGCCGGTAGGCCGCTTCGAGGCCGGCAGGGCCTGCCCCGACAACCGCGACGCGGCGTCCCGCGCCATTTTTCACGACGCCCGGGTCGTCCTTTTCCCGCTTGGCATAGGGGTTCACGCTGCACCCGGCCACGCCTTCCGGCACACTGGTGAAGCAGAACATGCAGCTAATGCACCGTCGCGCCTCATCCTCGCGGCCTTCCGCCGCCTTTTGCACCCAGGCAGGCTCGGCGAACAGGCCGCGCGCGATGGCGATGAGATCGCACTTCCCCTCCCGGATGATGCGGTCGGCATAGTCATAGTGCCGGATGCTGCCGCAGGCCGCCACGGGTACGTGCACCTGCTTGCGGATTTCCTCGGCGAGATAGACCTTCCAGCCCTCCGGGCGATGGCCGTCGTCGCTCATGTCGGTGATTTTTGCCAGCGCCCCGCCGCCGTTCACGGTGAACATGGCCGCGCCCGCCTGTTCCAGCAGCGAGCAGGCCGCCGCGCTCCATTGGGGCGTCACGCCGCCCGTGACAAAGTCCGCACCGTTGATTTTGACCAGCAGATCAAAGTGCGCGTCGCACAGCTTATCGCGGATTTGCTCCATGCACTCCACGGAAAATCGCGTGGCATTTTCCACGCAGTCCGCGCCATACTGATCCTTGCGGTGATTCCATGCCGGCGACAAAAACTGTCCCGGCAGATAGGTGTGGGCGATGTGAAACTCCACCGCGTCCGCCCCCGCCTGTTTGCAGCGACGCGCCGCTTCGAGATATTTTTGCTGCAAACGTGCAATGTCCGCCAAGGTAAAATCGTCAATGGAGCGGGTCGTGCCGGCAAGGCCGGAACACCACAGCTGATAGGCCACCTTGGCGCCCGCCGCGTGCATTTCCGCAGCGAACCGGGTCAGACCCGGCAGGAATTTGTCATCGTCCAGCCAGGGCTGGTTGTTGGAAATGTAAGGCCAGGTGGAATCCACCGCCATGATGCCGGGAATGATCAGTGCGGTGCCGCCCTCGGCTGCCGCGCGATAGTGCCGGCAGTAGCGTTCGGTGATAAAACCATCGGCGGTGGCGATGTGCCGCGCCATGGCCGTCATGACCACGCGGTTTTTGAGCGTCATATGTCCCACGGTGATCGGCTCCAAAAAGGAATACTTGCGCATTGTTTGCCCCTTTCCCGCAGCATTGCTGCGCCGGAATTAAACATACGTGTTTGTTCAATATATAGCACAGGATTCTCATTCTGTCAAGCTGCACTTTTCAAAAAGTCCGTATAGAATACCGTTTATTTTGACATTGCTTTTCAAACACCGGTGTGTTATTATAATGAAAACACTTTTGCATATCCGATGCAGACAGGAAGGAACAACGCATGAGAAAACCGGCAGCCGACGTCGAAGATCTGCGCGGCGAGATCATTCAGACGGCGCTCACCATCTTTGCCCGCGCGGGCTATGACGCGGCCAATATGCAGCAAATTGCGGACGCGCTGTCCATCACGCGCACGCCGCTATACTATCATTTTGAGAACAAGCAGGTGCTTTATGGGCAGGCCATTCAGAGCTACCTTTCCTTTAAGCGGGATAAATACACCCAAATTGCCGCAGCCGATCAGGGCTTTTTTGAGGAAATGCGGGAGCATCTGCTCTTTTCGTGCCACCATTTCCCGGAGCGGGTGCTGCTGAGCGCCCTTGACCGGCAGGAATTTGCGCGGCTGCGCGATCTCAATCAGGAAACGCTGCTCTATATCAAAGCGCTGAAGGAGCGCTCGGTGGCGCGGGCGCTTGCGCGGGGCGAACTGCGGGCGGACACCGATCAGGCGCTGCTCATTCACAACATCTATGTTTCGTGTTACGGGCTGATGCGGCTTTGTGAGGATACCATCAACGACCTGACCGAGCCGCAAAAAGAGCAACTGGTCACGCAGCTGATTTTGCAGCTGCGCAGCGCCTACGGCGCATCATAAAAAACGGACGGCTGCAGAAAATGCAGCCGTCCGTTTAATTCTTACCGCTTTGCAATCTGCCGCGCGACAAACACGCCGCTGGCCGATGCATGACTGAGCGAGTGGGTCACGCCGCTGCAGTCGCCGATGACATACAGCCCGGGATAACGCGTCTGCAGGGTGTTGTCAATGTCCACTTCCATATTGTAGAACTTGACCTCCACGCCATAGAGCAGGGTGTCGTCGTTGGCAGTGCCGGGGGCGATTTTGTCGAGGGCATAGATCATCTCGATGATGCCGTCCAGAATCCGCTTGGGAATCACCAGGCTCAAATCACCCGGCATGGCGCTGAGCGTCGGGGTAATAAAGCCCTCCTCAATGCGCTGGGGCGTGCTGCGCTGCCCGCGAATCAGATCGCCGAACCGCTGCACCAGCACGCC
>JAQUZL010000003.1 GCA_028691385.1 Oscillospiraceae bacterium
CCAATTATGCGGATGTTCCGCAGAACCTCATCAGCGCGATTGTGGAAGCCAACAGCACCCGCAAGGACTTTATTGCAGACCAGATTATTGCAAGGCATCCGCAGACCGTCGGCATTTATCGCCTGACCATGAAGGCAAATTCGGACAATTTCCGCCAGTCCTCCATTCAGGGCGTGATGAAGCGGATCAAAGCCAAGGGCATTGCGGTTGTCATCTACGAGCCAAGCCTGCGGGAAAATCAATTTTTTAACAGTCGGGTCATTCGGGACTTGGACGCGTTCAAGCAATGCGCCGACGTCATTCTGGCAAACCGCTATACGGATGAAATTGCCGACGTGCTGGACAAGGTTTATACCCGCGATTTGTATTTTAGAGATTGACGCGCCGTTTCCGCTGCGCGACAGGCGGCGGAAACGGGACAAAGAGATAAGGGAGTATGCCAATGCGCAACGAGAAACTGCAAAAAAACTATACCCTGCGCCAGCTGTATCAAATGGCGCAGCCAAAACACTTTGAGATCGCGGCGGCGGCGCTGCTTTGCTGGCTATCCGTTCTGCCGGTTACCAATGCGGCGCTGCAGCTCAATGTGGCGGACGCCATGTTCCTGCACGGCAGCTTCATCGGCACGCTTGGGTATCTGCTGGCCGGGCTGTATCTGGTGCGATTTCGTCCGGAGCGGTCGCAGCTGCGGGAAAACGCCATGATTTTTTGGCTGGCGTCGCTGCTGCTGTGGAGCTGCGTTTCCACGGCGCTGGCGGCAGATCGCAGCCGGGCGCTGCTGGGCGACTGGCACCGGCTCGATGGGCTGACGTCTTATTTTCTCTATGGCGGCATTTTTTTGCTGGCCAACCGGGTGCGCACACCGCGCTATCGCGGGTGGGTACTCCATACGTTCCTTGGAACGGCGGCGGTGATGTGCCTGCTTTGCGCCGTAAACTGGACGCCGCTGATGAATTTTTTGGGTATGGAGTCCGATAAAGCGGTGTTTTACAATCAGAATCATTTTGGATATTATTTGACGCTTGCGTGGACGGCGGCGGCCGGGGTGTTTACGGCCGGGACGCAAAGCCGGAAGCAAAGCGCTTTTTTGCTGGGGACGCTTGCGGCAGTTTCCGTTTGCCTTGTGCGGTGCAGGACGCTGGGCGCGCTCATTGCGGTGCTCTGCGGCGCGGCGCTGCTGGTGGTGTTCACATGGTTCCTTGACCGCACACGGGTTAGGCGTGCGGCGGTTGCGATTTTGCTGAGCGCGGCGGTGTTTGCGGCGTGCAGCACACAGCTTTGGGATCTGCGGCAGGAGGCCAAAACGCTGACGCAGGATATCGCCGTCACAATTTCCGGGGAGCAGAGCGGCGATGAGAGCGGCGAGGCCAACATGGTCGGCAGCCCGGGCAACGGACGGCTGATTTTGTGGAAATATGGTGTGCAATTTATCACCGAAAAACCGCTGTTCGGCTATGGACCGGAAAATCTCGGCGTGGAGTATCTGCGCTATCTGGATGATGCGGATGTGTCCAGCAGACCGCACAACGAGCTGATTCAGATTGCCGCGTGCCTTGGCGTCCCGGCGCTGATTTTTTACTGCTTGGCCATGTGGTGCCTGCTTTGGCTGTTTATCCGGCGCTACCGCGCCATGAACTTGTCCGTGCTGGGGCTGTACTGCACCGTATTTGCCTATTTGGTCAGCAGCCTGTTCGGCAATTCGATGATCTATACCACGCCGTTTTTCTTCCTGTTTCTGGGGCTGTGCTTTTCCGCGGGAAAGGCGCTGCCATCAGGCGGCGCGCAGCCCGCCGTGCCGGAAAACGCTGAATCATAAGTCCTGCTCGAATGGAAGCAAACGCGCCCCGCAGATCCGGCAACACCGGTTCTGCAGGGCGCGTTTTTGGTTTAGTTCTCGGACGGGCGGTCTACGGCGCTGCCGTCTGCCTGCAGTGCGCGCAGGCATGGAATTTGCAGATTCTGCAGCGTGAACGTGTGGGTAACTGCGTCAAAGTGCAGCGCGTCCGCCTTTTCCCGCCGCTGAAACAGCCGAACCGCGCCATTGCCGTCCTCAATGGTAATCGCTGTGGCAAAGACGGCGCGTGACCCGGAAAGCTCAAATTTCAGGGTCGTGATTTCGTCAATCTGATTGGTTTTCTGCGACGAAAGCCCATAGCCCGCCTGTGCGCGGTTGCCATGGATGACCGTCAGCTTCGCCGGTTCGCCATACTGGCGCAGACGAACCACATAGCCGCTGTCAGACAGCTGCAGCAGAACCTCTTTGCCGGTTGCATAGAGCACCTTCATCTGCTTGGAAAGATGAAACAGCTGCGCATAGGTGTGCGGCACATTGGAGGAAAGCCGGTCAAAGACAATGGTAAGATCGTCGGCGGAACAGAAGTTCCGCTCAAAAACCACGCCGGGATAGGCGCAATTCAAAACGCGGATGTGGTCATAGTCCGGAAAGAATCCGTAGCCGGACAGCCCCACGGCCTGCTTGTGCTTCAGGTCGCAGGGGTAGGACTGTTCATCCACCACCACCACGTTGTGGGCGTTGGCGGATAGAAAATACTTCCGAAAGTCATCTCTGATGTTCCCATAGGAGCCGCCGTCCGTAAAGACTTCATAGCCCTTGCTGTAGAGCAAAAAGGAACAGTCGTCCGCGTGCTTATGTGTGGTGCTCTCATAGCCGGATTTGATGGTTTTCCAGGTGTCGTTCTGGCAAAGATCGTCCAAATCCGAGCGGTAAAAATAGCAGCCGGTATGGGGGTAAATCTGATGCTGTTCGGCAGATTTGCGCTGCATGGCGCGCAGCGCGCCAGTGGCATTGTGCGTGTCGCCAATGCGCGCAAGTAAGCCGTTCGGCTCGGTTACCCAATCCAGATACGCCTGCGTCAGCACCATTTTGCCCAGAAGCTCGTCCCCGAGGGGGTCGGCTTGTTCCTTGAGAAAGGTGCCGATACCGGTGAGCAGAGTGATTACCGCGCCGACATAGCCGGGAGAGTTCTCTTTGTGCACCGCTTCATCGTTGAACGCCCACAGCGCCTGCTCCTGCAGCCGCTGCCTGGCGTGCGCAATCCAGTCCCGCTCGCCCAACAGGAAGCCGACGTGCAGCAGCGCCCGATCCTGCATCATGCCGTGATTGTGCCGCTGCTTATAATACGCATCGTTGCAAAGCCGCGCGCCGTGCGCCTGCAGAATTTTTGCCAGCTGCCGGTATTCCGCGTCGGGGCACAGACCGGAGCTGCGGTAGGTTGTGGAAAAATAAATGAGATTTTCCGTGCGGAGCGCGGTGGCGTGGTCGCTCCATGCGTGCGGATTGTCACCGCGCAGCGCGTCGTTGGAGGCGTAGCGCCACCAGCTGCGGATAAGCTGCGCGGCAAAGGCCAGAAGGGCGGAATCTTCCGTCTGCAAAAACGCCTGCGTCAGCACCTGCACAGGGTTCAGCGCCTGCAAATAAAGCTGAAAGGCATTCTCGGCATTCGCAACTTTGATATTCCAGTCCGGCGCGTCCGGCGAAAATGGAACAGACGGCAGCGATGGCAGCACCCGCAGCGTTCCCTGCTGCAATTGCTGCGCGGCCGCAATGGCAGCGGCGTCTTTGAAATGCCGTTTTGGCGCAGGGATGTTCACAGCTTGAAAGACAAGGTCATTCGCGGACGCCATTTGCCGGGCGGAAATTTTTCCGCTTTGTAGCCGATGGAAAAAGGACTGCGCCGGGTATTGCACATCGCCGCCGGCAATCAGCGGCAGCGCCAAACCGGCGGCGATCAGCCGCAGCGTTTCCTCTTTGCTGGGCATGACGCTGTGCCCGCCCTCCGCACAGAAAAATTCCACCTCAAATTTTTGCTGACAGGGAAGCTGAAACCGGCAGATCTCCCGCAGAAAGGCCAGCAATTGCAGTTCCACATCCGCCTTGGTCCAAATGTTCTGATAGAGATGAATCTGCGGAAAAAATCCTTCCCGCTGCATCAGCAAGGCCAGATCGATGCGCGCGTCAATGAGCTGTTCGGTTTCTCGGAGGACTGCGGCCTTGAGCTTTTCTACGGAAGAACTCCAATAGTTGCGCACATCAAACTGCGGATTGATCGCCAGCGCTTTTCCGTGCAGCATTGCGGCCAGCGCAATGGAGGTAAAGCCGCCGCCGGAGGAGCCGCAAAACAGGGTGCGTTCCATGGAAATGGACAGCTTTTCCAGAATAACATGAAGAAGGTATGCGATATTTTCCAGATACCACCGATCGTTGGTGCCGTAGCCCCAGCACAAGGCGACGTCGCCCAGATATACGCTGGGATCAAAATACCAGATTCCGCTGCCGGGCAGGTCTTCCATCCACGATGCTCTGCTGAAAATGGGCCATGTGTCGCGCGCCGTACCAAGCGCGCCCGTGCCGAACACGACGGCCTGGTCAAGGTTCGGTTTCCAGTTAATTAAAAATTCAAAACCGACGCCTTCCCACTGAACCTCATAGATCATTGGCTCGGCTGCCTGAAAGGTTTCCTGCGCAAGGGCTTCATAGGCAACCGTTTTCCGCTGGTAACGCATGCATGTGTCCTCCTGTTCGCCAGATTTTCGGCTTAAAACGCCACCTCAAAGCAGGCGGAGTCGGCGCTCTTTTTTTGTGCGCCCAATTTCACAAACACCTTGACATGATACCTGCCTGGTTCTTCAAATTTATGGGTGTATTCCGGCGCGCTGGGGTACATCTCGCGATGCACCGGCTGCTCTTCGCCCTCGCGGAAGAGATACCATGCAAATTCCGCGTTTTCCGGGAAGGCTCCCTCGGCGCGGAACTGCCAGAAAGCGCCGCTGATTTGCTCATACTTCGGCGTCAGTGTCAAGCTGGGCGTCTGCTGCGCCGCGCTGGCCAGCGCCGGAGAGGTTTTGGCTGTGGCGCGAAATGTGGCAGTCTGCTCCACCTTTTCCTCCTTGCCGTTGCGGACAAAGGCCTTGACGGTATAGAGTCCCCGCGATTCCAGCTGACATGCGGTGAACGGCTCTTTTTGGTAGACGCCCTTCATGATGAGTTTGCTGTCTTTTTTTACATACCAGGCATAGCGCATGGCACTGGTCGGCGCGTCGACGTTGGTTTTCATCACCAGCGTACCGTTTCCGTACAGGTCAAACAGTTCAATTTCTTTAATTTCCATATGCTCACACCTTGCAATCCAGAATTAGGCTTGCGCCTTGACAACATTGGACAGATTTTGCAGCAGGGAAACGCCCTGCGCGGTGACGTCAAGATAGGCGACGTCTTCGGAAACCTTTGCGTCCTTATTCTTCAGGAACGCGCGAACCTTGTACCGTCCCGGCGCAAATGCCGAGAAATCGCAGGTGAACGTGTTGCGGGTATGGTATTTTGTGGCCACCATCTTTTGGTACGCGCCGCTGGTATCCAAAACAACCCATGCATAAAGCCCAGATTCTATCCGGGTGGTATTGAGGAAGGTGAATGCGCTGCCGGACTGCCGATAGGTCACCTGCAGCTGCGTGGGCTTTTTGGCGGCCTGCAAAATCTCCTTCAAGGTGGGCATGGGACGCTTCTGCTGCAAGGGAAACGCCTGCTGCACACACGCAACGGCGGCGGCATAGTCGCCGGCGCTGCAATATGCCAGATACTGATTGATGAGCGGGTCTGTCCGCCGGTACTCTGCGGCATAGACAGCGAGAATCTGCTCCACCAGCATGGCGCATTCCTGCACGCAATCTTCTCTTGCCTGACTCAGCTTTTGGAAAACCCAGTGGGTTGTGTAGTAGTCATAACGCGACTCCATAAACGAACGCATCAGCCCGCTTTCCCGCAGCCAGTCTGCCTTGGGCTGCTGCAAAAGCAGCAGCTTCCGGAAGAACTTTGCGCTCACCGAGTTGGTGACCGAGCCGGCGGTCTGCGCGTAATAAATATGAATCGGCACGTCCAGCACCTGAATTCGCTGCGCGGCTTGCAGCAGCTGCCAGGAGAACAGGGTGTCCTGTCCGGCTGCGCCGGGCACCTGCGTCAGATGGTTCTTGCGGATCAGCGCTGTCTTGATAACCATGGCCTGAATGCTGGCGGACAAAAAGCCGGTGGCCGTCAGCGAAGTGCCAAACCCGTTCCGGAAGGAATCGGTTCCCGCCGCTGAAACAATGGTGCCATAATAGTTGGACAGATACTTGTCGGTGGTACACTTATACATATTCCCAAGCGCCAAATCCAAATCGTCTTCCTGCGCGGCCTGCAGCAGCTGCGCATAGCCATCGCAGATGGCCTCGTTGTCCGGGTCCAAAAATGTGAGGTATGGCGCGGTGGCAAGCTCTACGCCCTTGTTTCGCGGGCGCGACGCGGAGCCGCTGCCGCCGTCGGTGAAGCGGAAAGAACGCACATTTTGGAACTTCTCCTCCAAATACTGCTCCGCCTTCAACGTACGGTCGTCGTCAGAGCCGTCATCCACCAAAATGATTTCCATGCGGTCAAACAGCGAGCTGCGCTGCAGGCTGGCAAAGCATTTTCCGAGCAGGTGCGCGCCGTTGTTATAAACGGGCACGATCACGCAGAGAATGCCGCTCGGCCGACTGTCCGGCCGCGGGAGCGGCGCTGCGTTATAGTTGAAATGGTCGATGCTGTAACCGTTGGCAAGCGATTGCGCGCCGTCTAACTCCAGCAGAAACGCGGGCGAAAACGCTTCGCGCCAAAACAGGGTGCGGTATTTGCTGCCCATGGCGCTGACGTACTGATGCTCCGCGCCGCTGTGGAGCATGTCCGCTTCACACCAGGCGTCCTTTGTGATATAGTCGCAGGCCGTATATTTGAAACCGTTGGCCAGATCCTCCAGATAATAAACGCCATAGTCCGCATCCGGCGCAAACCATGCCACCATATCATATGCGGCAAGCTGCTCGGGCGTGAGTGCGTCGCGCGTGAAAAGCGCCTTATCCGGATAGGTCTGTCGGGCGAAGCTTTCCTCCACATGGGCGGTCAGCGTATCGGCCAAAACCAAGATGCGCCGGACAGGCTGCGCGGCGGAAAGTCCCGTTGGCCCCAGCAGCTGGGCAATGCGGTCAAAGCAGCTATGCCCCGTCATCACGCTGCGGATGCCGGCAATCTGCCGCTCATAGCGCGCGTCTGCGGACATCGTGCTCATGATACCGGCTACCTCCGAGGCATCATACACCATTTGCACAGAGGGCAGAATGCTGTTGACGCCGACGCTGAAGTTGGACAGCAGCAGCACGCCGTTGGCCTGCAGCTCAAAGGCACGGTTTGCGAACATGGTTTCACTGCCCTTGACCGAGTTGATGTTCACGGCCCAGTCAAAGCGCTTATGTATTTTTTGCAGCGTATCATGGTCAAGCGCGGGGGACACATATTGAAAATACGGGTTCGGGAAGCGATAGGCGGGGTTGTCCGGATAGTTGCGGTCGATGATGTGCAGTGCGTGTCCCGCATCCAGAATCCCGTCAAAAATGACGGCCAGCTCCTTGCAGCGATCCGGATATTTCCGCATCCATGAGCCGGAAAACAACACGCAGTCCTCTTTTTCGCCCTGATGAAAGCCGATGGGATTGTGATACAGCGGATTGATGCCGAAGCACACCGCTTCCACATGCTCCTTGCCGCAGTCGCTTTCATAATAGGGGACGCATTCCCGCGCGGAGGTGAACACATAGTCGCACACTTTGGCAAAATCCAGAAACAGCTCATAGTTGGGGGGATCTTCCTTGGAGTAAAACACCGTGGGGATGCCCTTTTCCCGGCAGCGCTCCAGCATGGCTTTTGCAACGGCGCGCTTGGGATTTTCCTTTAGCTGGCTTAGCGACGCAAGGCCGCGCCACTGACCATGCAGCCCGCGCCATGCCGATACAAACAGCAGCACGTCAAGGCCTTCGGCTACCACGGCTTCCCAGTTATCCGGCGTGAGAAATACAAAATCAGCGGCGGCGCTGATGGACTCATAAAAGAATTCATCGCAGACCAGACCAATTCGATAGGGGAGCTTTTGATAGAACCGCGTGCCGTTGCTGTCGTCGATGCAGCTGAGCGCGGCGGTATACCGCTCGGCCCAGTGCGCCTGCTCGGGGCTGATTTCCGGCGCCTGCGGGGAAGCTGCGCTGGGCGAAACGACCTGCGCGGGGGCAATCTGCTTCGGTGAAGCCAGCGGCGGCAGCGCCGGGCTGTCTGCTATTTCGAGCGGCGGCAGTCTTTGGAACAGCCACTGGAACAAGAAGGTGTTCCCAAGTCCGCCGCCTGTTTTGCGGCGTCCTTTTTGCCAGGCCCAATAGGTCAGGGTGAGCCGACCAAGCTTGGAACCGGCAAGCGCGTCGTAGCGCGCCTGCAGCCGCTCAAGGCGGACATTGGCCGTCATCAGGGCGCGCGCGGATTTTTGTTGCGCAAGCTTTTGCTTGTTGGCCTCGCGCTTTAGCCGATCGGCTTCCTCGCGAAGCGATTTCTGCGATTCCTGCGCCTTGGTGCAGCGCTCCTCCCATTGCCGATTCTCTATGCGAAGCTGACTGGTTTCGGACAATGCTTTTTCCAGAACAAGCTGAAGCTTTTCCACTTCGCTGCGCTCCGGTTCGGTAGGCTTGGGCGCAAGAAGTAGGGCTCCTTCTGTGGCAGGCGCGGGAAACCCCGCAGCATTATGGTTTCGTTTCCGGCTCATTGCTTCCTCCAAACTGCTTTTCACGCAGGCGCGTGGTATAGGCCTTTTGCTCGGCGCGTGAGAAGGCGTTAAATTCTTTAATAAACGCAGCGTAGGCGGCTGTGACCTCGCCACATGCGCCCATGCTGCGGATCTGTCCGGCTTCCAGCCAAAGCGCATGGTCGCAGAAATCACGTACCTGCGGCAGCGAGTGGCTGACAAACACAATGGTCTTTCCGCGCTCCCGGAATGCCTGCATTTTTTGCAGGCATTTTTTTGTAAAGGTCGGATCTCCCACCGAAAGCGCCTCGTCAATGATTAGGACGTCGGGATCAATGTTGACGGAAATGGCAAAGCCCAGCTTTGCCCGCATGCCGCTGGAATAGGTTTTCACCTGCTGATCCATGAACGCGCCCAGATCTGCAAATTCCACAATTTGCGGCGTCAGGTCTTTGATCTGCTGGTAGCTGAGCCCCAGCAGCAGACATTTCTGCGTGATGTTTTCCAGTCCGGTCAGCATGGTGCTGACGCCGGCGGAGATGGAGGTCATGGACACGTTGCCCTCCGCAATCAACGTGCCGGAGGTCGGCGCGGACGCACCGGCAATCAGATTGGCCAGCGTGGACTTTCCGCTGCCGTTTAGCCCGATCAGGGCGGTGGAGGTGCCTTTTTCCAGCGAAAACGTGATGTCCCGCAGCGCATAGAATTTCTGACCAAAGGACTTCGGCAGAAAAAAATCCAAATATTTTTCTGCCGCTTTGTGATAAATCGGGTAGACCTTGTCCACCTTTTGCAGGGTGATCGCTTGTTCAGCCATACGCAGTTTCCTTACATATAATCAAGTAGATTTTTTCGCAGCTTGCTCTGAAATACCACGCCGATCGCGTATAAGCAAGCCACAACACACCAAAAAATCAGGCCGTCGCGCGGCGACTGCCAGAACGAAACATGGAACAACAGGCCTTCGCGGAAGCCCCGGATGACATAGGCAAATGGATTGCAGAGGTCAAACAGCCGAAATGCGCCGGGCAATGTGCGTCCTGGCTTCCAAAAAATAGGGGACAAGAAGAACATCAGGCGCATGCCCATTTGAATCAGCTTTTGAAAATCACGCGCCAGCATCACCAGCACCGACGTGACAAGACTCAAGGCGCACATGAACGCGAAACCGCAAAACACATAGTAAACCAGATTCAGCGCTTCCCAGGAAAGTCGGCAGCCGTTGCACAGAAAAATCACCAGCATCAGAAGAATCATCCAACCACTGTCCATAAACGCAGAAAGGGTTGTGCTGACCGGAATGATGCATACCGGAATGTTGGAGCGGGTCAAAACAGCGGCTTTGCCATATATGGAATTGGCCGCTCTGCCCACGCAGCTGCTGAGCATATACCACGGGGTGACGCCGCAGGTGAGCCAGACAACGTAAGGAATGCCGTCAATGGGCGCGCCGCTGCGCAGTCCGATGCCGAACACCAGCCAGTAGGCGCCAATCTGGATAAAGGGGGAAAGAAGCTTCCACAGTCCGCCCAAAAACATTTTCTTGTTGGCCTGCCGATAATCAAACAGCGCAAGCGAGCCGATTCTTCTGAAATTCTTGAAAAGATCCCCGGTTGTCTGACAAAAATATTTTATGTATTGTGGCATAGTTTTCTCCATTATGTGCGGATTTGAATTAAATCGCCGGTACAGATAGCGCGCCGGTTTCTTTTTCAGCGTGCGCGGCGTCCATGGCGAGCGGCGCTATGGAGCACTCCGCGTCTGCGGCGTAGCCGTTGGGCAGGGGAAACGCCGTGTCGGGAAGCGACAAAATATCGGAAATCGAGTAGCTGGCCGCCCAGAATACGGTTGCGTATCGGTCGGAAATGCTGCCGGTATAGCAGTGCTGCTGCCCGGCGGCGACCCGGGCAGCATGCTTGGTGATGTAATCACAGCTTGTATATTTGAAGCCGTTAATCATATCCTCCAGATAGCATGGCCCGTACCGGCGACCCGACCCCCAAAGCGCCAGCATCTGGCATTGAGGCAGCTTTTTTTCATCACCGGGCAGAAAAATCAGGCACTTGTCCGCGTACGTCTGTCGGTCGAACATTTCCCGGTATTGCGCTGCGCCATCACCGGAGCCCTGTACCACAACGCCGACTCTTCGCTGCGGCAGGCACTGCGCGCGAACGCCGGCGGTTTCCAGCAGAAAGGCCATTCGCTCAAAGACGGTACCCTGCCGGAACGCGCTGCGAATGCCATCGAGGCGGCGGCGCTCCCGCGCAAGCACCGACTCGGCTGCCGCACGGCGCAAATCCTCGCGCGTGCGGATGACCTGCACTGCGGGAAACAGGCGCTCCATACCGGCGCTTTCGTTGGACAGAACCAGCGCGCCGCAGGCCAGCGCGTCATACACGCGCATGGCAAACATCGTTTCGCTGTTTGCCACGGAATTCAGATTGAGCACCCAAGGAAACAGCTTATAAATCACACTCAGCTCCCGATAGGAAAAGCTGCCGATGTTATCGTGCATGTAGCGCAGCGGGAAGCGGTAGCGAAAGACGTTTCTTGAAAAATTGCGGTCGGCAATCCGGAGCAAAAGCCCCGCCTGATGGACCCAGTGAAACAAGCTGTGCTGACTTTTCATGCGGGCGGGATACTTGGGAATCCATGACCCGGCAAACAGCACACAATCCGACTGCTTGGCGCAGCGGCAGTCGATGGGATTGTGCAGCATGGGGTTGACCGCGAAGGCGAGCGGGTGAACCGCTTTGCCGGGGCAGGCCTGCTGATAGCGCGCAATGCACTCCGCCGCAGAGGTGAACACAACGTCGCAGTCCCGGGCAAAGCTGACGAAATGCGCATAATTTGGCGGATCCTCCTTGGAATAAAACAGCACCGGACAGCCTGCCGCATGCGCCGTCTGCGCCAACGCGTGCAGCGCCGCGCGCGCCGGCGTGCCGGACTCGGCCGCGCCGGTCCATTCCCCAGCGAGTCCGTGCCAGACGGAGGTAATCAGTACGCAATCCAATTCCGGCAGCAGTGCTTCCCAATTATCCGGTGTGAGTGCGGTCAACGCGGCGCTTGGCGCGTAGTTTTCATAAAGAAACGAATCCGCGACGATGCCGACCCGAACGGGGATCGCCTGATAATAACGGCTGCCGTTGCTTGGCTGCACGGTGTGCAGCTGCTCCAAAATATGCGCGCGCGCCTTTGAATTTCCAAAAAGGCGGTTATACAGCCATGTCAGTTTCGGCAGAACGCGCCGCAGGCTACTGCGGGCAAAGCGCATGCACTGCTTTTTTTCAAGGCGTGACAGAAAGCAGTTCCTCCTTGGACAGGCCGCACTGCTCCAATACCTGCTGAAACAGCCGATCTGTCGAAAATTCCGCTTGAATTCGCTGTGGGTCGCAGTCCACACATACGATGTTTGAAGCGCCGGGCACGGCGGTCACGTGAAGCCCGGCCATATGCGTCATGGCCAGCGAATCATTGCTGATAATCTTCATTCCCAGGCAGGACAGCTGCAGCAGCCGTCGCGAGAGCATGGTTTCCGATTTTGTCACCGTGTTAACATTGATGGCATATTCGTATTGCTCCATAATTCCGGCGATTTTTTCCAGCGCAACCGCGGGATGTATGTAAGCCTGGTAACGTTCCGGAAACCGAAACCGCGACTGCGGCGAGCCGGAGTTCCGATCATAAATGTCCAGCGACCATCCCTTGGACAGAACATAGTCAAACAAGCGCGCCATAGCTTTGCATCGCTGGCGCTGATCGCCAAACCAACTGCCCGCAAATACGGCGGTGTTCTTGCGGGGCGTGATCCCCGTGGAGGAAAACAGCGCCGTATTCACGCCGAAGGGCAAGAGAAAAACCTGCTCGCAGCCAAGCGCCCGATAGCGCGGGATGCACTCTGCGGCCGTGGTGAAAACGGTGTCAAACAGCAGTGCGGTGCTGGTGAAGTCATAGATCGGGTGCTGAAAAAAAGTCGGGTCTTCTTTCCCCCAGAAGGCGGTGCCAATGCCCGCCTGCCTGCAATAGTCCAGCACATGCAGCAGTGTCTTACGATTTTCAAACGGCACTCTATGATCCTTGTAAACGCGGCCGCGCCAGCTGTTCCGGCAGCAATCAGGGCCGCTCCACGCAGCTTCGCAGAACAGAAGCTCCGGCTTGAACGTGCTGAGCTGCTTGCGCCATGTGCGCGGATGCAGGAAGATTGCGTTGCAGGTAAAACGGAAATCCTGCCAGGTCATCTCATCGCAGATAAACGCGACTTTTACCTTTTTCTCAGCCGATTCGGCAGACGAAAATTCCGCTGCGCGGCAATACGCAGGCGGGCTGTCCAGCAGCGGCCGGATGGCAAGATAGAGATACTGCGCAAGCGTGTTCAGCGTTTTGGACTTGCGGCACGTTTCCACCAACGAATATCGTTCACGCATAAATTATAGCTCAAAAAGTTTGTTGCTGGCATCCCAGTTAAGATGGCAATTTCTAGTGTCAAAGACGGCCTTGTTCTGAACCAAGCCGATATTTTCATCCAAATGCGCGTGGTGCACCATCACCACCATCACGTCAATATCCTGCAGGAAGGCCTCAAAGCTGTGATACTGCCCGTCCACCACATCAAAAGAAATCATGGGATCATACGTTTTGGGCGTGGGAGCCAGGTTGTCATGCATCTTTTCAATCAGCTGCAGCGTGGGACTCTCACGCATGTCGTCGACGTTTTCCTTATAGGTCAGCCCGTAAAAGCCCACGCGGGCGTAATTGTGCAGACCAAGCTGGCCCATGAGCGCAGCGACACGGCTGAGGACATAGGCGGGCATCCCGTCGTTGGTTTCACGGGACAGACGAATGAGTCTGGCAAGCGCGGGGTAGTCGCCAACCAGAAACCACGGATCTACGGAAATGCAATGTCCGCCCACGCCGGGACCGGGAGAAAGAATGTTCACGCGCGGATGCTTATTGGAAATGCGAATGATCTCGTTGACGTCCAGCCCGTCGCTGCGGCAGATTTTCAGCAGCTCGTTGGCGAATGCTATATTAATGTCACGATATGTATTTTCAACCACCTTGGTCATTTCAGCGGTGCGAATATCGGTAATTTCAATGTCGCCCTGGCAGAAGGACTGATAGATGCGGCGAACCTTTTCGCCGATTGCCGGGTCATCTGCGCCGATGGTTCTGGAATTGTGCAGCAGCTCGCTGAGCATATTGCCCGGAATAATCCGTTCCGGCGCATGGGCGAGGTGCACATCCACGCCGGGACGCAAGCCGCGCTCGATCACCAAAGGCCGAATGTATCGGTCAATTGTTCCGGGGGCAATTGTGGATTCCACCACAATGACAGCGCCCTGTTCGCACACGTCCAACACGTTTTGGACGGCGTGCATCACATAGCTCGCATCAATTTTTTTGCTGACCTTATCATAGGGGGTTGGGACGCTGACGACATAGATTTCCGCTTTCTGATACGCAGTCGAAAACTGAATCCCGCGCTGCACGGCAGAAGCATAAAGCGTTTCCAGGCCATCCTCTTTGAAGGTGACCTGTCCGTGGGTAAGCGTGTCCACCAGCGTGGCCTTAAAATCTGTGCCAACGACTTCAACACCGTGTGCGGCCATCATCAGTGCAGTCGGCAGCCCAATGTACCCCAATCCAACAACATTTACTTGTACTTGTTTCATTTTGCAATCTTTCCTCTCTGTATTGTGTCCTTTACGACTTACGAAGATCATTTTCGCGCATAAGGATCTTCGCGCTGGATTTGCAAGGAACAGATCCGATTCCGAAACGATTTCGGTGGGTACGTTCTGATGGGAACACAAATAAATGCAATGGGCAGATGATATGCTGTAATTCGATTTTTGCAGGATTGCCGGGTTTCGGAGAATCAAACAAATTCAACCATATAAAACAAAGCCATACAGGCACTCCTGTATGGCCATTGCTGCACATCATTGGGTTTGCGCAAGCTCATACATGATGCCAATCTACAGCTCTATTATACTATTACCTCGCTGAAAATACCAGATGATTTGGACGATATATTTCACGTCAACGCAAGGGATTGTCTGTCCGGAAAAGCGGATTTCCCTGCTGGGAGAAAATAGCAATCGAATCGCATCCCATATGCCGCACAATCAGAAAATAGCCATTGGGTTGACCGCTCGCCGTCAACCGAATTTGCCCCGTGCGGGAATGACGCCGCAGCTCACGTTTTCAATATTTTTTCAGCCGCCAGCTGTAACGCGTCAATATATTGCTGAAAGATGCCGATTTCCGGATGTGCCTCCAAAAATGTGGCCAGCCCTCTGAGCCGTTCGCTAATTTCTGCATTTGACATGGTTTCCATCCCTTTCTGTTCCATTTTCCGCGACCGCATCTCCGCGCCATTGTAAAGCGAATTCTTATTTGCCTGCCAATGTAAAAAAATACACCTGAATGTCGCGATCGTTGATCTTCAGCAGCTTACAGGATCTCATAATCTCGGACTGATTGAATGCGGACGCGCCGCAGAGCTTCTGTGATAAAGCGCGTTCAGAAAGTCCGATTGCGGCAGCAAACTGCATCTGCGTTCCAAACACTTTCGTAATCTTGCAGAGCAGTTTATCGTACTCATAGATCATTGAGAGGTCCTCCTTGCGTGAACTGTTAGAGTTAGTTCAATATAATTGAACTAATTGCCGCTATTATACTACAAGAATTTCCATATTTCAACCTTTTGTTCATTTCAGTTGAACTTGCGGCGGATTCGTATTATAATGACCTCATTTGAAGGAGGATTCAATATGAAGCGTTATACAACCGCGCAGCGACTGAAACAAATCATGGCGCAGCGTGGCCTGCGGCAGGTGGATATTCTGCGTGCTGCCGCGCCATATTGCAATGAACTGGGCTGCTCACTCAAGAAAAATGCAATCAGTCAATACGTTTCCGGCAAGGTAGAACCAAGGCAGGACAAGCTGACAATTCTCGGTCTGGCGCTTGGGGTGTCTGAGGCCTGGCTCATGGGATACGATGTGCCGATCGAGTGTGAGACGGAATTTTCGGAGGATGATGACCGGCGGAAAAAGGAAGTGCTCCGCCTGTTTCGTCTGCTTTCGCACGCGGAGCAGGTGCGCTTGCTGCGCACCTTGCAAGAATGGCTTGAGCAGGAGCTGCGGTGATCACACACAACGGATCACGCCGCGTCTTTTTTGATCTGCCGCAGGACGCGGCGTTTGCCGTGGAATATGCCCGGATGGGCGCGACGGTGGGCGTGCTTTTTCGAAACAGGAACAATTACTGGTAAGATAAAAAACGGAATGCCCGGCACGAGAGCCGGGCATTTGTGGCATATTGGGCGCAGGCGTCTGCCGGATGGCAAATGGGCTGGTGCCGCGCAAGCGTCATCGAAGAAACTGGCAATGGCGTCGTATGGATGCATTACCAGTTCCCAAGCAGTCGTTCCAGCGCCAGCAGCAGCGTGAGAAAGAGAAAATTGAAGCAGGAAAACGTGACTAGATACTGCGCGGTACGGCCGGTTTTGCTGAATAGTCGCAAGGAAATCAGGCTGGCCATGGAGGCAATGGGCGTGCCAAGACCGCCAATGTTGGTTCCGAGCACAAGCCCCGCGCCGTCCGCAGTAAAGCCGGAAAGCATCAGCGCCGCTGGGACATTGCTGATGAGCTGGGACGACAGCGCGGCAACCGGCAGCGCACGGCCACCGATGCAGGCGCAGAGCGCGCTGCGCACGGCGTCCATTCGGGCCAGATTGCCCACAAACACGAACAGGCACACAAAGGTCAAAAGAAGGCTCACATCCACGTGATGAAAGGCACGGCGCTGATTGGGCAGAAGCGCCGCACAGACGATGCCCAGCACAAGCCGGTAGGACACAAGATGCAGCACGCAGGCCACGCAGAGCAGAAACAGCGCGGCCGTGGTGAAAAGCTTCGGCTTGGACAGCGGTGCGCGCGCTGCCGCCGCGCATGGCGCAATACGATCGGGCGAAACAAACAGCAGCGTACTGGCGGTTGTGAGTGCCAGACCTGCGGCCACAATGGGCGCAGTGAGCCGCACAAACGTCAGAATCGGCAAGCCATAGTAGCCCGCGAGGTAGAGATTCTGCGGGTTTCCGACCGGCGTCAGCGCGCTGCCGAGATTTGCCGCGATGGTCTGCATGACGACCACAAGCAGCATTGCGCGTGGCTGCTCCCGCAGCGCGGCGATGGCCAGCGGCACAAAGGTGATCAGTGCCACATCGTTGGTAATCAGCATGGCGCAAAAAAATGGCAGCAGCACCAAAACCAGCGCCGCCGTGCGCAAATTCCCGGTACGGCGCAGCAAAATTTCGCACAGCCGGACAAAGACGCCCTGCTCCTTGGCGCTGCCAACCACAGCCATCAGGCAAAACAGCAGCACCAGAACCCGCACGTCCAAATAGGCCGCATAGGCGCGATCCGGCGGCACCCAGATCATGGAGCTGAGCGCCAGCAGCGCGCTGCACAGCAAAACGGCTTCCTTTTTCAGTTGTTCCAGACATGTTTTCATACGCACGGCGCTCCTTATTTTGAACGGCGCAGCAAAACGCCTGCCTAGCGGCAGGCGTTTTGCTGCATCTGGACGAATTGGGTCAATCTGACATAAGCAGCGCGTCCAAAGTGGCATCCGGGTCGAGCACAAAAATGGCGGGATCGCCGCGCATGACGCGGCTGAGCTTCAGGCGTCCCTGCTCCATGATGGAGGCGTCATAGGCCACATAGTCACCAGAGTCGGTGAGAATTTGCTCGGCGCTGTCAGCTGCGAAGCAGACCAGCGATTCCTGACACCGGCAAATGACACCGATGGCGTCTTGCGCATTGTCCGCGCCGCTCAGCGCGCCCAGGGACAATACGGGAATGATGCTGCCCTTGTAGGCGGTGATGCCCAGCAGATAGGGGGACTGCCGAGGCAGACGCGTCAAAGCGGGCAGGGGCAGAATTTCTGCGATTTGCTCGGCGGGAAGGCCATAGCTGGCGGCACCTTCGCGAAGCTCTAAAATCAGTTCACCGACGGCTGCTTTCGACATGACCATCCTCCTTTTCCCGGAACACTTTCAAAAGACATTCTGCGTTGAGCACCAACGCCAGCGTGTCCGCCCCGACCACGGAGCAGCCCGATATGCCATATTGGGTGCGATAATCGTGACCCAACAGGCTTGGAAGCGGTTTTTCTTCGGCGATCTGTCCGCCGGTAACAGGCCCTGTGAGCAGGACGGCGCTGCGGCTGAGACCGCGAATCTGCACAAATCGCGGCGACGGTTCCGCCGACAGGCCAAATAGCTTTGGCAGGTCAATCACCGGCAGCAGCGTGTCGCTTTGCAGCCAGAGTTGTCCTTGGGCGGTTTGCAGGCGCGCTTGGGCGGCCGAATAGACGCGTTCCACGCACCGAATGGGCAGCAGGCAAATGTGCGGGCCGACCGTGAAACGGATGCACTCGGTGGAGGTCATGGAAACCGGCACGTCCATGGTGACTGCGGTGCCCTTGCCGGGCGCACTTTCCACGCTGACGTCGCCGCCCAGCTGCTCGACAACCTGCAGCACCACATCCATGCCGACCCCGCGGCCGGAATACTGATTGACAATCACATTGGTGGAGAAACCGGGCAAAAAGATCAGATTTAGCCGCTCTTTCCGGTTGTAAAGTTCGGCGGGCTTGGTGAGCAGTCCCTTTTCGTCGGCGCGGCGCAAAATCGCGTCGGGATCCATCCCGGCGCCGTCGTCGGTGACGCGAAAACGCAGCGTTCCGCCGGCGGCCTCGGCATGCAGGGTCACTGTGGCAACGGGCGGCTTCCCAAGCGCTGCGCGCGCTTCGGGCGGCTCTGCGCCGTGATCCACCGCATTGCGCAGCAGGTGCAGCAGCGGCGTGGTCATGAGATCAAGCAGATTGCGGTCGACTTGCAGATCTTCGCCGGAAACCCGGAAGTCTACCTGCTTGTTTTCCTGACGGCAGATGTCCCGGACTGTGCGGTAAAACTGGGGCATGATGTCCGCGACGGGCATCATGGACAGCGATTTGACCAGGTCGCGCAGAATCCGCAGCCGCCGCTGGTTTGTTTGCAGAATATTTTCAATTTCGTGGGCGTCCTGTCCGGCATGCAGCGCTTCGTAGAGCAGCGCGCCGGTGGTGACAAGATCGCCCGTGATGCTTTGCAGATGCACAATTTGATCCCATGAGATCATGCCGAACTTTGCCGCCTTGTCCGGTGCGTTCTCGGCCGCTTCGGCCGGCGCATCCGGTTTTGGCGCATCCGGTTCTGGCGCGGCGCAGTCCAAATTCTCCAGACGCAGCACGTAAGGCGAAGCGGTCAGCCGCCGGGCAACCTCATCGGTGTGGTCGCAGACCAGCGTCAAAAGCAGACCGTGTTGACGAATCTGCGCGGCGGCGACCTCCTGCTCAAGGGCGCTTGGAATGGTGGAAATACTCTGACACAGCGGGCGAATTTGCTTGAGCAGCATAAACGCGCGCACATTTTCCATTTGGCAGTCAGCGGTGAATGTGACGCGCCAAATTGCGCCGACGCCAGCGCCGTCTGGCTGTTCGTCGTTCGGCAGCCGGGCGGCGGAAAGCGCGGCTGCGTTTGCTGCGGCGGGCACGGCGACAGGGGCGTGGTCGGAAGCCGGCGGCGCGGCGGTTTCCCTGAAAAAGGAAAGCTCCTGCACAATCTGGGCAAGCAGCGCGTCGGCGGCGGACGGCTGAAACGACGGCTGCGTGACCCGGGCGCTTTCCCGCTTCACATAATCGCCGTAGGCGTAGAGCAGGTCGAAAATCCGTCCCTCATTGCCCTGCGTACGGGCGGGAACGTCGCGAAACAGCAGAAACAGATCTTCCATGCGGTGGGTGCAGCCGCTCAGCTCCGCCATGCCCATCATGGCGGAAGCGCTTTTGATGGTGTGCACGATGCGGAAAATCGCGTTGATGTCCTCCTCGGTCAGGCGGCTGCGCCGCACGGCCTGTAAAAGACAGTTGTCAAAGCTTTCAAGCAGTTCCATGGTTTCCCGCTGGTAAATCTCCACCATGGATTCCATATCGGCGCTAAAAAAGCCCATTTTGCGCCTCCTTCCGGGTCGGAGCGGCGTTATACGTCATACTCGAATGTGGAAACCAGTTCTTTGAGCATTTCCATCTGACCGGTCAGCTCTTCGCTCGATGCGGCGCTTTCCTCGGCGGTGGCGGAATTTTCCTGCACAACGCTGGAAATCTGCGCAATGCTTTCCCGCAGCTGCACAATGGCAGTGGCCTGGTCGTTGGAAGCGCTGGAAATGGACTCCACCTGCTTTGCGGCCTCTCTTGCGGAGGTGGCGACGTGCGCAAGCTTGGCAGAGGTGGTCTTTGCCTGTTCCACGCTTTCCATGATCTGGTCAATGGTGCGGCCGATGAGCGCGCCGGTGGACTTGCTGGCCTCGGTGGTCTTGTCCGACAGGCGGCGAATTTCGTTGGCGACAACAGAGAAGCCCTTTCCGGCTTCGCCGGCGCGCGCTGCTTCCACGGCGGCATTGAGGGAGAGAATGTTGGTCTGGAACGCAATATCCTCGATGTCCTTGATGATGCCGGTGATCTGGCTGGACATGGCTTTCATCTGGCTCATGGCGTCGCTCATGCGCTGCATCTGACTGCTGGCATCCATGATTTCGTCGCCAACATGGTCGGACAGGCGGCTGGTGGCCACGGCGGTTTCGGCGTTTTCGCGCACGCGGTCGGACACCTCGTTGATGGTGACGCTCAGCTCCTCGACGGAGCTGGCCTGCTCGAGGGTGGCCTGCGAGAGCGCCTGCCCGCCGCCGGCAATCTGCTCCGCGCCGCGCATGACCTGATCGGCGCTGACGTTGATTTGCATGATTGCGCCGGTGAGATTGGCGGTAATGCTGTCTATGGCGTTCTTAATGGATATAAAATCGCCGCGGAACTCGACGTTTGTTTGATAGTTCAGTTTGCCGTGTCCAATGGCGGACATGCAGGCTTCGATCTCCTGAATATACACGTGAAGGCTGCCGATGGTGGTGCGCAGACTTTCTGCAAGAGAACCAAGCTCATCCGTGCTGCGATAGCGGATTTCCTGTGAGAGATCGCCATCGGCAAGCCGCGCGGCAGCTTCCTCCATTTCGCGCAGCGGTCGGGTGATGGCGCGCGTCAGCACAATGCACAGCCAGACGGCGACGCCCAGCAGCAGCACCGACAGCAGAATGCTGAGAAGCTCCAGCGTTTGAACCAGGGATATGGTGCGCGTATACTTGTCGTTGGCACGCACGGCGGCGCGTTCGATGATGACGTCCAGCGCCTTGCCAAGCGTTGTCCCGACGGTGTCAATCCGGCCGTTTGCCAGCGTCAGCGCCTCGTCAATCCGCCCGGCACTGTAATAATCCAGCAGCTGGCCGTTGAGCGCCTGCAAGGAGCTGTAGGTGCTGACGATCGTTTCAAATTCTTCCACAGATTGCAAGGTGAAGCCGGAGAGTACGTCGATTTCCGCACCAAGATTCGTAAACGAGGCCTGCATCTCATCTTTTTTTTGCTGCAGATAGAGGCCGGAATCCGTGGCGCTCTGGCCAAGCAGATTTGCTTTGGCGACAGCTAGGCGGGAAATGCCCTTGGCGTAGTCCTGCAGATCGGTCTTCATATTCTGACTTGCCTGAACGATCTGGAACTCCTGCTGATAGAACTCCTCCATATCCGTGGACACGGCGTGCAGGCCGATCAGCGTGGCAACCAAACTGATGGCGAACACGGCAATGAGCAGCAGATAGGAAAACACCAGCTTACTGCCGATTTTAATATCGCGAAACCGTTTCATGACCCTTCCCCCTTAACCCAGCAGACTGGACACGACGTCAATGACCTGATCGCGCTTGAATGGTTTGATGATGAATTCGCTGGCGCCGCTGCGGATGGCGTCCATGATGGTGCCGTCCTGGCCAATGGCGGAGCACATGACCACCTTGGCGTCCGGGCGCATGGCCATGATCTCTTTCAAGACCTGCAGGCCGTCCTTATCCGGCATGGTCACATCCAAAAAGATCAGATCCGCCCCCGATTCCTGATAGAGTGCGATGGCCTCGTTGCCGTTTTTGGCCTCCAGAAACTTGGTATAGCCCGCGCTTTCCAGTGTGCTGCGGATCATTTTCCGCATAAATACCGCGTCGTCTGCGATGAGGATCACTTTTTCATCCATTTTTCAGCCTCCACATTCAATCTCATCTAAATTGGCGAATGAGCGTTTGCGCAATTTCGCCCGGTGTGAGCAAAACGTCCACACCGCCCGCAGCCGATGCTGCGGCGGGCATCCCGAAAACAGCGCAGCTGTCTTTTTCCTGCCCCATGGTATAAGCGCCCGCGTTGTGCATCTGCTTCATACCGGCCGCGCCGTCGTGTCCCATCCCGGTGAGAATCCCACCGACGGCGCGATTGCCCGCATTTTCCGCGGCAGAACCAAACAGCACGTCGACGGAAGGGCAAAATCCGCCCACGCTGGGCGCGCTGACGCTGCGAACGCGAAAGCCGCGCGCTGCGCGGTGAACGGTGAGCTGCTGCCCGCCCCGCGCGATCAGCACCGTGCCGGGCAGCACGGCGTCGCCGTTGCGCGCTTCCCGCACAGCCATGCTGCAGTACTGATCCAGACGCATGGCATAGGCGTTGGTGAAGCCTGCCGGCATATGCTGCACGACCACGATGCCAGGCAGGGTGTCGGGCAGCTGGCGAAGAATCTCCAGCGTTGCTTCCGTGCCGCCGAGCGACGCGCCGATCACAATCAGGCGCTGGCGCGCGTCCGGCACGCCCGGCACATGGTGCGGCAGCTGCGTGCGAACCGGGCTTGCATCCGGCGAAAAATGGCCGGTCGCCTGCATTTTTACCTTCAGCTTCAGCAGCAGAGCAAACTGTTCGGCAGAATGGGCTCTGGCGTCGGGGATCTTTTCAATGAAATCGCGCGCGCCAAGGCGGATGGCGTCCTCGCACGCATCCGGCGTAGACGTTACCACGATGACCGGAATATTCCAGGAGCGCACCAGCGTTTGCAGCAGGGAAAGCCCGTCCGTATCCGGCAAATGCAAATCCAGGGTGATGACGTCCGGCTCCAGCAGCGGAATCTGCGCAAGTGCGTCGCGCCCGGTGCCGGCAGTGCCGACCACCTCCAGACACGCATCCGATTGCACAATGCGGCGCAGGTAGGTCTGGTACAGAATGGAGTCCTCAACGATCAGAACGCGAATTTTTGTCTTAATCATGCTGCTGCGCCTCCCGGTTTCCGATAAACGGCGGGCTGAACATACGTCAGGGCGGTCTGGATGCCGATCAGGCTTTCGGTGTGACCGATGAGCAGGTATCCGCCGGGGCGCAGCACCTGGGTCAGTCGGCCAAGCAGCTGCGCGCGTTCTTTTTCAGAGAAGTAGATCAGGACATTGCGGCAAAAGATGACGTCAAACCGTTCCGGCAGCGCGGGCCTGTCCAGCAGGTTCTGCTGGCGAAATGTCACAAGCGCCTTGATTTGCGGCAGCACCTGAAATTCACCGTTTTGAAACGGCGTGGCGTAATGGCACTGCCAGGCGCGGGGCAGTCTTGCGTAGTCCGCGCTGCCATAAGCGCCTTTGCGCGCGGCGGCAATGGCCGTATCGGACAGATCTGCGCCGAAAATATGAAAGGGAACGCGCAGCGTGCCGGCAGTTTGACAGTCCAGCAGCAGCATGGCCAGCGTGTAGCATTCCTGTCCGGTGGCGCAGCCTGCGCACCAGATGTGCAGCGGCGCGGTACGCGCGCGGCCAAGCTGGGGCAGAATGCGGTCTTTCAAAAAGTCAAAATGCTGCGATTCCCGGCAAAAATAGGTGTAATGCGTGGTGAGCAGGTCAAGCATCCGCCGCTCCATCGTTCCGGTGGCGTCCGCGCGCAGCATTTGCCAGTATTCGGTGTAGCTGCCGACCCGATACCGTGCCAGCTCAATCCAGAGCTTGCTTTCAATGAGATATTTTTTCTTTTCCAGGTTCAGACCATAGCGCTCCCGAATATGGGGATATATGATCTGAAACTCTGCGTCGGTTAAATGAATCATGCCGTATTCCATTAGGGGAGCAAAAGCTCGCCGTCCTTATCTGAGTATCGTTGCCCCTGCAGCGCGTCGTCCGGCAGCATCACAAAGCCGTCCACCCGGTCGGCGGCGAAGGCAATGCGCGTGCCGCCGCGCCGGCAGAGCAGGATGATTCCGGTGGGTGCGGCGCACAGGGCAGACAGCGTAAAGATCGGCAAAATTTCGCCCGCGTCATAGACCAGGCCGCAGATTCCGTCCGGCGCGTCTGGCAGCGTTTCGCAGACGGGTCGGGTTTCCACTTTGTCGAGCTGCGACGCAGCGATGGCAAACCGCAGGCCGTCCAGACCGGCTTTGAAATACAGATGTTCCCCGGTCATTGCTCGGTCACCTCCGGCAAAAAGTGCTGATGGATTTTGTGGCAGTCCAGCAGATAGACCAGGTGGCCGTCATGGAGGGCGACGCCGCCAATCCATCGGTTTTTCGCGCAGACGGCGGCCTTTGGCAGCTCAAACTGCGCGGTGGGGCGCAGGCGCACAATGCCCTCAATTTCGTCGGCAAGCAGCGCAAACGTCGTATCTTGGTCGCGTACCAGCAGGCAGCACGCGGCGGCTGCGTCCGGTTCCAGACGCACGCAGGCCATGTCCGTCGGCGGCACGATGGCGGCACGATCCACATCGGGCAGATTCACCACATAGCGGTGACGGCCCACACGGATGGCGAGAAAGCACTCCTCCGCGCCGAAGCGCAGCGCCTGCGCAAGCTCGGCGGCCATCGTCAGCTGAGCTTGTGCAGAATTTTCTGCAGCGTGTCCAATTTCGGCTGCAGCAGAATGTAGCTGACAACCTCCTGCCCCAGATAATAGAAGGTGTTTTCAATAAAGAGAATTTCCGGCGCGTTGTCTGCAAACTCCTGCGAAAAAGCGCCGAGTATTTTTGCGCAGCTGCCAATCTCCAAATCCGGCAGAGAAACCGTCAGCTCCGTTTCCAGCATGGAGGCCAGCGCGTTGAGATAGGCATTGCACATGATGTTGCCAACCTCGCGGATGGCGGATTCCTGCATTTCGCTCATGGCGTTCACCTGCGCAAGGGGTTCTCCGGTCAATTCTTCTGCGATGACTTTTGTGAATACCTCGTTGAGTAGAAATGTCACCACACATTCCAGATCGCCGTGCACCTCAATGATGACGCCGGTGTTGCGAGCGCCTTCGTAATCCATATATTCCGGCAGTCGATTGGCCGGCACAATGCGGATGCGGGGCAGATCCATCTTAATGGGGTGCGAGGTGAGCTGGGACAGCGCGGTGAGCGCATTACTCGTACCGATGTTGCCAAGCTCCATGAGAATGTCCCTGTGACTTTCATTCAAGTCAAAATAATAATCTACACGCATAATTCAGCTCCAAATCTCCTGTAAGGTTTGATACAGCAGTCGTACGTCAATGGGCTTTGCAAGATGGGCATTCATGCCGGCGCCCCTGGTCTGCTGCATATCCTCGGCAAAGGCGTTGGCGGTCATGGCGATGATCGGCAGCACGTGCAGATCCTGCCGCGCGGCGGCGCGGATGGCTCTGGCGGCTTCCAGACCGTTCATAATCGGCATCCGAATATCCATCAGCACGGCGTGATAGTTGCCCGGCTCAGATGTCAGCAGCAGATCCACGGCCTGCCGGCCATTGCTGGCCGGGATGACGGTGCAGCCCTTTTTCTCCAGCATTTTGCGGGCAATTTCCAAATTGATGGGATGATCCTCCACCAGCAGCACCTTTTTTCCGGTGAAGTCATAGTCCTCAATGGGCGCATGGAATGCGACCGGTGCGCTTGGCGTCGTTTCGTCTGCCGCACGCAGCGGCAGCTCGGCCAAAAAGGCCGTGCCCTGACCCAGTACGCTCTCGGCGTGAATCTTGCCACCCATCAGCCGCAGCAGATTGCGCACAATGGCAAGGCCAAGGCCGCTGCCCTGGTTCTGGGGGCTGGCCTGCTCAAACGGCTCAAAAATCCGCTCCAGCGCGCCGGGCGCAATCCCCACGCCGCTGTCCTGCACGGCGATACGATAGAGCAGGCGGCCGCCGGAAGCGGCCTGCCGGTCAACGCGCACGGCGATGCTGCCATGCGCCGGGGTAAACTTGACTGCGTTGCTGAGTAGGTTGAAAAACACCTGCTGCATCCGCATTTTATCCAGCAAAACCGGCACTTCCGGCACGTCCGGCGTGGCGGTATAGGTGAAGGTGATGCTTTTTTGCTGCATCTGCGTGCGCATGGACAGCAGCACCAGCTCCATACATTCCCGAATGGTGCATGGGGCAAGATGCAGCTCCACCCGGTCGCTTTCAATTTTGGACATATCCAAAATATCGTTGATCAGCCCCAGCAGATATTGCCCGGACGAAGAAATCTTTTCCAAATATTCCTGCACGGCGACCTGATTGCCAATCTCGTCCAGCGCAAGGCTGGACATGCCGAGGATGGCGTTCATGGGGGTGCGGATGTCGTGACTCATGCGGGAAAGGAAGCTGCTTTTTGCCTCGTTGGCCTTTTTGGCTTCGTTCAGCGCTACCTCCAGCTGCTCATTTTGCAGGCGATAGCTTTCGGTGTCGTCGGTGGCATAGACAATGCGCGCGGGAATGCCGTTCCAGTCCATGAGCTTGCCGCTCATGTTCAGATGGCGGCCGGTCGTTTCATGGGTGACCTGCAGGGCGGTATAGCGCTCGGCAGAGAGCCTGCGGGACTGATAAAGCATCCACGGCGCGCCGGCTTGCCCATGCATCCCGGCGTCCTCGGATTCCTCGATCAGAGATGCGGCCGCATTGTTGACGTAAAGCAGCTCCTGCGTGGCAGCGTCGCTGACGACAATGCCGCAAGAGGCGTCATCGAGCATGTTCTGGAACATTTTTTCCCGCAAGGTGGTGGGGGAAATGACCGCCTGATAGACCGGATGGCCGTCCTCCATGCGGATGCGGACGGCGTGCGCCTGTACCCAAAGCGCCTTTCCGGATTTGCTGCACAGCCGGAAGGTGATTTCCAGCGGCTCCGTGCCGGCGCTGCGCAAATTGGCCAGCAGCCGCGCCCGATCGGATTCATGCACCGCGCCCAGCAGCCCCTCCCGCACCAGCGTGGGGCGATCGGCTGCGCGCCAGCCCAGGTGCTGGGCAAGCTTGCTGCTGGCATATTGCAGCTCCAGCTTTTCACCCAAGCGGAAAATCACAACGCCGCCGGGGATGTTGTTTACTAGCGTTTCGATGGCGTTGCGCTGAATGGCAGTGTCGCGCAGCTCGATGAGGTTGGAAAGCCGCAGACGAATCAGATTGGGATTAAAGGGCTTGCGGAGAAACTCGTTCGCGCCATAGGAGAGAAGCTGCTCTTCATCGCTGCCCTGCTCGGCGAGAATGACCACCGGCACAGAGGCATAGAGCAGGCTGCTTTTGAGCGCGGCGGTCAGCCGGTAATCGTCCAGACGGACAATGGCCTCGTCGACCAAAATGGCGGAGATTTCATCCTGCTCTTTTCCGAGGATGGACAGCACCTCCGCGCCGTCTTCGGCTTCGATCATCGCGTAGCTGCAACCGAGAATTTCCCGCAGCGCGCGGCGTTCGGCGGGATCGTCGGTGGCCACAATCAGCTTGTCCTTGATATTGGACTGCCCCACCGGCGCATACTGAATCCGTTTGCGCAAATCCTCTGTGACGACCTGATGGCCGGAATCCATGAAAATTTCCTGAACGGCCTGAGTGCCGTCAGCGAGCCGGATACTGCGCATTTCCCCCATGATATAGGCAATGGAACCATCCCGCCGCCGAATGCGATGGCCAAAATTGATGGGCTGGTCGACGCGCATGCAGCGGCGAAGAAATCCGCGCTGTATCTCGCGGTCATAGACATAGACTAGCGCGCAGCGGCCTGCCTGCAGGTCTGTGGAAAAGGCGTCCTTACTGTCGTATCCGAAGATTTGCGCGCAGGCCTTGTTGAACTGCAAAACGGTTGGCTGTTCCTCAAGGGTATAGCGCAGAATACCGCATAAAACGCTCTCGAACAAGCTCTGTTCGTCCTGCTGCTGGTGCATATTCTCCATAACCGATTCTCCAATCATAACGACAGATTGTTTGCCTGCATTTGCCGAAAAAGGCAACAAATACACATAATATACAAAGTCAGTATAGCATTGCAGCTTCAAAATGTAAATGATTTTGCACCCTTGGGACGGGAAGAAAAAGACGAGAGGTGGGATTTTACGGGAAAAACCCGCAAAAAAGAAGGAAATTGCGCGGCAGAAGCTGCCGTGTCGGACGTTCGGCGCAGGCAACAGAACGGTTGGATCAGGCATTCACAAGAATCGGACGGAATCAATCTGCGCCTGCACGCGGCGCAAGGCTGGCAGCACCGGCATTCGCAATACCGGCGGGATGGAAATTGCAGGCGGCAAAGCCCAGGGGGCTTGCCGCCTGCAATTCACAGACAGCAAGCCCCCTGGGCAGCTTGATTCAAATCGTTATCTCATTTTTGAGGCCACATCAAAAGCCGGTGCTGCGGCGCGTTGCGCGCATTACAAATGGTCTGCGAGCGCTTTGGCTGCCTGCGCAATGTTCTCACGGCAGGTGGCAAGGTTCATGCGCACATGACATGCCGATGCGCCGCCAAACCACGCGCCATAGTCCATGGCAAGGCCGCAGCGCCCCTCAATGTAGTCCGGCAGCTGCTCCGGGCGCAGGTATGCGCCAAAGTCCAGCCAGGCAAGGTAGGTGCCCTCCAGCGGGGAAACGACCACCTGGGGCAGTGTGTCGCGCAGGGAGGATACCAAAAGCTGGTAGTTCCCATAGACGGTTTCCAGCACCTGTCCAAGCCACGCTCTGCCGCCCCGATAGGCGGCTTCCGCCGCGACGACGCCGAAGCTGTTGCCGCTGGCCACATGCAGGACGGCGACATAGTCGTCATATTTCTTGCGAATGGTGTCGTCAGGAATGATGATGACCGAATTCTTCAATCCCGCCAGATTGAAGGTCTTGCTGGGCGCGGTCAGCGTGACCAGCATGTCGTCATAGCTGCCCACGGTGGCGGCGGGGATGTGGACATGGCCTGCGAAGGTGAAATCCTGATGGATTTCGTCGGAAATCACAAACACGCCGTTTTCCCGGCAAATGTCCAGCAGGCGCTTCAGCTCCTGCCGCGTCCAGACGCGGCCAACCGGATTGTGGGGCGAGCACATGAGGAATACCTTCACGTGATGTTCCCGAATCTTCTGCTCGAAATCCGCAAAATCAATGGTATACACGCCGTTTGTATTCACAAGCTCGCTTTCCACCAGCGTGCGGTGGTTTTCCCGCACGGCGTTGGCAAAGGGGTAATAGACCGGGGACTGGATGAGCACTGCGTCGCCGGGGACGGTCATCATCTGGATGAACCAGTTGAACGCGGCCACCACGCCGGGGGAGTAACGAATCCACGCGCGCGCCACATCATAGTTGTGATAGGTCTTTTCCCAGCGCACAAAGGCGTCGTAATAGCTTTCCGGCGTGACGTCATAGCCGAACACACCGAACGAAACATGGCGCTGCAGCGCGTCGCGGACGCATTGGGCAGCGGCAAAGTCCATGTCGGCCACCCAAAGCCCCATCAGATTTTCATGCTGAAATTGGTTGCCGTAGTGGTTCCATTTGGAGCAGTTGGTTCCGCGGCGATCCCGATAGATCAGTTCTTCCATAAGACACCTCACAGACGTAAATTGAAGCTGGGGCAAACGAAGTTGCCCCAGCAGGGTTGCCGATTTGGATTACCGCGCCACTTGGCGGTGCGCTTCGGCCAGCGCCACCAGATGCGAAAACAGCGGACGAAAGCGCGGGTGGTCTGCGACCAGCTCCTCCGGATGCCACTGCACGGCGTAGATGCCGCGCGCGGCGCTCTCCATGGCTTCCACCACGCCGTCGGCGGCGGTGGCTGTGACAGTAAACGGCGCGGCCACGGTTTTGACGGCCTGATGGTGGAAGCTGTTGACCATCAGCGGCTCGCTGCCCAGCAGCTGCGAGATCAGACTGTCCGGCGCAAGGCGCACACGATGGGTCAGCGCGCTGCGAATCGCCATATCCTGGGCATGGCAGATGGCGGCGTCGTACTGCGTGGGCAGATCCTGATACAGATCGCCGCCGAAGCAGACGTTCAAAAGCTGCATGCCGCGGCAGATGCCAAAGATCGGCTTTTGCTGTGCGGCAGCCAAACGCACCAGCGCCAGCTCCATCTGATCCTTATCGGCGAGGGTGTAGGAAACCTGCGCAGTCGGCTCCTGCCCATACAGCGTGGGCGTCACATCCTCGCCGCCGGGCAGCAAAAGCCCATCGAGCAGCGGCAGATATTCTGCCGCGCGGGCGGCGTCGGCGTCGGCGGGAATCAGGATGGGCGTGCCGCCGGCGGCGATGATGGCGTCAATATAGGGTGTATTCACCAGATATTTGCGCGCCATGAGCTTGGGACTTTCTGCGGCAATCATGCCGATGATGGGCTTCATTTCATTTCACCTCAGCTTGCAGCGCCGCCTGAAAGGCGGGGACAAACACGCGTGTAAAGCGCGCGCGCGCATCATGGGAAGAATAGTCCGCCCAGAGCGGGCTTGGCGTCACGGACAGGGGATAGGTGTCATAGGCAACCTGCGCCAGATCGGAAAGCTGGTAGGCGTTGGCGGTCGCTTTGGCGCGGGACGCGCCGTCTGCGGCCATCTGTGCAAGTCCCCGGTCAATGGCGTCCGCGCCCGGCTCGCCCAGCTGCTCGAGCGCCGCTTCGAGAATATAATAATACAGCTTAATGCTCAGCGTTTCAAAGCCAAGCTTGCCACAGGCTTTTTTGGGCGTGACGGCGGGGGCGACGTAGCCCGGGTCATACTGGGCAAAGCACTTGGGCTTCAGCGAGTCCGGCAGATTTTCGGCGCGCAGCACCACGTTGAACGCGCAGTACTCGTCCGTTTCCTGCGTCAGGGTCTTGGACAGATTGGTGTGGCCGTAATCATAGGCATAGTGGTTGTAGCAGGCGGGATGGAACTCCTCGCAGTACATCCGGCCGATGGCACGCGCGCCATAGGCCTTCCAGACGTCTGCCATGGGGCAGACCAGCGTGTGGGACACGCGCTCTTCCGGATTCAGCTCCTGCAGCTCCCGCTTGAAGCGGGGGTCGGGCGGCAGGTCGCCGCCGACGGAAAACAGGCTCTGCATATTGATTTTGACGCCCAGCTCCAAATGCCTTTGCCTGGAATGCGCGCCGCGGTCGCGGCCATAGCGGCGCGTGCCCTCCCGGAGTGCGCGTTCGCCCTCCACGCCAAATGCGTCCAGCAGCGCACGCCCGATAAAGGAATAAAGAAGCGTATAGTTGTCGGAAAGATCCATCACACATTGTTCTTCGTAAGTATACATCGTCTTTGCTCCTTTCTCAGGCGTCCAGCGCGGCGGCGATGGGGTCTAAAACCAGTGTTTTCATCAGGGACTGCGCATTGTGGCCGGGGTGGGACGCCCATGCGGCGTCATCCGAGGGGGTGAGCGCAAGCGGGAAGTTCTGGCGCGCAAAGTCCGCATCCAGCGGCGCAAGGGTATGCACTGCCTGCACGCGCATGGCGGAAAGGGCGGCGCTTGACCAGTCCTTCAGACCCTCGGCGACGGCACAGACGCCGTCCGCGCCGCAAACTTCTTCGGCGGTTTCCAGCAGATAGTAATAGATGGCGATGGTCATATCCGCAAGCCCCGCGTCGTATCCCGCGTCGGCGGGCAGCGCCTGCGGCGCGGCGTAGTCCGGGTCGCAGTGGGCAAAGGTTTCCTTTGCCCGCTCGGGCGTCATGTTGGCTTCCCGGAAAAAGACGGAGAAGCGGCAGAAATTATCGCGCGGGCAGGTGAGCAGCTTGGACAGGTTGACCTGCCCCACGTTTTCGGTATAGGCCAGCACGCGCGCGTACTGGTATTCCTCACAATAGAAGCTGCCGGCCTTGGACGCGCTGCGGCGATTCCAGTAGTCGGCCAGCGGGCAGGTGTAGACCTCCCAGATCTGGCGATCCGCTTCGTCAAAAATTTCGGTGCTGCGCACCCGGGGGTCGTCCACAAAATCTCTGCCGCAGTGATAGAGATTGTGCAGGTTGGTCTTGACGTTTGCGCCGCGCAGCGCCGCGCGCTGGCGCAGACCGCTTTCACGGCCTGCCCGGCGCACGGCTTCCCGAATCAGGCGTTCGCCCTTCCGGTCGCCGCAGGTGCGCATAATGCGCTGCGTCAGGTGAAAATACATGGCGGAAAAGGCGTCCTGTTTGTTTTGCGGCTTAATATCGGTGTAGGTATACATGGAATATCCTCTTTTCGTTACTCGTCACAACGGAAGCACGAAACAAAGTGATTCGGTTCGACCTCTTTGAGCGTGGGATCGCACTGGCGGCAATGGTCGGTTGCATAGCGGCAGCGGCTTGCAAACCGGCATTCTGCCGGCGGGTCGATGGGCGAGGTGATTTCTCCGCGCATTAAAATATGCTCCTTCCGGTCGTGGAGACTGGGCACCGGAATGGCTGAGAGCAGCGCCTGGGTATAGGGGTGAATCGGGTTGTGGAAGAGCACCTCGGCCGGCGCTTTTTCCACGACCTGCCCCAGATACATGACCATGATGTCGTCGGAAATGTGATAGACAACGCTGAGGTCATGGGTGATGAACAGATAGGTCAGGTGATATTGCGCCTGCAGCTCCTGCATCAAATTGAGAATCTGCGCCTGAATGGACACGTCCAGCGCGGAAACCGGCTCGTCGCAGACGATGAACTTGGGGTTCAGCGCCAGCGCACGCGCCACGCCGATGCGCTGGCGGCGGCCGCCGTCCAGCTCGTGGGGATAGGCGTTATACAGCCGCCGGGCAAGGCCGACCGTATCCATCAGTTCGGCCACTTTTTTCTCGCGGCTTGCTTTGTCCGGACACAGCTGATACAGCCGCAGCGGCTCTTCGATGGTTTGGCTGATGGTCATGCGGGGATTGAGCGACGAAAACGGATCCTGAAAGATCATCTGCATCTCCCGACGCTTTTTCCAAAGCTGCTGACGGCTCAACGCGCTGACGTTTTCACCATCAAAGAAAATTTTTCCGTCCGTTGGCTCCTGCAGGCGGATGAGGGTGCGGCCGAGGGTGGACTTGCCGCAGCCGGACTCCCCGACAACGCCAAGGGTTTTGCCCGCTTCGATGGTGAAGCTGACGTCGTCCACGGCGTGCACAACGCCCTTGGCGGCCTTGAAGTACTTTTTCAGGTGCTCCACGCGAATCAGTTCGTTAGACATCGTGCAAAACGCCCCCTTCCTGAATGTTCTGCTCGTTGTACAGGTGGCAGGCAACACAGTGCTCCGGGGTTCTGTGCACCAGCGCCGGCGGCGACTGGAAGCAGCGCGCGGTGGCATAATCACAGCGGTCGGCAAAGGCGCAGCCGGCAGGCAGATTGCTGGGATCCGGCATCAGCCCCTTGATGGGCTTGAGCTTTGCGCCGCGGTCATTCATGTTGGGCAGGGAATTGAACAGCCCCTTGGTATAGGGGTGCAGGGTGTGGTCAAACACATCTTCGAGGGTGCCGTGCTCCACCACCTTGCCGGCATAGACCACGCTGACGCAGTCGCACACCTCGGCCACGATGCCAAGGTCGTGGGTGATCATCAGCATGGAGGTGTTATTTTTTTCCCGCAGCTTTTTCATCAGATCCAGCACCTGTGCCTGAATGGTGACGTCCAGCGCGGTGGTTGGCTCGTCCGCAATCAAAAGCTCCGGGTCGCAGGCCAGTGCCATGGCGATCACCACGCGCTGCTTCATGCCGCCGGAAAACTGATGAGGATAGGCCTTGCCGCGCTCTTTGGAGATGCCGACCAGCTCCAACATTTCTCCGGCCTTTTCGATGGCGCTCTTTCTGCCCAGATGCTCGTGGTTTTCGATGACCTCGGCAATCTGCATCTCCACGGTGAGCACCGGGTTCAGCGACGTCATCGGATCCTGAAAAATCATGGACGCCGTTTTGCCGCGCACCTGCTGCAGCGCATTGGTAGTCATTTTCAGCACGTCTTTGCCCTGCAGGAAGATGCTGCCGCGGGTAATGACGCCCGGGGGCGTCTGAATCAGGTTCAAAATTGCAAGACCGGTGGTGGTTTTGCCGGCGCCGGTTTCGCCGACGAGACCCAGCGTCTGTCCCTGCTTGATTTGCAGGTTCAGCCCGTTGACGGCGTAAACGGTGCGGTCGTGGGTGCGAAATTCCACCGCAAGATCCTGAATGTCCAGTGCGTATTCGGTTTGCTTGTTTTCCATCTCCGTGCCTCCTTATTTCAGCCGCGGATCGAGCGCATCGCGCAGACCGTCGCCCAGCAGATTGAGCGCCAGAATGGTCAGCATGATGCAGATACCGGGAATGCAGGCCAGATAGCCGCTGTCACGAATGAAGTTTCTGCCGCCGGAGAGCAGCGCGCCCCATTCCGGACGCGGCGCAACCACGCCAAGCCCCAAAAAGCTGAGCGCCGCCGTGTTGGAGATCGTGGCGGCAATCCGCAGAGTGGTCTGGACAATGATCGGACCCATGCAGTTGGGCAGAATATAGTGGAAAATGGTGCCGCCGGTTTTCACGCCGATGGCCTTGGCCGCTTCCACATATTCCATGTCCCGCACGGTGAGCACAGCGCTGCGCACGATTCGCGCGAAGGTTGGAACAGAGGAGATGGCCAGTGCGATGACAAGATTTGTGATGCTTGAGCCGAGCGCCGCCACAATAACAATAGCCATGAGCATCATGGGAACGGCGAGAAACACGTCGCAAACACGCATGATGACGTTGTCCGCCGCGCCGCCGAAAAATCCGGCGACCGCGCCCAGAATACCGCCAACAAACAGGCCGAAGGCGACGGCGATAAAGCTGATAGAGAGAGATACCCGGCTGCCGTGCACCACGCGCGCGAGCAGGTCGCGGCCGAATTCATCCGTGCCAAACCAGTGCTGCACAGACGGCCATTGCAGCCGTTCGGCGATGTTCTGCTTGACACAGGTAGCCTGATAGTTGAACAGCACATCGGCAAAGATGGCCAAAAGAACCAGAACGATCAGAAAAATCAGTCCGACCAGTGCGGCCTTGTTTTGGCACAGGCGGCGGAAGGTTTCCTTCAGCTGGCTGGTTTTCTGCGCGGCGGAAAAATCGGACGCGGAGGAAGTTTTGGGTTCAGATGATTTCATTTGTCAGCTCCTCCTTTATCGGTACATGGTACGCACGCGGGGATCAACCACGCCGTACAGCAGGTCTACCACCAGATTGACCACCGAGAAACAGACGGTCATCAGAAGAATACAGCCCATGACAAGGGGGGTATCGCGCGCGTTAATGGCCAGAATCATCAGTCGGCCGACGCCCGGCCAGGCAAAGACCGTTTCCGTCAACACCGAACCGCCCAGCATCTGGCCGATTTCCAGACCGATGACCGTGATGGTGGGCAGCATGCCGTTGCGGAACGCATGACGCATGATAATGGTGGTTTTGGAAAGCCCCTTTGCATAGGCGGTGCGGATGTAGTCCTGGCGCAGTGTTTCCACCATGGAAGAACGCGTTGTCCGCGAGATGGAGGCCATGTTCATAAAGCCGAGGGAAATGGCGGGCAGGATGATGCTCTTCCACGAATCCGCGCCATAGACCGGAAGCCAGCCGAGCTTCACCGAGAAAAGCATGATCAGCATCAGTGCCAGCCAGAAAATCGGCATGGACACGCCAATCAGGGCGACAATCATGCTGACATTGTCCACCCAGGTGTTCTGCTTCACTGCGGCGATGATGCCCAGCGGCAGCGCCAGCACCAGCGACATAATTGCCGCAACCAGCGTCAGCTTGATGGTATAGGGAAAGCGCGCCATAATCTCCGTGGTAACGGAGCTGCCGGAGCTGTAGGATGTGCCGAGGTCGCCGTGGAGCAGATCACCCAGATACCGGACATACTGGACAAGCAGCGGCTGGTCAAGCCCCATTTCATGCTCCAAGGTTGCAATCTGCTCTGCTGTTGCGTTCTCGCCCAGAATGATCTGCGCGGGGTTGCCGGGCGCCAGATGCATGATGAAAAATACCAGCAGTGTGACGCCGAGGATGACCGGGATCATGTAGGCAATGCGTTTGGCGATGTATTTGCCCATCACTTGTTCTCCTTTCACACAATTGTGCGTTTTAAGGGAAAGTCCCGACCCCAGGTTGAGGTCGGGACTACCGCAATATCTTTAATTTGGCAGATTTTTAGTTCCAGCGCATGGCGCTGAAGTCAACATAGCCGGTGGCGCTGCAGACAACGTTCTGCAGATCTGCGCTGTGAGCGCGGAAGTAGTTGACCTGATAAATCGGGACAAACGGGCACATATCATTGACGGTTGCAATAATGTTGGTGATTTCACCTGCGCGCTCCGCATCATCCATGCAGACGTTGGCATGCTCGACCAGCACGTCCAGATCATCGTCAGCCATGCAGGCCGGCGTATAATCGCGGCGGGTAGAGTGGAAGCGCTGCACATAGGTCAGGGCGTTGGACGGAGACCAGGAAACGATGGCGCTGGTGAGATCGGTGGTGGTCATGATGGCCTGATAGGAGGCGGAGTCCATCTCGTTGATGGTCACATTGATGCCGATTTCGGCAAGCTCAGCCTGCATGATGGTGGCAATGGCCTTTTTGGTTTCGTTGCTGCACACGATGTCCAGCGTGACGGTGGAAGGATCGCCGCCCCAGGCTGCCAGATACTGCTTGGCCTTGTCCACATCGTAGCCGTAGCCGTTCTCATCGGTGGACTCGGCATAGCCCATGGAAACGCAGGAGTAGCTCGGCGTGCCGTAGCCGTTGAGCGCGCCCACCACGATATCATCGCGGTTGATGGCATAGCTGACGGCCTTGCGCAGGTTCTCGTCGGCAAACGGGGTGTTCACGCAGTTGAGGTACAGGAAGTAGTTCTCGACGCTCACGACCTGCTCCATGGCCAGGCCGTCGGTATTGGTCAGGCGGTCAATGTCGTTGGAAGCGACGGAGTAAACAAAGTCGACGTCGCCGGACTCCAGCGCCATGGTTCTCGTCGCACCCTCGGGGATGATGGAGAACTTCAGGTTCTGAATGGAGGCCTTGCGGTCCGCGTCAAAGTAGTCGTCGTTGGCGACAAAGCTGATGTAGTTGCCCTTGTTCCACTCGACCAGCTTGTACGGGCCGGTGCCGACCGGGTTGGCGCTGAAGTCGTTGCCGGAATCAATCAGGGATTTGGGCAGCATAAAGTTGAAATGATAGCCCAGGTTATAGAGCAGGTTCGGCGTGGGATCGGAGGTGACAAGCTTGACGGTGTACGGATCAACCACCTCGACGGAGGCAATTGCACCGGTGTAGGTCGCGCTGCTGGGGAAAGACTGCGCGTAAGCAATGGTTGCGGCGACGTCATCGGCGGTGAATTCTTCGCCGTTCTGGAACAGAACGCCCTGCTTCAGCTTGAAGGTCCACTCGGTGTCGCTGTCCTGGGTGAAGCTCTCGGCCAGATCGCAGACCGGCTGCAGGGTTTCCATGTCAATGCGGACAAGACCGTTATAGGTGAGCAGGTTCATCTGGACGCCCATCAGGGAGTCGTGCTCACAGGTGGACAGGTAATCCGGCTCATCGGTTAAGGCAACCGTCAGCGAATCCTTGCCGGATTCGGTCGTCGCAGCGGAACTCGAACCGGCGGAAGATGATGTATCGCCCGTGCTCGATGCCGGCTTGTTGGAGCTGCCGCAGCCGCTCAGCATACCGGCGGTCAGGATGATTGCAGAACAAAGTGCAACCCCTCTTTTTAAGATGCTGTCCATTTTCTTGCTTTTCAAGTTTGGTCGCTTCCTTTCCATATCGTTGATTGGTGGTTTGTTCAACTGTTTCACGGTACGCTCCGCTACCAAAGCACCAGCAACTTTGCTGGAAATAGGAGAAAATACTTTGTGAAAGTTGTTTGAACTATGGTAGCACTTTATGGTGATTTTATGATAATATATATTTTAGATAGCATCATTCTATTTATGATATTAAACGAGTGAGGACAGAACCATGACAAATAATCAGATTAAATATATGATAGAAGTTGCCCAGACCGGCTCTGTGAATCAGGCGGCGCGGAATCTCTTCCTTTCGCAGTCGGCGCTTTCTAACGCCATCATGAGCGTGGAGGAAGAGTTTGGGCATAAGATTTTTAACCGCAGCAACAAGGGCGTCACGCTGACCTCCTTTGGCAAACTGTTCATCGCCTATATCACACCGATTAACCGGCAGCTCAACCAGCTGTATTCCATGCGCGGCAATGCCAGCGCGGTGAACCTGCCGACGTTCACGGTGATCAGCAACGGCTTTTACTATCTCAGCGATATTGCCGCCGCGCTCGGCCGCCGCTATCAGGCGACGGGCATCCGCATTTCCCTGATGGAGGACTATGGCGGCAACATGTTTGAGGCCATCTCCAATCATACGGCAAGCCTCGGCGTGGTGCGGCTTTGGAGCTGCTATCGCAACACCAGCTTAGAACAGTATGCCGCCATGCGGCTGCTGTATCATCCGGTGGCGGTGATGCATGTGGGCGTGGACGTCAGCGATAAAAATCCCCTCTATCGGTACGAGGGAAAAGATATTTTGCCCGAGCAGCTGACGCCGTATCCCATGATTTTGCATGAGAGCCTGGACTGCGGGCCGTATTCGGACATCCTGTACCGGCTGAACCTGCCTGCGCCGCGCACGCGGTTTGTGGTGGATTCCCGCGCAGCGATGTATGAGCTGCTCGACACCACGGACGGGTACGTGCTCAATTCCCGGAACCTCAACGCCAGCAAAACGCCCTATGTGGACTCGCACAATCACCGGTGGCGCTTCATTCCGTTCCGGGAGTGCGCCGTTGAGTCGGAGATCGGGTGGTTGCTCCCGGAAAATGAGGTTCTTTCGCAGGTGGGAAAGGAATTTGTGTCCATGCTCAATGATTGTTTGCTTCATGATATAACGTTGGACTATTAATATATATCGATTATACATATATATAAAAATGCTGAAAAAATGAAAAAGTGGGACGCTGTTTGCAAGACACTGGCAAAAGTCTTGCAAATGGAAAATTTAAGAAATTTGGATCGGAATGGGAGGCGGATTTGTGGAAGTCTTTGGAATCCCGCTGAATGGAAAAAACAGCATCCTTGATTTTGGACTGTGGATCGTGCTGGCCGTCTTGGTCTGCCTATGGGTGTGGCTTTTGTTTCGTCGCAAAAAATGAATAGGTACAAAATAATTGATTCAAAAAGATAATATGGAAGAAAAAGGAGCGCGCTGCGAAGATGGATCAAATTGAACAGAAAATATGTGCGCGGATCGACGCCCACCGCGATGAGATCATCGCCTTTGCCGACGATCTGTGGAATCATGCGGAGCTGGGCTTTCAGGAGCATCGGACGGCAGGGAAGTTTGCCGCGGTGATGAAGAGCCTTGGCCTGCGTACCGAGGAGCATCTGGCGGTGACAGGCGTCAAGAGCTACCTGAAAGCCCATGCCGACGGTCCCACGGTTTGTCTGATGGGGGAGTTTGACGGCCTGCCGATTCCCGCCAATGCGCACGCCAACCCGGAAACCGGCGCGGCGCACTGCTGCGGCCATCATGCGCAGACGGCAGGCGTTATGGGCGCGGCCATCGCACTGAGCGACCCTGAGATTGCAGCGGCGCTGCAGGGCAATGTGGTCTTTTTCGGCGTTCCGGCGGAGGAATATGTGGAAATTGAGCTGCGCAACCAAATGCGCGAGCAGGGACTTATCCGCTATGGCTGCGGCAAGTGTGAGCTGCTGCGCATCGGCGCAATGGACGACATTGACATCACGGTGGGTCATCATGCGGTGAGCGGCAAAAAATATTTGGTCGCCAACCGCTCCTGCAACGGATTTGTGACAAAAATGATTCGTTTCGAGGGGCGCGCCGCCCATGCGGCCGGTGAGCCGCAGCGCGGCGTGGACGCCATGAATGCGGCAGCGCTTGCCATCCATGCGGTGGATTTGCAGCGGGAAACCTTCCGCGATCAGGATACCATTCGCGTCCACGGCATGGTGACCAAGGGCGCGGATGCCTCCAACGTCATTGCCGACGATGTGCGCATGACCTATTCGGTGCGCGGCAAGACCATCGCGGCGTATATGGATGCGGCAAAGAAGGTCGACCGGTCGATGCGCGCGGGCGCTGTTGCCATGGGCTGCGGCGTGACCATTACCACGCTGCCGGGCAATCTGCCCATTGTGCCGGTGAAGGATGCCAGCGTGGTGGACTCGGCGCTGCATGAGATCTGCGGCGATACGCCGGTGACCTGCACGGGGCCGGATTTCCACTCCACCAGCTCCGGGGACTATGGCGACATCAGCTGCATGATTCCGCTGCTGCAGTTCAATTCCGGCGGCTTTTCCGGGGTGTTCCACAGCCCGGATGTGGATGTGGCAGATCCCTATGACGCCTATGTGATTCCCGCCAAGGTGTTTGCGCTCATTGCCTATAAGCTGCTGCGCAACGGCGGTGATCGCGCCAGGGCGATCATGGACAGCTTTGAGGCGGTGCTTACACGGCAGCAGTATCTGGAGCTGATGGAAAGCCAGCTGACGCAAGAGCGCATCGCGCCGCAGATGCTGCCCGTGCTGGACGATTGAAACCGTTAAAACCCGCCTGACCGTCCGGTCAGGCGGGTTTGTCTTATCGCTTTCGCGAAGATGAACCACCGGCTATGCCGGTGAGGATTAAAATCTTTAGATACAAGAAAACCTCCTTTTGCAAAAAATGCAGGGTTGCCGACTGCATTACAGAGCAAAAGGCGGTGTTGCCGTGAACGACATACAAAGTTCCACACATTCAAAGTGGAGATGCCAGTACTATATAGTTTTCGCTCCAAAATACCGCCGGAAAGAGATTTATGGCAAGATAACAGCGGACATAGGAGCGATACTTGGAGAATTGTGTAAACAAAAGAAAGGAGAAATCATAGAGGCAGAAGCGTGTCCCGACCATATCCATATGCGCATAAGCATCCCTCCAAGCCTCGGTGCGGCGCAGCTCATGGGGCTTCTCAAGGGCGAGCGTTCTTTGAGGATATTTGATAGGTATGTCAATCTCAAAGATAAGCATGGAAGCAGGCATTCCTGCGCGCTGAAGCACTGGAAAGATACCGATAAAGCATGGAAAAGTCCCTGAAAACAACCGTTTTCAGGGACTTTTCCATGTGCGGCGCATTCAGGTGCTTTCGTTTTCGCTTGAGAGGTTTCGCAAATGCAGATAGACCGTGTTTTTGGAGATGCCCAGCACCTCGGCAACCTTAATCACACCGTCCT
>JAQUZL010000086.1 GCA_028691385.1 Oscillospiraceae bacterium
CTGCAAACCAAAAGCAGGTGCGCCGCTTGTTTTGTGCGATGGTGAAACCGCATCATGACTGACTTTATCCGGCCGAATCGGAAGAACGCTTCGCTGCTACCCATCTCGTCAGATTGCTTGGGCTGTTTGCAACGCATCCATCGGCTCGCAAGCGCGCAATGTTGTCAGAAGATCGGTGCGTGCCCCCGCCGTTTCGGGCGATGGGTGAACGCCCCATTTCCTTTGGAAAGGCGAACTTGCGGCTTTTTTTAATCTGCAAAGGCTGCCGAATGGCAATCCAATGCGCAGAAGAACGGTTAAGCCCGCGGATTCCTGATGGCGGCCTGCGCGGCAGCCAATCTTGCAATCGGCACACGGAACGGGCTGCAGGAAACGTAGTCCAGACCGACCTTCTGGAAGAAGGCGATGGAAGCGGGGTCGCCGCCATGCTCGCCGCAGACGCCTAGCTTAATATCGTGGCGTGTCTGGCGGCCGTACTGGACGGCCATTTCCATCAGGCGACCGGTGCCAAGCTCATCAAACCGGGCAAACGGATCGTTTTCCAGGATCTTCTTATCGAGGTAGGCCGGAAGAAACTTGCCGGAGTCGTCGCGGCTGAAGCCGAATGTCATCTGGGTCAGATCGTTGGTGCCAAAGGAGAAGAACTCGGCTTCCTCGGCGATGCGGTCGGCGGAGATGGCGGCGCGCGGCAGCTCAATCATGGTGCCGACCTTGTAGTGCATATCCAGACCGGATTCCGAAATCAGCTTATCAGCGACGTTCTTAATGAGATTCTTGACAAATTTAATTTCACCCTTGGAGCCGACCAGCGGCACCATGATTTCCGGTGTAACAGCGACGCCGGTTTCCTTGGTGACGTTGATGGCAGCCTCAATGATTGCCTGTGTCTGCATTTCGCCGATTTCGGGATAGAGAATCGGCAGACGGCAGCCGCGCAGACCCATCATCGGGTTGACCTCGTGCAGGGAAAGCACGGTGGCCTTGAGCTCCTTGAAGGTAAGCCCCATATCCTTTGCAAGCACTTCAATGTCTGCATCCTCGCTCGGCAGGAATTCGTGCAGCGGCGGATCCAGCAGGCGAATGGTGACCGGCAGGCCGTTCATGGCCTTGAAAATGCCCTCAAAGTCGCCGCGCTGCATCGGCAGGATCTTTGCCAGCGCACGGCGGCGCTGATCCTCGGACTTTGCGACAATCATTTCGCGCATGGCCGGGATGCGGTCTGCCAAGAAGAACATATGCTCGGTACGGGTCAGACCGATCCCCTCTGCGCCGAAGTTCAGCGCGGTTGCAGCGTCATGGGGATTGTCTGCGTTCGCGCGGACTTTCATCTGACGAATTTCGTCAGCCCAGCCCATAACGGTGCTGAAGTCGCCGGAAACGGATGCGTCCACGGTGGGCATCTGGCCGAGGTAAATGTTGCCTGTGGAGCCGTCGATGGACATAAACTGACCCTCGCGGACAATGTTGCCATTCAGAGTCAGGACGTGCTCGGCATAGTTAATCTGCAAATCCTTGCAGCCTGCCACGCAGCAGCGCCCCATGCCGCGCGCAACAACGGCAGCGTGAGAGGTGCGGCCGCCGAAAGCGGTCAAAATGCCCTGCGAGGCGGTCATGCCCTCGATGTCCTCGGTAGTGGTTTCACGGCGCACCAGCAAAACCGGGCCGCTTTTGGCATGCTCCTTGGCGTCCTCGGCAGTGAAGTAGACTGCGCCGCAGGCTGCGCCGGGAGATGCGGCCAGACCCACGCCGACCGGCTTTGCCGCGTCCAGCGCTTTCTGATCAAAGCAGGGGTGCAGCAGTGCATCCAGAGAAGTGGGGTCGATTTTCATAATGGCTTCCGCCTGCGTCAGCTTGCCCTCACCCACCATATCGACGGCGATTTTAACGCCGGCCTGCGGGGTGCGCTTGCCGTTGCGCGTCTGCAGCATATACAGGTGGGCGTGCTCAATGGTGAATTCCATATCCTGCATATCCTTGTAATGATTCTCCAGGGAGTTGGCCACGCTGCAGAACTGCTGATAAACCTCCGGCATGACCTGCTCAAGATGGGTGATGTGCTGCGGCGTACGAATGCCCGCAACCACGTCCTCACCCTGGGCGTTCATGAGAAATTCGCCATAGAGTGCGTTTTCGCCGGTGGCCGGGTTTCTGGTGAATGCAACGCCGGTGCCGGAATCGTCACCCATGTTACCAAAAACCATCATCTGCACGTTGACGGCAGTGCCCCAGGAGTAGGGGATGTTGTGCTGTCTGCGATAGACATTGGCACGCGGATTGTCCCAGGAGCGGAAAACCGCCTGAATCGCTTCGAGCAGCTGCTCCTTCGGATCTGTGGGGAAACAGGAGCCCATGCGGCTGCGATAGTAGTCTTTGAACAGCCCCACCAGCGTGCGCATATCCTCGGCAGTGAGCTCGCTGTCCAGCTGCACGCCATGATCTTCCTTGAGCGCGTCAATATAGGACTCGAACGCATCCTTCGGCAATCCCATGACAACGTCGGAGAACATCTGGATGAAACGGCGGTAAGAGTCATAAACAAAACGGGGATTGCCGGTCAGCTTGACCATTCCCTCGGCGACCTGATCGTTCAGGCCAAGATTCAAGATGGTATCCATCATGCCGGGCATGGATTCGCGCGCGCCGGAGCGGACGGAAACCAGAAGCGGATTTTCCGGATCACCCAGCTTTTTACCGGTGGTCTCTTCAAGCGCATCAAGGTGATGCAAAATTTCAGCCTGAATTTCATCTGAAATTTTGCCACCGTCATCATAATATTGTGTGCAAGCTTCCGTCGTGATGGTGAATCCCTGTGGGACGGGCAGACCAAGCGTGGTCATTTCAGCCAGGTTCGCGCCCTTGCCGCCGAGCAGCTCACGCATCGTTGCGTTACCCTCCGAGAAGCGGTAAACAAATTTTTTTGCCATGTAATTTCCTCCTTGTAGTGATCGCCGTACCGTTGGATTCCGTTCATCTTGTGAAATCCGGCGAATGATTCAGATTTTTCCTCGTTCTCATTATATTATTTTTCGCGACAAATTCAATTGATTAAGTTACCATTTTAGAACCGTCCAATTAGTGAATTTTAACCATAAAATAGAGAGGCAATCATTTTGAATCTGAACACAATTCACAACAAATAAACCATTTTCAGGGAACTGCTGCGCCGTAGTGGAAAAATTATCTGAAAGCACTGCGAAACAGGAGATTTTTCTTGCAATTAAACATTAAAATTGATAGAATCAAATAATAATGCCTATCTATCACTATTTTTTGAAGGGAAGGGACACTTGTGTATCTGAAATCACTGGAAATTCAAGGCTTTAAGTCCTTTCCGGACAAAACAATTTTGCAGTTTGGCGGCGAAATCACCGCCATTGTCGGGCCGAACGGCAGCGGAAAATCAAATATATCCGACGCAATTCGCTGGGTCATGGGGGAACAGAGCACCAAGGCACTGCGCGGCGCAAAAATGGAGGACGTCATTTTTGGCGGCACCGTCAAGCGCGGCTCGATGAATTTTGCGGAGGTTTCGCTGGTGCTGGATAATACTTCCGGCACTTTTTCTGTAGAAGCGGACGAGGTTATGGTCACGCGGCGCTATTATCGCTCCGGCGACAGCGAATACTATATCAATCGGCAGTCCGCCAGACTGCGCGATGTGAACGAGCTGTTCATGGACACCGGCCTTGGCAAGGAGGGCTACTCCAACATTGGCCAGGGGCGCATCGACGAAATCCTTTCCGTCAAGAGCCAGGATCGCCGGGAAATTTTTGAAGAGGCCGCCGGCATTTCCAAATTCCGCCATCGTAAGGAGGAAACCGAGCGGCGACTCGCGTCTGCGGAGGAAAACTTGCTGCGCATCGGCGATAAAATTTCGGAGCTGGAGCTGCAGGTGGAGCCGCTTCGCGTGCAGGCGGAAAATGCCAAAAAATATCTTGTTTTTCGCGATGAGCTGCGCGGCCTTGAGGTGACGCTGTGGCTGAACAAGCTGGACAAGCTGGCCGATTCCACCAAGGCTGCGGAGCAGAGCTATGCAGCGGCGTCGGCGCTGCTTGCCGACGCCAATCAGACCCTGCAGGCGATGTATGCCGATTCGGAGCGGCTGACTGCGGAGCTTCGCAATCAGGATGTGCGCGCAGAGCAGATTCGCGATCAAATTGCGTCGCTCGAGCAGAATGTGCATCAGCAGGACGCCACAACGGCGGTTTTGCGCGGCAGACTGGACAATCATGCGCAAAATATTGCGCGAATTCGGCAGGAGCTGTCCGATGCGGAAAATCATAGCGGCACCCTTGCTGCGCAGATTGCCGCGGCGGAGTCGCGCATTGCGTCGAGCAAAAGCGCGCTCACGCAGCTGTCCGAACAGCTGCGCGGCGCGCTGGAACGGGGCAGATCGCTCTCGGACTGCTCCGACCAGACGTCTGGAAAGCTGCTGGAGCTGCGGAGCAATCAGGCGGCGATTTTGACTGCGGCAGCGGATAAAAAAGTGGCGCTTAGCGCGGTGACGGCCTCGGTGCAGGCGGCAGCCGAGCAGGCGACATTGGCACGTACCGATCTGTCGGCGGCGAAGCAGCGTCACGCGTCTGCCCGCGCGCAGGCAGACGCGTGTGCGCGCCAGCTGCAGGCGGCGCGTGATGCGGCGGCGGAGGCCGGCAACATGATTGCGGGCTATGCGCTGCGCATGAAAGCACGCGCGGAAAAGCGGGACGCACTGAAGCAGCAGGTTTCCAATCTGTATGTGGAGCGCGATACGACGGCCTCGCGCATCAAAATGTTCCGCGAGATGGAGCGGGAATACGAGGGCTTTTCCCGCGCGGTTCGCATCGTAATGCAGGAAGCGGAGCGCGGAGGCCTGCGCAACATCCATGCGCCGGTGTCGCGGCTGCTGAAAACAAAGCAGGAATATGCGCTGGCCATTGAAACGGCGCTGGGCAGCAGCATGCAGAGCATTGTCGTGTCCGCTGAAAGCGACGGCAAGGCGGCCATCAATTTACTGCATCGCCGTGACGGCGGCAGAGCGACTTTTTTGCCGCTGACCGCCATTCGCGGCAGAACGCTCGATGAACGGGGCGTGGAGTCCTGTGCCGGCTTTGTGGGGATCGGTTCGGCGCTTGTGGAGTACGATGCGCAGTATCGCAACATTTTTGAAAATCTGCTGGGCAGAACGGTCATTGCGGAGAATTTGGACGATGCGGTGACCATAGCGCGGCAGTTTGGCTATCGGTTCCGCATTGTGACGCTGGACGGCCATGTGATGAATGCGGGCGGCTCCATGACCGGCGGCTCATCATCCAAGAGCGCGGGAATTTTGTCCCGCGCAGGCGAGCTTGCGCGACTTGTGGGCGTGGAGCAGCAGCTGGGCGAAAAAATCGCGTCGGCCGAAGCATCGCTGAATGAAGCGTCACGACTGGCGTCGGAAACGCAATATGAAATCACCGAGGCCGAGGGACGTTTGCGGGAACATCAGGACGAGGTCTTGCGTCTGGAAGGTCAAAACGGACAGTTTGCGGTGCTGTTGCAGACGATTGAATCGGCGATGCAGGATTATCAGGGCGCGATGGATACGGCCGAGCGCCGGGATCTGGAATCTGCCGAACGCATTGCGGCGCTGCGCAGTGAAATTGACACGTTGGAGCGGCAGTCCGCCGACGCCGAGCAGGAAGCGGCGGCGCTGCTGGCCAATCAGCAGTCCATTTCGGTGGAAAACGGGGACATTACCGAGCAAATCAACAAAATTCGGATGGAATCGGCTGCGATGGATGCCGAACAGCGCGCGGCTGCGGATTCCCTTGCACAGCTTTGCACGCTGCGCGATGGTCTGTCCGGCGACCGCGCTGTGAAGGAACAGACGATTGCGGAATTTGAGCAGGGCAGCGAAGCACTGCATACGGAAATCGCCGAAAGCGAGCAGCGCGCGGCAGAAATTGCATCGCGCGCCACGGCGGCGCGCGATGCGCTCAAAGCCTGCGTGGACGCCCGCACCGATGTGGAAGGCCAGCGAATCCAGACCGAAAAACGCGCCCAGGAGAAAAATGCGGATATTATCAATTTGGAGCGGGAGTGCGCGCGTCTGGAGCAGCAGAAAAACGCGGCGGAGCTGGAAGAAAAACAGATTCTCGACAAGCTTTGGGACAGCTATGAGCTGACCTATGACACGGCGCAAAGCGCCAAGCAAACAATTGAGAATCTTTCTGAGATCAGCAGCCGCATTGCTGAGCTGCGCCGTAAAATTGCAAAACTCGGCAGTCCGAACATCGGCGCAATCGAGGAGTTCGAGCGGGTCAATGAGCGCTACCTGTATCTGACCGGGCAGCGCGACGATATTACGAAATCCAAAAAAGATCTCGCGGAGATCGTGAACGGCATCACCGGCGAGATGACGACCATTTTCCGCACGCAGTTTACCCGCATTGACGAAGGATTTGGCAAAACCTTTGTGGAAATGTTCGGCGGTGGACGCGGCCAGCTGGTGCTCGAGGATGAAACCGATATTTTGAACTGCGGCATTGAGATTCGCGTGCAGCCGCCCGGCAAGCAGCTGAAAACGCTGACGCTGCTGTCCGGCGGAGAAAAGGCGCTGGTGGCCATTGCACTGTACTTTGCAATTCTGAAGGTGCGGCCGACCCCGTTTTGTATGCTGGACGAGATTGACGCCGCGCTGGACGACCGAAACGTGGCGCGCTACTCCGCCTATCTGCGCGGGCTTAGCGGAAATACGCAGTTTATTGTCATCACACACCGCCGCGGCACTATGGAAGAGGCGGACGTGCTGTATGGTGTGACCATGCAGGAGGAGGGCGTATCCAAGATGCTCTCCATCAATTTGAATGAGATGTCCAGACGTCTGGGCATTCGATAAGGGAAGGTGCAACCATGGGGTTTTTTGACAAAATCAAATCCGGACTGGCCAAAACCAGAGATTCATTGAGCAGTGTATTTTCGTTTTCCAACATTGATGACGATTTTTATGAGGAGTTGGAAGAAAGCATGATTCTGGCAGACCTCGGCGCGGGCGTTTCCGTCGACGCCGTGGAGCAGCTGCGAGATCGCGTGCACAGCGCGCACCTCAAGCAGCCGGATGAAGTACGTGCGGCGCTGCGGGAAATATTGGCAGGGAAGCTGGACGTGGGCAGCAGCGCACTGCATCTGACGACAAAGCCGTCGGTGGTGCTGGTGATCGGCGTCAACGGCGTTGGCAAGACCACCACCATCGGCAAGCTGGCAGGGCAGTTCCACCGGGACGGAAAAAAGGTGCTCCTTTGCGCGGCGGATACCTTCCGCGCGGCGGCGGCCGATCAGCTGGAAATCTGGGCGGGTCGCGCCGGTGTGGATCTGATTCGGCAGGGCGAGGGCGCAGACCCGGCGTCGGTCGTCTTTGACGCCATCACTGCGGCAAAAGCGCGCGGCAGTGAGATCATCCTGTGCGACACCGCCGGACGCCTGCACAATAAGCAGAACCTGATGAACGAGCTGGGGAAAATCTCTCGCATCATCGACAGGGAGCTGCCGGGCTGCGATAAAGAAGTCATCTTGGTGCTCGATGGCACGACCGGCCAAAACGGTCTGATTCAGGCGCGGGAATTTAAGCAGGCGGCGGGTCTTACGGGCATAATCCTCACCAAGCTGGACGGCACCGCCAAGGGCGGCATTGTCATTGCGGTGGCAGATGAGCTGAAGGTGCCGGTCAAATATATCGGCGTGGGCGAGCAGATGGACGATTTAATGGCCTTTGACGCCAAAAGCTTCACGGAAGCACTGATTTGAGGGGACGGATGACCATGCGACTGGACGGCAGAGAAAACGACGCGCTGCGCGCGGTCACGATGACGCCGGGCTTTTCGGCGTTTGCCGAGGGCAGCGTACTGATCCGGTGCGGCAACACGGTGGTACTGTGCTGCGCGTCGGTGGAGGAAAAGATCCCACCGCACGTCGCCCCTGGCCATGGATGGGTGACGGCGGAATATTCCATGCTGCCGCGGGCAAACCGCAGCCGCTCCAAACGCGACATTGACAAGCTGAAGCTCAGCGGCCGCAGCGCCGAAATTCAGCGACTCATCGGGCGCAGCCTGCGCGCGGCGGTGGATATGGAACTGCTTGGCGAGCGCACCGTCACCATTGACTGCGATGTGCTGCAGGGCGATGGCGGCACGCGCACGGCCAGCGTAACCGGCGGCTTTGTGGCGCTGGCACTGGCCTGCAAAAAGCTGATGGCAAGCGGCGTTCTGGCACAGATGCCACTGACGCATTTTGTGTCCGGCGTATCTGCCGGCATCGTGGACGATGTGCCGATGCTGGATTTGTGCTACGCCGAGGACAGCCGCGCCATGGTGGATCTCAACTGCATGATGAACGATGCGGGCGCGCTCATTGAAATTCAGGGCACCGGCGAGGGTCGCGCCTTTACGGTTGCGGAGCAGCAGGCGCTTGTGGCGCTGTGCGCCAAGGGAAACCTGGCGCTGCAAGCAATGCAGCGGGAGATTGTGGGGGATCTGCAATGAAAATGGTGCTGGCAAGTAAAAATGAAAAGAAACTGACTGAAATGCAGGACATCTTGTCCAAGCTTGGCGTGCAGTGCGTTTCACAGCGCGCGGCCGGCGTGGACATTGATGTAGAGGAAACCGGTACGACCTTTGAGGAAAATTCCTTTCTCAAGGCCAGCGCGGTG
>JAQUZL010000087.1 GCA_028691385.1 Oscillospiraceae bacterium
GGTTCAATCTGCAATGGGCGTGGGCTTCCGGCCGCCGCGCAGGCCTGCTCGGACAGAAGGAGAACATGATATGATTCGGATTCGAAACCTGAAATTGTCCCCGGGTGAACCGGAATCGCAGCTTGCCGCCCTTGCCGCGCGGGCGCTGCGTCTGCCTTGCGCGCAGCTGGAAAGTCTGCGCATTGAGAAAAAATCCATTGACGCGCGCGACAAGTCCAATGTCCGCGTGATCTATACCGTGGACGTTGCCGTGCCAAAGGAAAGCGCGGTGCTGCGCCGCGTGCATGCGGCAAACATCACCAAGGCCACACGCGCGCATTACCACGTGACGCCCGCCCCCGCGCCCGCGCAGCGCCCCGTCATTGTGGGCTTTGGCCCCGCCGGTATGTTTGCAGGGCTTGTGCTGGCGCTCGCCGGCTGGAAACCCATCATCTTGGAGCGTGGCCGCGACGCGATTTCGCGGCAAAAAGATGTGGAAGCCTTTTGGGCAACCGGCAAGCTGGACGCCGCGTCCAATGTGCAGTTTGGCGAAGGCGGCGCAGGTACTTTTTCCGACGGAAAGCTGAACACCGGCGTCAAGGATGACCGTATCGGCTGGGTGCTTGCGCAGTTCCATGCCGCAGGCGCGCCGGAATCCATTCTCTATGACGCCAAGCCGCACATGGGCACCGACGTGCTGGTGGGCGTGGTGCAAAAGATTCGCGCGCGCATCGAATCGCTCGGCGGCGAGGTGCGCTTTCAGACGCAGCTCACCGGTCTTTCCGTGTCTGACGGCCAACTCACCGGGATTGAAACAAACTGCGGCGCGCTTGCGTGCAGCGCGCTCATTCTTGCCATCGGTCACAGCGCCCGCGACACCTACGAGATGCTCTGCTCCCGCGGCGTTTCCATGGAGCCGAAGGCGTTTTCCATGGGCGTGCGCATTGAGCACAAGCAGTCGCTCATCAGCGCTTCCCAATATGGCGAAGCCGCGCAGCAGCTGCCCCCGGCGGCGTATAAGCTGGCGTGCCATCTGCCGGACGGCGCTTCCGCCTACAGCTTTTGCATGTGTCCCGGCGGCTATGTGGTCGCCGCCGCGTCCGAGGATGGCCGCGTGGTCACCAACGGCATGAGCAATCAGGCGCGCGACGGCGAAAACGCCAACGCGGCGCTGCTGGTCACGCTGCCCCCGGAAGTATTTCCCGATTCATCGGTGCTTGGCGGGATGCGCTGGCAGCAGGACATTGAGCGTGCCGCCTACCTTGCCGGCGGTGAAAGCTATCGCGCGCCCGCGCAGCTCGTCGGCGACTTTTTGGCAGGCCGCCGCAGCACCGCCCTTGGGACGGTCACGCCCACCTATCGTCCCGGCGTGACGCTCGGCTCTATCTGCGACTGCCTGCCGCCCATCATCACCGATACCATCGCCCAGGCGCTGCCCGCGCTTGACCAAAAGCTCCATGGCTTTGCCGCGCCGGACGCCGTGATGACCGCGCCGGAAACCCGCAGCTCCGCCCCGGTACGCATTTTGCGCGATGCATCCATGCAGTCGCCGCTGCGCGGCCTGTATCCCTGCGGCGAGGGCGCCGGCTATGCCGGCGGCATCACCTCTGCCGCCGTTGACGGCATGAAGTGCGCGGAAGCGCTGCTGCTCACAGGAGGACAACCGCATGAATCTGTTTGACATTATGGGGCCCGTCATGGTCGGCCCATCCAGTTCCCACACCGCAGGCGCGGTGCGCATTGGCAACATGGCGCGCTGCCTGCTGGGCGATACGCCCGTGCGTGCGGACATCGGCCTTTGCGGCTCCTTTGCCGACACCGGCCGCGGCCACGGCACAGACCGCGCACTGATTGCAGGCATTCTGGGCATGCAGTCCGACGACCGCCGCATCCCCAACAGCTTTGTCGCCGCAGAAGCGGCAGGCCTGGACTATACCATCCATGACGCCGTTTCGCGCGGCGCGCACCCCAACACGGCCTGCGTGCTGCTCACGGGAAAAAGTGGCCGGGAGATCAACATGCAGGCGTCCTCGCTTGGCGGCGGCCGCATCATGGTCAACAAGCTGGAAGGCATCGAGGTCAATTTCACCGGCGAATACAACACCCTGATCGTACACAATCTGGACTTGCCGGGCAACATCAGCGACGTATCCTATTTTCTGGCACGTCGCTCCATCAACATTGCGAATTTGCATCTGTATCGTGACCGACGAGGCGGGCAGGCCGTCACCGTAGTGGAGCTGGACGAGGAAATCCCGGCGGATGTGCTCCACGCCATCGGCCAAATCGACAGCGTGCTCAAGCTCACCTATTATCAAAAGGAGGCGCGGTAAATGGCAATCCAGTCCATTGCTTCGATTCTGGATGCGTGCGCGGAAACCGGCACTCCGTTTTGGCGCGTTCTGCTGCAGGAAGAAGCCGCAGAGCAAAATATGCTCGATACCGACGTGTTCGACAAAATGGACATGCTCTGGCAGGCCATGCTGGACGCGGCCGACAGCTATGAGCCGTCGCGCAAATCCGTGAGCAGCCTTGTGGGCGGGGACGCGGAAAAAATCACTGCCCATCACGCCGCCGGAGAATCCCTGTGCGGCGACTATACCGCCGCAGTCATGGCGCACGCCATTGCCATGGGCGAATCCAACGCCTGCATGAAACGCATTGTGGCCGCGCCCACCGCAGGCGCCTGCGGCGTGATTCCGGCAGTGCTCATCCCGCTCTATCGCGACGGCACACCCCGGAAAACCATCATCGAAAGTCTGTTTGTGTCCGGCGGCGTCGGCGAGGTCATTGCCGCGCGCGCCAGCATTGCGGGCGCTTCCGGCGGCTGTCAGGCCGAGATTGGCGCAGCAAGCGCCATGGCCGCCGCTGCGCTGGTGCATACCCGCAGCGGCAGCGCAGCACAGATCTGCGATGCGGCCGCGATGGCGCTGTCCAATCTGCTGGGGCTTGTCTGCGACCCGGTCGCCGGGCTTGTGGAAATTCCCTGCGTCAAACGCAACGTGATTGGTGCGATGAATGCGGTTTCCTGCGCCGATATGGCACTGGCCGGTATTACGAACGCCATTCCGCTCGACGAGGTCATCGACGCCATGGGCGAGGTTGGCGCCGCCATGCCGCCCCAGTTCCGGGAAACCGCCAAAGGCGGCCTCGCCGCCACGCCCACCGGACAGGCAATCTGCCGCCGACTGACCGCCCACGATGGCGCAGCTGCCGATCCCGCCCATACTTAAAGGAGGTGTTTCATGGCAAATCAAACCCGATGTGTTGTGATTGACAAGAAGCGCGTTCCGGGCGCTCCGCAAAAAAGTCGTTGTTTATCCGCCGGTAATTGTTTCCCGGCAGCGCAATTTGCGTGATGCAATCGGCGGTATTTGCGCCCCGGTTGGGCGGTTTCTTCCGATAAATGGTCTGAACCACGCCCTCCGACCAAATGCCGCTTTCTGCTGCACCCTGCGCCGAAGCCGGATACGCGGCGGCAAGGTACGCCCGGACAAAAACAAAAATTTGGAGGAAAAAAATGAAAAAACGCATGATCAGTATTTTGATGATCCTATGCATTTTGCTGACGCTGCTTCCAACGGCGGCGCTGGCTGCAGAGAATACGCTGGTCGACGGCTGGTACTATCTGCGCTGTATGAATAATTACCTCAACCTGACGTCTGACGGAAAGGCGGAGCTGCGGAAGCTTTCTGAAAACGAAGCTTTTTATGTGACCCACACCAGCGACGACAAGATCACGCTCAAAATGAAGGACGGCAGGTATTTAGGTCTGGATGGCGAGCGGAAGAACGGCGAGCGGGTCGTTGCGGTCAGCCAGCCCTACACCTGGGCGCTCATCTGGGAGAAAAAGTCAGAGATCTTCAGTCTGCGTCCGCCAGAAAATATGTCCAAGGTGCTCAATGCCTCGGGACAGAAAAACGCGGACGGCACGCACATTATCATTTGGACACAAGAAGGCTCAAACGGTGGCAGCTACGGCAGCTTTAACGCGCCGGGGCACGCGGAATTCCGCTTCATTCCCGTCTCGCCCATCGTGGATCCCACGGGCGAGAGCTATCGAACCTTCAAAGAAAACGGGCTTTACGGCTACAAGGACTTTCTGGGCAAGGTGGTAATTCCGGCACAATTCAAAAGAGCAATCGACTTTTCTCAGGGGGTGGCTATGGTCACGCTTCCGGATCAAAGCGGCTGCGCCTTTATCAACACCTCCGGTAAGGCAATCACGCCGTACAAATACGAGCTTGCCGGCTCCGGCAGATTTTCTTCAGACGGTCTGATCCGTGTGCAGACAAAAACATATAGCGACGCCCTGCGGAAAGCCATAGAAAGCGGCGACAGCATAGACTATACCGATTACGTCAACGGCGTTGGCACTATCGTGATGAAAAGCGGCAAAAAATTTCCCGAGCGGGATATCATCATAAAATACGGCTACATCAACACCAAGGGGCAGGAGGTCATTGCACCGCAGTTTGACGAAGCCCAGGACTTTTCCAATGGCATGGCCGCTGTGGGAAAGTACTATGGTGTCATGAATGACCAAACTGTGTACAAGATGGGCTGGATCGATACTACCGGCAAGCTGGTCATTCCCTATCAATCGGCAGGCAGCGCCTATTACGCCAATTCGGTGAATGATTTTGAGGACGGCCTTGTTGCCAGCTTTGCCCTGACCAGCAACACGCTGGCAGACCCTCCCATCACCTGTGTGATGGACAAGACGGGTAAGGTTATCATTCAGGGCAAGAAAAATGAGTGGTTTGATGCGAACAATTACGGCCTGTACTGGAGTGACGGGGTCATCATCTGGAACGCATGGACGCCTTCCAATGCCAAGGGTGAGGAGGCAGCGGACGGCAAGTATTACTGGCCGCATCTGTCTTTGTATGACTACTCCGGCAGACTGATTGCCAAGCCCTATGGCTACAACACCGCCTATCCCTTGGGCGGCGGCTATACGCTGGCAATGTATCAGATGCCCTCGACTGAAACCACAAAGTTTTTGGACACGCAGGAGTATCCCGCCTATTGGAGCGTGTTCGACCGCAACGGCAAAAAGGTGGTTGATAAGGCAGAGGAGAATAACTACTATCTGCTCACCGCCCCCTGTGGCTATGAAAACGGCTATGTGTACTTCGGTGAGCAGCGCTACAAGGTGGACGACGTGGCCGCCGTCGCGCCCAAGCACCCTTTTACTGATGTGAAAGCCGGCAGCTATTACGAGGACGCAGTCGTGTGGGCGCTGGAAAAAGGCGTGACCAGCGGCACCACCGCCACCGCCTTCTCTCCCGCAGCCACCTGTACCCGCGGTCAAGTGGCGACCTTCCTGTGGCGCGCCAACGGCAGTCCCGCGCCGAAAAGCACCGCCAACCCATTCACCGATGTAAAGGCCGGCGACTACTTCTATCAGCCCGTCCTGTGGGCGGTAGAGCAGGGCATCACCGGCGGAACCAGCGCCACGACCTTCAGTCCGGACGCCGACTGCACCAGCGGTCAGGTGCTTACCTTCCTGTGGCGGTCAAACGGCAGTCCGGCCTCCTCCGGCACAGACACGCCCTATTACGCAAAGGCAGTCGCTTGGGCGGCGGAAAATCACTTGCTTGACAATATGGGGCGCTTCTCCGCCGACACGCTTTCGCCCCGTTCTGACATCGTCACCTATCTCTATCGCAACGCAAAATAAATTGGCGGAAATTCGCAGCAGCAAAATGAGATTGCCGGTTGATCCGGCAATCTCATTTTGTTTACGCAATCGGCAGACAGTGAAGCCCACTGTCTGCCGATCCCTGCCGCCCGCTTTCCCGCGGTTTCAAAGCAGTCCCTATGATGCGTCCCGCTTTTTCGTTATCCCGCGCAGTGCGCACAGGACGGGCAGTCCGGAAACTGCTTGGGATCATAGGCAATATGGTTTTTGTCATAATAATCCTTGAGCGCCGCTTTCACGGCCTCCTCTGCCAGAACCGAGCAGTGCAGCTTGTGGGCGGGCAATCCGTCCAGCGCCGTCACCACCGCCTTGTTGGTCAGCTCCATTGCCTGCGAAACCGGCTTTCCCTTGATCATTTCCGTGGCCATGGAGCTTGACGCAATGGCGCTGCCGCAGCCAAAGGTATTGAATTTGACGTCCGTAATCACGTCGTTATCAATTTTCAGGTAAATTTTCATAATATCGCCGCAGACCGCATTGCCCACTTCGCCCACGCCATCGGCATCGGCGATTTCGCCCACGTTGCGCGGATGCAGAAAGTGATCCATGACCTTTTCACTGTATAATGCCATAATGAGTGCCTCCAATCAAAGTAAAAACGATTTCTTGCCGCTGACAAGATCTTTCCAAACCGGGCTCATCTCGCGCAGATACGCCACCACCGGTGGGATTTCACGGAGCAAATAGTCGATCTCCGCTTCGGTATTCTCCTCGCTCAGGCTCAGCCGCAGCGAGCCGTGCGCCACCTCGTGGGGTCTGCCGATGGCCAGCAGTACATGGCTGGGATCGAGCGACCCGGAGGTGCAGGCCGAGCCGGACGAGGCGCAAATGCCCTTTTCATCGAGCAGCAGCAGCAGCGACTCCCCTTCGATGCCCTCAAAGCAGAAGCTGACATTGCCGGGCAGCCGATGCTTCCCATCGCCGTTCACAGCGGAATGGGGAATCTGGGACAGTCCGGCAATCAGCTTGTCCCGCAGCGCGGAAACCTTTGCCGCGTTTTCCTCCATATGGTCGCAGGCTTCCCGGAGCGCCGCCGCCATGGAAACGATTGCCGGCAGATTCTCCGTACCGGCGCGCTTGCCGCGCTCCTGCGCGCCGCCCTCAATGAGCGTCGAAAGCGGAATCTGCTTGCGGGCATACAGTGCGCCGACGCCCTTGGGGCCATGAAATTTGTGGCCGGAAAGCGACAACATATCAATGTTCTGCTCCTGCACGTTGATGTGCAGATGACCGGCCGCCTGCACCGCGTCGGTGTGGAACAGCACACCCTTCGCCCGGCAGACCGCTCCAATTTCCGCGATGGGCATGATGCTGCCAATTTCGTTGTTGGCATACATGACGGTGACCAGGCAGGTGTCCTCGCGAATGGCGGCGGCGACCTGCTCGGGCGTCACCATGCCGTTTTCGTGCACATCCAGCAGCGTTACCGTGAAGCCCTGTTTTTCCAGTTTTTTCAGGGTATGAAGCACTGCGTGATGCTCAAACGCAGTGGAAATGATGTGCTTTTTCCCCTTCGCCTCGCCCAGGTGCGCTGCGGTGAGTATAGCCTGATTGTCCGCTTCGCTGCCGCCGGAGGTGAAGGTAATTTCCCGCGCCTCGCAACCAAGGCAATCCGCCACCGTTTCGCGCGCGGCAAGCAGCGCCTCGGCCGCCCGCTGCCCCACTGTGTGCAAACTCGACGGGTTTCCGTAAGTTGTTTCCATACACGGCAGCATTGCCGCAATGGCTGTGCGGCTCATTTTTGTTGTCGCCGCATTGTCCGCATATACCTGCATATCTGTGACTCCCTTCGGATTCTCAATTCCTACTTGTTTAATATGTATTTGTATTATAGGATTAATAGCATACTTTGTCAATATGTTTTGTATGCATCGCAGCAAAAAAAATTGCACGCTGCCACAGATCCGGCCGCGCGCAATTCCCATTATTTTTTGTACTTAAATCACATAATCCGTGTTTTCTCGCATCAAATCCGCCAGCGACACACTCTCGAGATAATCGTCCATCAGCTTGCCAAGCTTCGTCCACATCGGCAGCGTTCTGCATTCAGCGCGATGCGCGCAGTTGTTTTCCTCGCCGGCAAGGCACGCCACCGGCACCAGTGGTCCCTCGGTCACCCTCAAAATGCTGGCCACGGTGTATTTGTCCGGGGATTTTGAAAGCTTATACCCGCCGCCGCGGCCGCGCAGCGCCAGCACCAGCCCGGCACGGCTCAAATTCGCCAAAATTCCCTCCAGATATTTTTCGGAAATTCCCTGCCGCTCCGCAATGTCCATCAGCACGATATAGTTTCCGTCCGCCTGTTCCGCCAGGTCAATCATGACGCGCAGCGCGTAGCGTCCTCTGGTAGAAATCATTCCATCATCCCCTTGTATTCGCAGTTTATCACGACTTTTTTGGATTTTCAATGGATTTTGTGCTTCCAGTACGCAATTTTCGCAGTTTTCGATCCGCACGGTACAGGCATACGACGGCAAACGCCATGGTCAGCGCCTCGGCAATCGGCATGGTCCACCAAATCGCGCCGATGCCGAACACTGCCGGCAGCAGCAGAACAAACACCGCGCACAGCACAAATCCGCGCGCAATGGAAATCACCGCAGACTGCCAGGACAGCAGCAGCGACTGCAAATAATACGCACTCACCACGTTCACGCCCATAAACACAAATGAAATGGCATAGCGGCGCAGCGCCACCGGGCCAACCGCCATCACCTCGTCGGTCACGCGCATATAAATTTGCAGCAGCGTTTCCGGAATCAGTTCCGACAGCAGGCAAAATCCAACGCCCATTGCAACCGCCGTCGCCATTGCCATGCGCCGCAGCTGCGCGACGCGGTCATAGTTGCCCGCGCCGAAGTTGACCGACGCAATGGGCTGCACCGCCTGTCCCACGCCATAAAACAGCGACTGAAACAAAATGGCAAAGTTGGAAACTGTGCCGAATACGGCACGCTCCGTCGT
>JAQUZL010000088.1 GCA_028691385.1 Oscillospiraceae bacterium
GCTACCGGAATGTGGCCATCATTGCCAACACGCAATATGGCGACCCCGCGCAGGAAGAACAGCTGCTGCGCCTCGGCGCAGATGATTTTCTTTACAAACCCACAACGCCCTCTCTGGTGAAAAGCCGTCTGCAATCGGCGCTGCGGAAATACGCCACATAAGCAGCCGTTTCGGCCTGCGCCCCCGCCAATCGAAAAAAGCTCCCGGAAGAAATCAAATTTCTTCCGGGAGCTTTTTTCGGCTGCTCAGCAGCCGACCATAATCTTCAAAATTTCCTCGTCCGTCGACTGCATCCCGCGCGAGGCCATACGCCCGATGCGGGAGATGGTCTGCTCCACGTTCTCGCCCACAATGCCCTCACCGTCGCGGAACACGTTGCCGCACTTTGCCAGCTCATAGCCGCCCAGCGCGCACTGCACCGCGCAGCTGATCTTCGCCGCACAGGAGGATTTGGCTCCATCGCAGACCATGCCGCCGATGGTGGCAATGGAGTTGATGATGGTTCCGCCGATTACCTCATAGGACGCGCCCTCCAGATAGGCGATGGCGGCCGCAGCGCCGGTGGCCGCGCACACTGCGCCGCAGTAGGCAGAAAGCTTTCCGATGTCGCATTTTTGCCGCAGCGCCGTCAAATTGCTGACGCACAACGCGCGCAAAAGCCGGGCATGGGGCACGTCGTGCAGCTTGGCATATTCATAGACCGGCATGGAAGCGGCAAGACCTTGATTGCCGCTTCCGCTGTTGATGACTACCGGCAGGGCGCAGCCGTTCATTCTGGCGTCCGAGCCAGCCGCCGCCACCGCGCCCAGACGGCCGTATTCCGATGGCATGACCCGCAGCTGCGTCTTGCCAACGCACGCGCCCCATGTGCCGGTCAGTCCCGCTTCGCAGATTGCCGCGTTGCAGCGCAGCTGATTTTCCAGTGGCTGGCGCACCGTGTCCAGCTCCACCGTGTCGGCATATTCCAAAATTCGCGCGATGGTCAAACAGGCACACGCGTCCTCCTGCGCGCACGCAGCCGCAGCCGCGCGCGCGTGCACCAGACGGCCGTTATGATATTCGTTGCCCACGTTGGTATGCCAGTCGATAATCTCCACCGAGGCGGTTTCCGCGCCGCTGGTGCACTCCAAAATCACATGCAGCGTGTGCGTGGATTCCAGAAGTTCCACCTTCACGCGGTTTTCCGCCAGCTGCGCGCGAATCTTCTGCCGATCCGCATCCGTCACTGATGAGAGCACTTCCAGCTCCTTGTCTGCATCGCCGCCGAGCGCGCCGGCCAGCACCGCCGCCTCGATTCCCCGCAGGCCGCCTGTCTGCGGCACAGTAACCGCCTTGACGTTTTTGATGATATTGCCGGAACACCGCACGGTGTACGCGACAGGCTCCATGCCCAGCAGACGCCGGGCGCGCGCCGCCGCATAGGCGATGGCGATTGGCTCGGTGCAGCCCATGGCGGGCTTCAGCTCCCGAAACAGAATGTCCGTGTATTTCTGTACAATTTCTTTCTCTAATGCCATTGTGCTTTTCCTCTCATTTCCCCTGCCGATTCTTGCGACAGACTGCCGCCGTTGACCGTCCTGCCGTTTGCTTTGGGATTCATTATAGCGGTCTGCGCATCAAATGCCAAGCCCAAACTTGTCCTTTTTCGGCAGCATCCATCCACAGCCATGTACACGCGGTCTTTGCGCAAAAAGTTCCGCCGTTTCCTCGCGGCGGAACTTTCTGCTTTATGAAAGGGAGAGAAGAAATCAAATGCAGTGACAGCAAGCAAAATGACCCGGTGACACTTCGCGCATCTGTGGCGTTTCCTGCTCGCAGACGGACTTCTTAAAGGGGCAGCGCGGGTGGAACGGGCAGCCGGACGGCTTGTGCAGCGGAGAAGGAATCTCGCCGACGGACTTGATTTTCTGCGGCTTCAGCGCTTCCTCCTCGTCGCTCAGCACCGGGATCGACGCCAGAAGCATCTGCGTATAGGGATGCTTGGGGTTGGTGAAGAACTCTGCCGTATCGGCGTACTCACAGATATTGCCCAGATACATGACGGCCAACCGGTCGCAGATATTGCGCACCAGGCACATATTGTGGGTGATAAACAGATAGGACAGGTCGTTTTTCTGCTGTAATTGGCGCAGCTTGTTGGTTACCTTGGCCTGAATAGAAACGTCCAGTGCAGAAGTCGGCTCATCGAGCACGATGAACTTCGGATGCGCCGCCAGTGCCCGCGCTACGCAGACCAGCTGTTTTTCGCCGCCGCCGATGGCGCGCGGATACTTATCCAGATACCCGATGGGCAGACCGACCTGCAAAAGGGCGTCCTGGACGCGCTGCTCCATTTCCTGACCGGACAGGCGCTTTTCAGCGAACTGTTTGACCGGCACAGTGAGAATCTGGCGCACCGTTTTGCGGGGATTCAGCGAGCTGCCGGGATCCTGAAACACCAGCTGGATTTCCTGCTTCAGCTGCGCTGAGCGCCGCTTGGCCGGAATGGAGATGTCGGTGTCCCCTTGAAAGGTGACCGTGCCGGCGGTTGGGCCATAGGTGCCCACCAGCATCGAGCCGATGGTGGACTTGCCGGAGCCGGATTCGCCCACCAAACCGAAAATCTCACCTTTTTGGATGGTAAAGTTCACGCCGTCCACGGCGATCAACGTGCCAAATTTCGTCTTAAATTCCTTGCGAAGCTCCTTGACCTCGATCATACTGTTCTGACTCAAAGCGCTTTCGCCTCCTTCTGTGCCGCAAAGCACGCCACCAAGCGTTCGCCGCTGCCGATGGGCTGCAGCGTCGGCGCCTGCTCGCGGCACTGTGCGCTCGCGCGCGGGCAGCGGTCGGCAAACCGGCAGCCCTTGGGCGGGTTGATGTAGCGGGGAATGTCGCCTGCAATGCCGTCGGCGATGCCATCGCCGGTCAGCTTGGGCGTCGCCGCCAAAAGGCCGTCCGTATAGGGATGCAGTGGCGACTGAAACACCTCGCGGGTAGTTCCGTACTCGACAATATTGCCGGCATACATTACGTAAACATAGTCTGTGATCTTGCGAATCGCGCCAAGGGCGTGGCTCACTATGATCAGCGATTTTTTCTTCTCCTGCACCAAATGATCCAGCAATTCCAGAATCTGCTCCTCGATGGTGACGTCCAGCGCGGTGGTCGGCTCGTCGGCAATGATGAGTCTGGTGTCCTTCATCAGCGCCATCGAGATGCAGACTCTCTGGCGCATGCCGCCGGACAACTGAATGGGGTAGCTGTCCAGCACGCGCTCCGGCGCAGGCATGGACACGCTGCGCAGGGCGTCCATCATTTTTTCCGTGTACGAAGCGCGACTAAGCTTCGGGAACTGACTTTTGAGGATGTCCATCATCTGCGTGGAAATCTTCAAGGTGGGATTCAGTGCCGTGGATGGATCCTGGAAGATCATGGACACGTTCTTGCGGACATTTTTGACGCCTGCGCGGCTATTGGTTGCCATCCCGCAGACCTCGATGGTATCCACCTGCATCTTTGCCGGCGGACAGTGGAGCACCGCTGCCGCAGCCTTGAGAACCGTCGTTTTACCGCAGCCGGTTTCGCCGATCAGCCCCACGCGCTCGCCCTCGCGCACATGAAGGCTGAGGCCGGGGATGACCTCCAGCACACCCTCATAGACTTGGTACTGCACAGAGAGATTCTCAATTTTCAATATTTCAGCCATTACTTTTCCTCCACGGACAAGACGTCGGTCAGACCGTCGCCCAGCAGGTTAAAGCCCATCACGATGACAATGACGGCCACAGCCGGCATCACGGACAGCCACCAGTATTCCGGCAGATAGCTCACGCCGTCGGAAACCATCGAGCCAAGCGACGGTGTGGGCGGCTGCACGCCAAGGCCAACATAGCTCATGCTCGAAGCCGTCAGAATGATACTGCCAGTGTCCAGCGTCATTTTGGTGATGATGGAGGAAACAAGGTTTGGCAGCATTTCACTGAAAATAATACGCAGCATGCCAATGCCGGAAAGCTCGGTATAGGTGATGTACAGCTCATTGGTCAGCGACACCACCAGATTATAGGTGATACGGGTATACCACGGCCACCATGCCACTGCAATGCCCAGCGCGCAGAACACATAGTTGTTGGTGAACATGCAGCACACAACCATGGCCAGAATCAGCGGGGGCACGGACATGAACAGCTCGGTGATGCGGGTGATGACCGTATCGACCAGCGTGCCCTGATAATAGCCTGCCAGCAGGCCAAGGAACACGCCCAGTGGCACGGAGATCAGCAGCACGATGGCAGCAATGCCCATGGAAGGGCGGAAGCCGATGAGCATCCGACTGAATACGTCGCGGCCATAGTCGTCGGTGCCGCAGAGATGCTTCAGACTTGGCCCCTGAAACGCCTCGCTCATATGGGTGATGATGCCTGCATCCTCTGCAAAGGGCGCAATCACATTGCAGAATGCCGTGACGCAGAACACCAGCACAACAATGATCAGGCCAATCATGGACATGGGGTTTTTGGAAAATTTATACCAGCTGCGCTTGAGCATCTCCAGCTTTGGATGATACTGCTGTGCTTCCAGCGTTGAGTGTGTTTTTGCCATCTTATTGACCTCCCCTCAGACGAATGCGCGGGTCGAGCATGGCCACGCCAATGTCAACCAGCATATTGACCACCGAGAATATGATGCCAAAAATGATGGTAACGGCAATAATGCCATAGGGATCCTTGTTCAAAATGACGTTCAGCGCATACTGGGAAAACCCGTTAATACGGAAAATGTTTTCAATGATAAACGCATTGCCCAGCAGCGATGCCACCTGCAGACCGTAAACCGTCAGCGTGGGGATAAAAGACGGCTTCATGAGGTGCTTGCAGATCAGCTTACCCTTGCTGACGCCTGCGACCTCAGCGAAGGCGATGTAGTCCGCGTTGACATTTTCCACCATGGAGGAGCGGTGGATGCGCGCCTGATACGCAATGCTGCCGATGGCCACGCTGATGCAGGGCAGAAAATAGCTCTGCATACATTTGACAAACAATGCAAACTGTCCCGAGAGCAGGCAATCCAGCGCCGGCGCGCCGGTTCTCACAAACTCCGCCGGAATGGTGGGAAAGCCGCCGATGGGGAATGCACCCTTTCCATAGGCGAAAATCAGCAAAAAGACAATGCCGAAGGCATAGGCCGGTGTGACAACCCCGAGATAGGTGATGAATCGAATCAGGTTGTCTACCCAGGTGTTCTTAAAGAGTGCTGCCAGCGTGCCAAAGAACACGCCCAGCACCAGAATCAGCAGGGCCGCCAGCGCACAAAGCTCCAGACTTTTTGGCAGATACTGCGCAATGTCCAGCGACACCGCGCGATGGGTATAGAGCGACGTTCCGAAATCGCCCCGCGTCACGACGCCCGTCAGCCAGTGAAACCACTGTACCAGAAGTGGGCGGTCAAAATACAGCTGGTGTCGGTACTGGGCGATGGTATCCTCCGAGGCCAGTGGGCCAAGAGAGCTTTTTACCGGATCACCCGGAATCAGTCGTATAAACGAAAATACGATCAGTGACAGCAGCAGAAGGATAAACACCATATGAAGGATCTTTTTCAAGATCATATTTCCAGACTTTTTCATAGGGCCCTCGCTTTCCAATCTTTGAAAATCTCTCGCCGGCGGCGGTTCACGTGTTCTGGTTCCTCTGCACACCCTTGAAAGTAGGCCCAGAGGCAGCTATTTACACCGAATTCGGTTGCGGAGTCACGGCTCCGCAACCGAATCCGTTCTTCACCCGGTGGGGATTAGCCCAGCATAGTGAAATCGTTATAATAGAAGTTCCATTCCAGCACGCCGCGAATATTGCCCTCGGCGACACACCAGTCGAACGACGCCGCGTTCCAAACCGGCTTGGCGGTGGACACGAAGGTGTAGACGGAGGGGACAACCTCGCCGGTGATGTAGCGCTGGATTTCGGCATATTTTTGGCTTCTCTCGTCATCATTGACGGTGGAGAGTGCATCCAGGATCATCGCGTCCAGCGCGTCATCCTGCAGCCATTCGTTCTGGTTGTAGTTGCCAAGCGTCCAGGAGGCGTATTTGGTTTCGAGCAAAGAGCCGGCTTCCGGATAGGAAGCGGTGACAAAGCAGTTGGTGATATTGGGGGAGGTGGAAACGTCTGTTTCATTGTCGCAGAAGGAAACCCAGGGGACCTCTTCAATGGATACGGTGAAGCCGACGCTCTGCAGCGCCTCGGCAAGCAGCATGCACAGCTTGCCGGTTTCGCCGTTGCCCTGAATGTAATCAATCTCGATGGGGTGGCTTGCCAGGGAGTCGGCATAGGCAGACTGTGCAATCTCCGCCTTGGCCTTTTCAAGGTCATAGGTGAACTGGGTGGTATCGGCGGAATAGCCCCACAGAGAGGACGGAATCGGGCCGGTGGCCGGCGCGCAGCCGCCGTAGATCTTGCTCATGGCGTCATAATCGCAGGCATAGGAGATGGCCTTGCGGATATGCACGTCGTCGGTGGGCTGGGACTTGGTATTAATCATGAAGTAGTCCAGCCCATATTCCTCGACAGCGGCGCTCTGATAGCCGCCGGCGGTCAGGCTTGCGACGGTAGAGGACTCCTGATGGCCGTGAAGCAGATCAACCTCGCCGCTCTGCAGCAGCATTTTGGAGGTTGCGGCATCGGTTAGCTGCATCATTTCCACATTCTTGGGCGCAGCCTCGCCGGCCTCACCCCACCAGGCGGCGTTTTGCGCCAGCTTGTAGGAGTTGTTGACCTCAAAGGCAGTCACTTCATATGCGCCGGAGCCTGCGGAATGATTGAGCAGGTACTTGGTGCCGTAGTCGCCGTTCTCGCCATAGTCGCCGGCAGCTTCGGTGTTGGCCGTCATCGCCGTGGCGTTGAGAATATAGAACTTCTCCAAGGAGGAGATGAACGGGCCGTAGGTCTGGTTCAGATGGAACGCAACCGTGCGCTCGTCGATCACTTCGGTGGAATCCACATAGTTGGTGTAGAGGTAGGCGTAGCCATCGTTGATGGCCAGCATGCGATCCATGCTGTACTTGACATCTGCAGCCGTGAACGCAGCGCCGTCCGCAAAGACAACATCGTCGCGCAGCTGGAAGGTATAGGTGTTGGTCGCCTCGTCATAGGCCCACTCGGTGGCCAGCCACGGCTCGGCAGAGCCGTCGGCCGTGTTTGGCTTCACAAGGGCTTCATAGACGTTCACGTAGAGGTTATCGTCATTCTCGCCGGAGCCTTTGGCGGGATCGCAGGTATCCGGCGTGGTGGTGCAGGTCAGGCGCAGGATCGTGTCGCCGGAAGCTGCGGTGGAATCCGTGGCTGCGGGCGTGGTGGTCGCGGGCGTGTTGGTCGCGCCGCCGCAGGCCGCCATGCTCACCATCATCGAAGCTGCAAGCAGGCCGCAAAGTGCTTTCTTAAAGTGTTTCATATTTGGTTACTCCTTTTTGATCGCCAAATCATAGATTGCAAGACCATACATCTTTGTATTCTTGATTATATTTTCTGCCGCGGTGCGCTCGTTGGGGGAATGCACCGTCAAGTCCTCGCCGGGATAGACCGCGCCAAAGCACACGCAGTTATCAAATGCGCGGGCATACGTGCCGCCGCCAATGGAATACAGCACCGCCGCCGTGTTTGTGACGGTTTCATAGACGCCGCAAAGCGCCTGAATGAGCGGGGTGTCGCTCGGCACGTACAGCGGCGCTTTGCAATGCTGATTCTCCGGCGTAAAGCCAAGCCCGGACAGCACCGAGGCCACCGCTTCCGCAATGGCGGCAATGTCGCGGGTAACCGGTGTGCGCACGTCAAAGGTTGCGGTGAGCGTGCCTTCTTCCAGGCTGAGCAGACCCAAGTTTGCCGTCAGACTGCCGGAGGGTTCATCCTCGCAGGCAATGCCCATCTGCGCGCCGTCCGTGCCGTTGGCAATGGAGAGCAGCGCCCGGCAGGCATCCTGGAGCGCAGGCGCAGCCGCTTCGCTGAGCACCGCCAACAACGGGGTAATGGCGCTCACGCCGTTTTTCGGCGTATGCGACGGGGCGTTGCGGCCCTTGGTCGTCACATGGATGGTACCGTCCGCTGCGATGGCAATCTGCGCGCCATAGCGCGCGGCCGCCCGCCGGAGCGCCGTTTCGTCCGCATCTGCCGGCAGCACCGCTTCCGCGTGCGCCGGAACCAGATTGGATGCTTCACCGGCGTGGATGGTGCAGGCGGTGGAAACCTGCCTGCTGAATGTGCCGGTATAGATGCCCTTTTCCCGGTTGACCACGGTATACATGCCATCCGGCGAAAAGCTTTCGGTGGGCGACTCCATGTGATGCTCTTTATAATAATGAATGCAGCCCCAGCCGGTTTCTTCGTTGGTGCCAATGATGAATCGGACGCGCTTTCTGGGATGCAGACCCATCTGCTTGAGCGCGTACATGCCGTACAGACAGGACAGCAGCGGTCCTTTATCGTCAGCCACGCCGCGGCCAATGTACATGCCGTCCCGCTCGGTCAGGGTAAAGGGGTCAGAATTCCATGCGCTAAGATCGCCCGCCGGAACCACGTCCACATGGGACAAAACGCCCAGCAGCTCGCTGCCCTCGCCCCACTCGATCGTGCCAACATAGCCGTCATAGTTGTGCGTCCGGAAGCC